>CALANM010000096.1 GCA_937926065.1 uncultured Microbacterium sp.
TCGAGCACCAGTTCCGCATCAAGGAGCTGCGCGACATGTTCGGGCCGCTCGTGCTCTCGCCACAGCTGCCGGAGCGCACCTCCCTGCAGCAGGCTCAGGGCGCCGCGAAGCCCCTGCACATCTGGCCGGGCGACTCCGCGCAGGAGCTTGCGAGCGACTTCGACGCTCTCCTCGATCGCGTCATGCGCACGGGTCGCATCGCCGTGGCCGGCGAAGCACGCGCCTGATCCGCCTCAGCTCCTGACGCGTCGTCGTATCACCAGGGCTTCGCCGTCCACGGGGCGGCTCCCCCGGCCACGACGGCACGGGCAGGCAGACGGACGCCTCGCGCACGCGAGACGCCAGCATCCGCGGGGATGCCGTGCAGCAGTGCGACGAGCCCTTACGCGGAACGCGCGGCGCGGCGCGCGGCGAGCTCGTCGACAGGGTCCGGAGCCTGCGGGTCGAAGTCGAGCAGCGTCGACTCCACTTCGTGAAGGACCTTGCCGACGGCGATGCCGAAGACGCCCTGCCCGCGGCTCACCAGGTCGATGACCTCGTCGTTCGAGGTGCACAGGTAGACCGAGGCGCCGTCGCTCATGAGCGTCGTGCCCGCAAGGTCGCGGATGCCGGCGGCGCGGAGCTGGTCGACGGCCGTGCGGATCTGCTGCAGCGAGATGCCGGTGTCGAGCAGACGTTTGACGAGCTTGAGCACGAGGATGTCGCGGAAGCCGTAGAGGCGCTGAGAACCCGAGCCGGAGGCGCCTCGAACAGTGGGCTCGACGAGCTCCGTGCGTGCCCAGTAATCGAGCTGGCGGTAGGTGATGCCGGCTGCGCGCGCAGCGACGGCGCCGCGGTAGCCGACCTCGTCGTCCATCTGCGGGAGGCCGTCGGTGAACAGCAGTTCGGTCATGAACTGCGGCTCGCCGATCGCGTCGTGCGCGGTCATATCGCCTCCTACGGTGGGTTGTTGCTTCAACGCTAGATGAGGGACGCCCACCCGGCAACGACATCCGGCCGTGTCGCTTCGGCGTGTCGTGATCCGATCACGGCGCGAGTCGCTCGAGCGCCGTCTGGACGATGCCCGCGCGGAGCTCGTCGATGCGGCGCAGGAGCTCGGGGGCGAGCTCGTGCGCGCGGGCGCGCGACGCGGCATCCGACTTGCGCAGCAGCGGAGCGAGCGCGCTCTCGACGAGGGTCACGTCGCGCTC
This sequence comes from uncultured Microbacterium sp., assembly GCA_937926065.1. Classification (GTDB taxonomy): domain Bacteria; phylum Actinomycetota; class Actinomycetes; order Actinomycetales; family Microbacteriaceae; genus Microbacterium. Next base: position 1,191 of record CALANM010000096.1, read on the forward strand.
GGCTGCCTGACGCAGCGACCGAAGGTGCCGGGGCTGGATGCCGTGCGCCTCGAGGGCGACGAGGGCGCGCAGCATCGACAGGGCGCGGTCGTCGAACGTGTCGCCGGCGGGGATCAGCCCTGCCGTGACGGCGTCGCTCAGCAGGACAGGCGATGCCCCGGCTGCGGCGATCAGCTCATCCCGACGGTGCCGTCGAGCGGTGTGCACGATCGAGGCCGGCATCGCGGCGAGGTCTCCCGACGGATCGTCGAGGTACTCGCGGATGCGGGCGAGCGGGATCCCGTAGTCGCGCTGCATCGTCAGCGTCGTGCGCAGCCGCTCGACGTCGGTGGGCGAGAATTTGCGGTACCCCGACTCCGTGCGAACCGGCGTGACGATCCCCTGCACTTCGAGGTAGCGGAGCTTGCTCGCGCTGAGCGACGGGAACTCGGGGCTCAGCCGCGCGAGGACCTGGCCGATGCTGAGGTGCCCCGCGGACGACGCGCGTCCACGGGGTGCTGCTGCCGGCGTCACCCGACCGACTCGCGATCGAGGGGCGAGGCGAAGAAGTTGAGCCGGAACTTCCCGATTCGCAGCTCGGCGCCGTTGGTCAGGACGGCGCGGTCGACCCGCTCGCCGTTGACGTAGCTTCCGTTGAGCGAACGCTGGTCGACCAGCTCGAAGACCGTCCCGGAGCGGGTGATCTCGGCGTGGCGGCGCGACACGGTGACGTCGTCGAAGAAGATGTCTGCCTCGGGGTGGCGCCCGACGGTCGTGACGTCGGTGTCGAGGAGGTAGCGCGCTCCGGCCGTGGGGCCTGAGCGGACGAGCAGCATCGCCGAGCGCGACGGAAGCGCCGCGATGGCCTCGAGCTCGACCTCGCTCAGGTCGCTCCCGAACGGGATGAACGACAGATCGGAGTCATGGCCGAAGGTCTGCGTCGTATCGGTCATCGAGCGCTGCTGCGACTCGGCTTCACGCCGTATCTCGTCGGGGCGACGGTTCTCGTCCACGCTTTCCTCCTCCTCATTCACCCTAACCGATCGCGCGGGGAGCGGAAGAGCGATCTCAGGTGGGCGGACCGGTCACGGGCGAGACACGGTCCGCTGATTGTTTCACCCTGTGTCGTCGTCGACGCCAGGGCGACGGGTCACCGCCTAGCCTGGCGGATACCGACCTTCCACGACAAGGAGTTCTCCCGTGTTCACGCCGCATGACCGCCTCACGCCCGCCCCGGTGCGTCAGGAGCGGACCTGCATGTGCGCGCACGGCGGAGCATGCTCGTCGTTCGCCCCCGGCCACGCGGTGCACCTCATCCAGGCACGCCTGGTCTCGGCGACGCCCGCCGAGTGGATCGACGCGATCGTCGCTTCGACCTCGGAAGACGGCTCGCTCGAGCTCGCGTCGCTCGCGGACGGCGCACGGATCGCACTGTGGAACGGCGCCGGCGTGACCGAGATCATCACGGCCGGTGAACCCGTCGCCTATCACCAGCGCTACCACGCGCTGAGCGCGGGCGGCCGCCTGTTCAACGCCGTCGAGATCGGCTGACCGACGACGCCGAGCTCAGGCCGCGGCCATCGAGCTCTTCATCGCCGCACAGGCCTCCATGCAGGCCTTGCAGGCGTCGGCGCACATCCTGCAGACCGGGCTCATGTCGGCGTGCTCCATGCACATGTCCATGCACGTCTGACACATCGCGATGCACGCGTCGAGCATCGACATCAGCGACGCCGAGGTCATGCCCTGCATCCGCATCATCGCGCGCATCATCGTGTTGCACATGTCGGCGCAGTTCATGCACGACGCAGCGCAGTCGAGCATCTGGGTCGAACAGACGACGCACGCCTGCTCGCACGCCGCACAGGCGTCCATACAGGCCTGCATCGCCGCCATGTCCATCTGCGGCATGCCTTCCATCGACATCATGTCCTTGGACATGGCGTCCATCATCATCGCGTCCATGGCTCTCCTTGATCCGTTCCGAGGCTCGCCGACACCCTCGAGCCGATCGAGGGGCTCACCTGCGGCCATGGTAAGACGCCCGCCGTCTTCGCAACAGGCGTCGGTAGGCTCGACCTCGTGTTGTCACGAGGAATTCACACACGACTGCTCGCGGCGCTCGGAGCGCTCACCGCTCTGCTCGCCGGCCTGCTCGCCTTCGGGCCCGCCTCCCCCGCCTTCGCGCACGACAGCCTCATCGGCTCCGACCCCGCTGACGGCGCCGTCGTCGAGGCGCTCCCCGACGAGCTCGCACTGACCTTCAGCGGCGTCCTCCTGACCGGCGAGGGTGCGACCGAGATCGTCGTGACGGATGCCGCCGGCTCCGACCTCACGACAGGCGAACCCGTCGTCGACGGCGTGCGCGTACGCCAGCCGCTGACGGGGACGGCATCCGGCTCCGTGCAGGTCGCGTGGCGCGTCGTCTCCAGCGACGGTCATCCCATCTCGGGCGAGTTCGCCTTCTCGGTCGGCGATCCGTCGGACGCCCCGCCGAGCGAGGCGCCGAGCGAGGCGCCCGACGATGCCGGATCGGCTGCCGGTGACGGGCTGCTGCCGGTGTGGATCGGCCTCGGCGTCCTCGTCGTGATCGCCGCCGTCATCGGACTGCTCGTGGGGCGGAGGCGGCCCTCCCACGAGGACTAGGCTTTAGGTATGCCTCATTACAACGTCGTCGTCCTCGGTGCCGGCCCCGGTGGCTATGTCGCAGCGGTCCGCTCCGCGCAGCTGGGCCTGTCCACCGCCATCATCGAAGAGAAGTACTGGGGCGGTGTCTGCCTCAATGTGGGGTGCATTCCCTCCAAGGCGCTTCTGAAGAACGCCGAGCTGGCCCACACCCTGAAGCACAAGGCCGACTTCTTCGGCATCTCGGGCGAGTTCTCGCTCGACTACGGCAAGGCGTGGGATCGCAGCCGCGACGTGGCCGACGGCCGCGTCAAGGGCATCCACTACCTGATGAAGAAGAACAAGGTCACCGAGTACGAGGGCCGTGGCTCGTTCACGGGCCCCAAGGCCATCACCGTGACCAAGTCCGACGGCTCGACCGAGGACGTCACCTTCGACAACGTCATCATCGCGACCGGCTCCACCGTGCGCCTGCTGCCGGGCGTGACCCTCAGTGAGAACGTCGTGACCTACGAGGAGCAGATCCTCTCGCGCGAGCTGCCGAACTCGATCGTCATCGTCGGCGCCGGCGCGATCGGCATGGAGTTCGCCTACGTCATGTCGAACTACGGCGTGAAGGTCACGATCATCGAGTTCCTCGACCGAGCCCTCCCCAACGAAGACGCCGACGTCTCCAAGGAGATCGCCCGCCAGTACAAGAACTACGGCATCGACCTGCTGGTCTCGACCAAGGTCGAGACGGTCGTCGACTCGGGCGACAAGGTCACTGTCACCTACACCGACAACAAGAGCGGCGCGCAGGGTCAGATCGAGGCCGACAAGGTGCTCATGTCGATCGGCTTCGCTCCGCGCATCGAGGGCTTCGGCCTGGAGAACACCGGCGTCAAGGTGTCGGAGCGCGGTGCGATCGAGATCGACGACTACATGCGCACGAACGTCGAGGGCATCTACGCCATCGGCGACGTCACGGCCAAGCTCCAGCTCGCGCATGTCGCCGAGGCTCAGGGCGTCGTCGCCGCCGAGACCATCGGCGGGGCCGAGACCATGCCGCTCGGCGACTACCGCTTCATGCCGCGTGCGACCTTCTGCTCGCCGCAGGTGGCTTCGTTCGGCTACACCGAGGCGCAGTACAAGGAGACCGGCCGCGAGTACAAGGTCGCGACATTCCCCTTCATGGCCAACGGCAAGGCGCATGGGCTGGGCGAACCGGTCGGCTTCGTCAAGCTCATCGCGGATGCCGAGCACCTCGAGCTTGTGGGCGGCCACATGATCGGACCTGACGTGTCGGAACTGCTCCCCGAGCTGACGCTGGCACAGAAGTGGGACCTCACCGCCCTCGAACTGGCCCGCAACGTGCACACCCACCCGACGCTGTCGGAGGCACTGCAGGAGGCCTTCCACGGCCTTGCCGGGCACATGATCAACTTCTGATCGACAACGCAGAGAGGGCCGGTTCCGCGATCACGGAGCCGGCCCTCTCTGCGTCGCTCTCACGGCTCACGCCTGGGTGTGAGTCCCGTGGGAGCGGTTCCGTCCCCTCGAACCGGACGATATCGTGGAGGCCGGTCGCTGACGCCGCCCCGACCGCAGCCGTGGGGCGGCGTCAGCGTACGTCTGCTCTCCTGCCGGTCGGCGTGCGGGCCTCACGCGCCGAGAGCACGGCCGAGCTTCGACTCGGAGGGCGAGACCGCCCCTCCCGCCGCGAGGACGAGCGCGTCGGCCGCTGCGAACAGCGCCTCTCGTCCCGCCGCGTCGGCCGGCGCCGCCGGGCCGAGCTCGAGCTCCCATTCGCGCCAGCGCGTCTCGACGCCGCGTCTGACGTCGGTCGCGGTCACCCGGTCGTCGACGAACTCGGCGACGAGGGCGCCCTGCACATCGGTGAGGGCGTATGCCGTGCGGTGGTTTCGGATGCGCGCGATGACGTGGAAGGGGCCCGTCGCGATCGGCGCGAGCGCCGCCTCGACGTCGGTCGGGACCCTCACCTCGGCATCGTCGCCGACCTCGTCGAGCGGCCAGCGCGTCTCGTGCTTGCCCTCGGGAGTCGACCGCTTGATGTGCCACCCGGCATCCGGTCCGCCCGTGCGCCGACGCAGCGCCGTGCGCGCACGGGCGAGTGCGGCATCCGAGGTGTCGAGATACCGCGCGTCGAGTTCACGCGGGTCGGGGTCGCCGACCGCGACCACACCCGGGAGGGTCGTCCAGTCAGGAAGAGGCGTCTCGTCAGCGACGTCGTACTTGCGCTCGACCTCGATCGACCGCTCGACGTCGGAAGTCACTCTTCGCGGCTGTCGGGGTCGGGATCGATGTCGTCCTGCGATTCGACGAAGCGATAGTCGGCCGAGGTGGGACCGTCGCCCTGACCCGTGTTCGCCGGCTCGCCCTCACGCTCGTAGACGACCTGCGTCTCGCTGTAGGGCAGGATCAGCTGCCCCGCTGTCGCGTCGTCGATCGGGATGATCTGCCCGTCGAGCGGGCCTCCGTGCAGTCGTGCAATGGCCATCGTGACCTCCTCCGCACAGCCTAGCCGCGCGGATGCAGATCGAGCCCGTGGCGCGGCGCGACTTCCGCTGCGGGCGACATGCATTCGTCAGTGCGTCGGGAACCCGAGGCTGATCTGACTCTCGCTCGGGTCGGGCCAGCGGGTGGTGACGACCTTGCGCCGCGTGTAGAACGCGAACGCCTCGGGACCGTACATGTGGGTGTCGCCGAACAGCGAGTCCTTCCAGCCGCCGAACGAGAAAGCGCCGATCGGCACGGGGATCGGCACGTTGACGCCGACCATGCCGACCTCGATGTCGTACTCGAACTGCCGCGCCGTCTTGCCGTCGCGCGTGAACACCGCCGTGCCATTGGCGTAGCGGCTCGCGTTGATGAGCGCGACCGCCTCGTCGTAGGTGCCCACCCGCACGACCGACAGCACCGGCCCGAAGATCTCCTCGTCGTAGACGCGCATGCCGGGGCGCACACGGTCGAGCAGCGTGGGTCCGATGAAGAAGCCCGAATCGGGATGCCGGTGCCGGCGGCCGTCGACGACGACCGTCGCGCCCTCGTCGGCGGCTCCCGCGACGAACCCCGTGACACGCTCGAGCGCGTCGCGAGTGATGAGGGGCCCCATCTCGCTCTCGGGGTCGGCGCCGTCACCCACCCTGAGATCGGGCAGTCGCGAGGCGATGCCCTCGACGAGGTCATCGGCGATGTCCCCGACGGCGACCACGACCGAGACTGCCATGCAGCGCTCCCCCGCCGACCCGTACGCCGCGGAGACGGCCGCGTCGGCCGCCGCGTCGAGATCCGCATCGGGCATCACCACCATGTGGTTCTTCGCACCGCCCAGAGCCTGTACGCGCTTGCCGTTCTCGGCCGCCCGCGCGTAGATGTACTTCGCGATGGGGGTCGACCCCACGAACGAGACGGCGCGGATGATCGGGTCGTCGAGGATCGCGTCCACCGTCTCCTTGTCGCCGTGGACGACGTTGAACACGCCGTCGGGAACCCCCGCCTCGCGGAACGCGTCGGCCAGCCACACGGCCGCGGACGGATCGCGCTCGCTCGGCTTGAGGATGACGGCATTGCCGGCGGCGATCGCGGTGGTCACCATCCAGAGCGGCACCATCGCCGGGAAGTTGAACGGCGTGATGCACGCGACGACGCCGACCGGCTGACGCACCTGGTGGACGTCCACACCGCCGGCGACCTGCTCGGCATACTCCCCCTTGAGGTGGTGCATCAGCGACGTGCAGAACTCCACGTTCTCGAGGCCGCGCGCGACCTCGCCGAGAGCGTCCGCGACCGTCTTGCCGTGCTCGGCCGTGATGATGCGCGCCAGCTCCTCCGCTCGCGACGAGATGATCTCGCGCAGGCGGAACAGGACCTGCTGTCGGCGCCCGAGCCCGGTGTCGCGCCAGGCGCGCTGGGCGCGCTGCGCCGTCGTGGCCGCCTCGCGCACGAGATCGGTGGAGGCAAGCCCCACCTCGCCGGTCTGCGC
>CALANM010000097.1 GCA_937926065.1 uncultured Microbacterium sp.
CCTTGGCCGTCTCTTCGGTGTCGTCGCTGTCGAGGTCGCTGTCGATGTCTTCGTCACGCGGATCGGTCATGATGCCTCCCTCTCTCGCGGCGCATCCGGCCGCGGCCCCACGACCGTACTGCGCCCGTCACCTCGACGTCTCGGGGCTTGACCCCGCCGTCTCCTGCGGGTAGCGGGACTAACGGTAGTAGACGGCCAGCGGATGCGCTCCGTCGCGGCGCACCGTGATCGGTGTGGCGAACACGTCCTCGAGCACGTCGCTGCGCATGACCTCGTCGGGGGTGCCCGCGTGCACGACCCGGCCGTCTTTCAACGCGACGATGCGGTCGGCGTAGGCGGCGGCGAAGTTGATGTCGTGCACGACGACCACGATGGTCTTTCCGAGATCGTCGGCCGCTCGCCGCAGCTGGCCCATCATGCCGACGGCGTGGCGCATGTCGAGGTTGTTGAGCGGCTCGTCCAGGAGCACGCAGTCGGTGTCCTGCGCGAGCACCATCGCGACGTATGCGCGCTGACGCTGCCCGCCCGAGAGCTGGTCGAGATACCGGTGGGCGAGATCATCGAGCCCGAGGAAGGAGATCGCCTCATCGACGCGGCGACGATCATCGGCGCTCAGCCTTCCCCGGGAGTGGGGAAACCTGCCAAAGCCGACGAGGTCGCGCACGGTCAGTCGCGTGACGAAGCTGTTCTCCTGCCGGAGGATCGACACCACGGTCGCGAGCCGAGCGGTCGGTGTCGTGGCCACATCGTGCCCGCCGACGGTGACGGTGCCGGTGGTCGGTGCCGTGAGCCGCCCCGCAATCGTGAGGAGAGTCGACTTCCCCGCCCCGTTGGGCCCGATGAGTGCCGTGACGCCCCCGGAGGGGATTTCGAGGTCGACCGGGCCGAGCACCCGGAGCGCTCCGTACGACTTGGTGACGTCGGTGAAGGTGATCACAGTGCGCCCTTCCGAAGCAGATGGATGATGAAGAACAGGCCGCCCGCGAACTCGATGATGACGGTGAGCATGCCGGCCGCGTAGAAGACGTGACGCAGCACGAAGTACCCGGCCAGCAGCGTCGCCATCGCGAGGAGCGCGGCGAACGGCAGCACGACGCCGTGTCGCGGAGAGCCTGCGAGCTGGTAGGCCAGGGTCGCCACGATGAACCCGAAGAACGTCATGGGGCCGACGAGCGTGGTGGAGATCGAGATGAGCACCGCGATCAGCACCAGCATCAGGGTCACCTGGCGCTTGTATGCGATGCCGAGGCTCGTCGCCGTGTCCCTCCCGAGCGCCAGCACGTCGAGCCGGTACCGTGCGCGCCACACGGCGGCGGCGACCGCGGCCACGATGACCGCCGCCCACGGCAGGTACTCGGGATGGGAGTTGCTCATGTTGCCGAACAGTCGCGCCGAGAGGAGATCGAAGTCGCTCGGCGTGAGGAGTCGCTGCATGACGGTCGACAGCGAGCCGAAGCCCACCCCCAGCACGATGCCGATGAGCAGCATGATGTGGAGGCTCCCCCGGCGCCCGGCGAACAGCCACCCGTAGAGCACGGTCGCGAAGCCCACCATCAGGATGCTCTGCAGCGCCACCTTCGGGAGTCCGTCGGTGGCGGCCAGCGCGGCCCCTCCGAAGAAGAACACGAGCGCGGTCTGCATCACGACGTAGAGCGCATCGAACCCCATGATCGACGGGGTCAGGATGCGGTTCGAGGTGGCGGTGTGGAAGAGCACCGTGGCCCACGCCTGGCATACCGCGACCAGCACGATGGTGGCGACCGTGACGCCGCGCATCTCCAGCGCGAGCCAGAAGCCGCGGCGCGAGGGATCCATCGGCAGGTCGTAGAACAGCACGCCGAGTGCGCCGACGAGGGCGACGGCGCCGACGAGGGCGAACCGCAGCCATGGCCGACGGGAACGGGCGGAGGCATTCGCCGCGGTGGCGGACAGGACGCGCGGGGCGATGTCAGTCATGGGCGCGCATCCTCAGCAGGAGGGAGATGAAGACGGCCGAGCCGACGACACCGAGCACCATGGAGACGGGCACCTCGAACGGCATACGCACCACCCTGCCGACGATGTCGCACACCACGATGATCGCGACGCCTCCGAGGCACACCCAGGGGAGGTTCGCTCGCAGGTTGTCACCGCGCCACATCGAGACGAGGTTCGGCACGATCAGCCCGAGGAAGGGGAGGAAGCCGACCACCACCGTCGTCACGCCCGTGGCCACCGCGACAAGCGCCGTGCCGAGCATGAGGACCCTCGGATAGTTCACCCCGAGCGATGTCGCGACGTCTTCGCCGAAACTTGCCGCCGTGAGGCGGTCTGCCAGCAGCGCGACGAGCACGACGACGATCGCGACCGCCCACAGCGTCTCGTACCGCCCGCGGACGATGGAGGTGAAGCTCCCCATGAACCAGGTGCCGAGCATCTGGAGCGTGTTGGTGGTGACGGCGAGGTAGGTGGTGAACGCCGAGACGACGGCGCCGAGCATGATGCCGATGAGCGGCACCACGAGGGAGGAGCGCAGCACGATGCGGCGGAGGATCCCGAGGAAGATCATGGTGCCGACGAACGCCGCGGCGCTGGCGACGACCATCCGCACGGGGAGGGTCGACTGCGGCACGAGCACGACCACGAGGAGGAGTCCGAGCGCCGACCACTCGGCGGTTCCGGTGGTCGTCGGCTCGACGAAGCGGTTCTGGGTGAGCAGCTGCATCACGAGGCCCGACACGGCCATGGCGCAGCCCGCCAGCACGAGCGCGACAGTGCGGGGCACCCGGGTGATCCAGAACATGTCGGCGCCGCGCGCGTCGGCGCCGAGGTCGTACACGCCGACGAAGAGGGAGACGATGACGAGGGCGGTGACCGCCGTCGTCGCGGCAGGAAGCGCCAGGCGACCGCGGAGGCGCAGCGGATGCCGGCGGCGGGGCACGGCGAGCGGGGACGCGGGAAGCGGGGAGGTCATGAGCGGAGGACGGCGGCGGGTGTCGGCCCGCCGCCGTCCGGATCGGTTCCGGTCAGCGGGCGGCCGAGAACGCGTCGGCGAGGTCGGTGTACAGCTGCGTGTAGCTCTGGATGCCCTCATCGAGGTAGAAGCTGGGAGCGAGGTAGACGATCTGGCCCTTCTTCACGGCGGGCACGTTCTTCAGCGCTTCCGATCCTTCGATGAGCTCCTTGGCGGCGATGTAGCCGTCTTCGCCGAACATCGCATCGCGGTCGAGCACGATGAGCCACTCGGGTGCGGCTGCGGCGATCGCCTCGACCGAGATGTCGTCTCCGTGCGAGGCGTCCTCCGCCTCCCGGTCGATCCCGGCCACGAGGTCGAGCGTCGGGAAGACCGAGCCCACTCCGCGTCCCTCGCCCGGCGCGGCGTAGGCGATCTCGCCTGCCGAGGTGATGAGGCCGGCGACGGTATCGGTGCCGTTGTAGGCCTCCGCCGCCGCGGCGACCGCGGCATCCAGCTCGTCGGCGAGGCGCTGCGCCTCGTCTTCACGGTCGAAGACCTGACCGAGGATCGCAACCTGACGCTTGAGCTCGGAGATGTGATCTTCGCCTTCGCGGGGGCTGGTCTCGATGATCGCGGGCTGGATGTCTTTGAGGTCGTCGTAGAAGCTTTCGAAGCGGTATCCGCCGACGATGAGATCGGGCTCCGCCTCGATGACCGCTTCGAGGTGAGGCTCCCGATGAAGGCCCACGTCGAGCACGTCGGCGCCGCCCGACAGCGACGGCCACAGGTCGTACATGAGGGGCTTAGGGGCGGCGACGAGAGAGACGCCCCAGTCGCTGAGGGTCTGGAATGTCGTGTTGTCGAGCGCCACGACCCGCTCGGGGTTCACCGGCACCTCGACGGTGCCGTGGTTGTCGGTCACCGTCGTCGTCGCCTGTCCCGCGGGTGAGTCGATCCCGGCGGGGGTGGCCGCGCACCCGGCGAGCGAGAGGGCGGCGATCAGTGCGACGGATGCGGTGATCGAGCGGGTAGGACTCATACGTGTTCCTCCTTGGGGAAGGGCGCGGCCGGGCACGCCGAACGGCGCGCTCAGCGCGTCGCCGGCGGGGTGGGACGACCTGGGCGCCCAATGAATGTAGGTTAGCCTAACCTTTGTGAGCATCGTCAAATCCGCCTCGGCTGCCGCGTCGTCCGAACCTGCCCGGACCTTCCAGCTGGAGCGCCGCCGCCTCGACCTCCGCTTCCGTCTCGCGAGGCTCACCGAACGGCAATGGCTGACCTCCCGATACGTGCGGGTGCGTGTGGGAGGCAGCGACCTCCGGGCCACCGAGACCGCCGACGGCATGCTGCCCGCCTTCGACTCCCCCGGGTCCGACGACCACCTCCGCGTCTTCTTCCCCGACGAGCCGCCCGCCGCGCTCGACGCGACGACGCTCGCGGCCCTCCGCGCCGCGCCGAGCCGGGAGTACACCCCGCTCGCGTGGAATTCCGACGACGGGTGGCTCGACCTCGAGTTCGCCCTGCATCCCGGTGACGGCCTGGGCTCGACCTGGGCGGCGAACGCCGACCTCGGCTCGGTGGTCGGCATCGGCGGCCCGCGTGGGGCGACGGTCATCACCGGACGCCCGGGCGGCTGGTTCCTCGCGGGCGATGAGACGGCCGTTCCGGCCATACGGCGCTTCGCGCATCTGATGGATGCCGATGCCGTCGGTCGCATCCTTATCGAAGTCCCCGGCGCCCGGCACGAGATCGCGATCGACGCCCCGCCCGGCGTCGCCGTGGAGCAGGTGCACCGTGCCGAGGCCGCGGCGGGCGATGCCCTGGCTGCGCGACTGGC
>CALANM010000098.1 GCA_937926065.1 uncultured Microbacterium sp.
AAGGCCGCCTGATTCGCCTTCGAGGGCTTCGTCGTGCCGGCGATCTTGCGCACGTACTGCAGCGCCGCGGCGTGCACCTCGTCACTCGTCGCGGCGGGCTCGAAGTTGTGGAGAGTGTGGATGTTGCGGCACATGGCCATACGCTACGTCCCCCGCCGGCGCGACGACACCCCTCTCCTACACTCGGAGGATGATCGCCGACGACCCCCTCGACGCCGTCTCCGACGCCATCGACGACGCGATCGACGAGCTGACGGGCGTGCCGACCGACGACGGCGAGATCGAGGACTTCGCGGCGCACGGGCTCGTGCTGAGGGCCGAGGCGCGCGGGTCCGACGCGAGTCCACGCACGTTCGTGCTCCTCCACGGCATCGGCATGGGCCGCAAGGTGTTCGCCGATCTCGTGCAGCGCCTCGAGCCGCACGGTCGGGTCATCGCCGCCGATCTCCCCGGATACGGCGAGGCGCCCGAGCCGCCCCGCATCCCCACGATCGAGCGCATGGCCGACCTGGTGGCCGCCTACCTGCGCAAGATCGGCCGCGGCCCGGTCGTGCTGCTCGGGCACTCGATGGGCACGCAGGTCGCGACCGAGGTGGCCGTGCGGCACTCTGACACCGTCGGGCACCTCGTGCTCGTCGCCCCTACGGTCGACATCCGTCACCGCCACGCCCTCAGCCAGCTCGCCCGATTGGGGCTCGACCTGCTCGGCGAGAGCCCGAAGGTGCTGCTGCTGGGCGCTCGCGAGTACCTCCGGGCAGGACCGAACCTGCGCCGCAAGATGCGCGCCATGCTCGCACACCGCCCTGAGCGCTCCTACCCGCGCATCGACGCGCCGACGCTCGTGGTGCGCGGCGAGACCGATCGGGTCTCCCCCGCCCGCTGGACGGATGCCGTGACTGCGGCGATCCCGCGCGCCCGCTCGTTCGACGTCGCCGGCCACGGGCACGAGACCCTCATCCGCGACGCCGGCCCGGCGGCCGAGGGGATCCTCCGCTTCGTCACCGCCGAGCACTGACGCGCCGCCGGCGGCTGCGCATCAGCCCCGGCGCCGCCTCACGCCCGCGAACCGCCCGCGATGTCGCGCACGAGAGCCGCGAGCTCGTCCTCGTCGAGGGCGATGCCGGTGTCTTCGAGCCGACGGCGCAGCGACTTCTCGATGACGTCGGCGCTCTGCCCCGACAGGTCAGCGCGGGTCTGCGTGACGATGCCGTTGAGGCGCTCCATGTCGGTCGTCAGGTGCACGTCCTGGCGGGGGCCGTCCTGCGTGCCCGTGCGCTGCTCCGGCGGCAGGTCTTCCGCGACGCCCGCGATGCGGGGCTCCTCGTCGGTCTCCTTCGCCGAGTCGGGGTAGTTCGCGCCCGGCTCCTCGAACTCGTTGCCCGTGAGGCTCTGCTCGTCGCCGTCCTCGCGGTCGGCAGGATTCATGCTCCGGCTCGGCTGATCGCTCATGCGCTCTCCCCCGCTCATCCGCGCGCCTGGTCGTCAGTCAGCAGGTCGGGGTCCTCGCCCTGCTGGATCTCGGCGCTCTCGACGAACGGATCGGAGGCTCGCACCGGCTCCGCGTCGGCGCCCGTCTCGCCGTCGGGCGCGGGAACGCCGTCGCCGTACGGCCGCTCTTCGTCAGGAGCCTCCTCCTGCACCTCGCGCATCGCGTCGGCGGAGGAGTCCGCGGTCTCGCCGTCGGCGACGTCGCCGCTCGTCCAGGCGCCGGCAGGCTCGGCGTCGATCATGTCGTCAGGCAGATCTCTCGTCATGATTCCTCCTCGACCGTCACTCGGACGGATCACTGAGTCATCAGCATCCGTCGGCCCGGGAGACGTGGCGAGGGGATTGACGGGCGGCGGAGGGGCGACTACGCCTCAGCCCGCGCGGCCCTCCGCGAGGATGCCGGCGTGCTCAGGGTGCGCCGCGAACCAGTCGGCGGCATACCAGCACACGGGCTGCACGACGCGGTCCCCGCGCTCCTCGATCTCGGCCACGGCGCGCGTCACCACCTCGGCCGCATAGCCCCGGCCGCGGAAGACCGGCACGGTGTACACGCGTGTCATGGCGAGAGTGGTGCCGTCGTCGCGATAGTCGATGACGCTCACGAGATCATCGCCGCGGTGCAGCGTGTAGCGCGAGGCGTCGACCTCGTTCGCAAAGCTGAATTCGCTCACTCCTTCACGGTACGCCCGCCCGACGACAGCCGGGCCGGGATCACTGAGACGCGACGATCGAGCCCGCGTCGCGCGCGGACTGAGCAATCTGTCACATTGCGTCATGTTCGGCGGCCGTCTGGCGGGCCGTTTGACACATGAGGACACGCTTCGTCATAATCAAGCCCATGACTGACAACGCACGCACTCTGTCCGCCCGGGAGGCGAACGGAACTGCCGGCACGATGATGCCGCGCGTTGCCATGTGTTGCCGAATGTGTTGATTCAGCGATGCGGTCACCGACACGGTGACATCCGCTGGGTGCACACGCAGCTTCCGTCCTGAATCCTGAGCGTCGTCTCCAGGACCTTCGAGAAGCGCCGCACCCCCGAGCATCGGCCGCCGCCCACGAACGCGGCGCGTGTGCTCGCTCCCCGGCCGTCACGGCCACCGGCAACACCACCGAACCCGTCGAGGCGAAACGCCCGGGTTCCTTCCGAAGGACATCCGACATGTCGAACCCTGCTCTGCTCACCGCCCCCGCCCACCGTCACCTGCGCGCGGTCGAAGATCTCGCTCCCGCTCCGTCCGCTCCTGCCGTGTCGCGTCCGACAGGCACCGCACCCCGTGGCTTCGCCCTCTACGTCGGCATCGACGAGGCCAAGGCCGCCGCCGACGGCGTCTCGCTGTCGACTCTCGTCGAGGCGCTGCGCCGCACGCTCGGAGAGCTCGCTCCGCACGCCGAGACATACGCGACCGTCGCCCTCGCCCCGGCCGGCGCGGGCGGCCGGGACGTCGACGTCGTCCGTCTCGCCCTTCACGAGCCGAGCGCCGTGGCCCGCACCAAGCAGGAGCAGCCTGAGGACGACGCCGTCGCGGGCGGCGTCACGATCGACATCTCGCGCCGCCGGGTGCACATCGACGGCGAGGTCGCGACTCTCACGTTCAAGGAGTTCGAGCTGCTGCAGTACCTCGTGCTCCGCGAGGGCCGCACGATCGAGCGCACCGAGCTGGTGTCGTCGCTGTGGAGCCACGCCGACGGCGACGAGGCGCCCGGTGAGCGCACGATCGACGTGCACGTGCGTCGCCTGCGTTCCAAGCTCGGCCGTTACGAGGACATCGTGCGCACCGTGCGCGGCGTCGGCTACCGCTTCGACCGTCACGCCGACGTCGTCATCCGCTACGGCCACGGCACGCCCTCGCCCGACCGCTTCTGACCTGCGCACGGTCCCACCGGGATGTCAGGCGCGTCACGTATCGTGACGGCATGACGATCGTCGCGCGCCCGAGGACGCCGGAGCACCCGGCGCCTGCTGCGCCCGACGGTCGCCGCCCGCCCGGTGCCCGCACCGCGCCGCGCGAGC
>CALANM010000099.1 GCA_937926065.1 uncultured Microbacterium sp.
GGCGCGGCCGGCCTCGGCGGCGGTCGACACCGCCAGGCGGGCGATGACGTCGCTCCACAGCCCGGTGGGTCCGCCTGCGGCGTTGCCGATGCCCGACAGCGCGTCGGCGTTGGCTCCGTCGAGGGGTCCGCCGCCGGGCGCGGCGACCGCCAGGTCGGCGCGGCCCTGGGGCACGACGCCGAGGCCGAGCGCGGCGGGGCCTCCCCCGGCGATCGAGAAGAAGTCGCCGCCGGGCGTGCCGCCGGTCGTGACTCCGGCCTGGTGCTGCGCGTTGACGGATGCCGCGAGCGCGGTCGCGAGCGCGTTGAGGTCTTCGGCCACTCCTGCGAGCACGCCGCCGTCGCCGGCGGGCGCGAGCACGGCGAGCAGGCCGCCGAGCTCGCCTCCGACGGCGTCGACGGTCATGGCGCTGTCGGTCGCCCAGGTGAGCGTCAGACCGCCGCCTGCTTCGAGAGACGACGGGCCGCTGAGGACGATCGCGCGCGCGTCGGCGCCGGAGACGATCGCGTTGCCGTCGATGCGGACGGTCAGTGTGCCATCGGGCTCGACGGTTCCGGTGGCGCCCGACAGCCGGGCGAGGTTCTGCGCGAGGAGGTTCCGCTGGTCGACGAGCTCGTTGGGGCTGCTGCCGGAGACGGCGGCGTCGCGGATGGCGCCGTTGAGGTCGGCGACCTGCGACGCGAGCGCGTTGATCTGGGAGACGGTCGTGGCGGCGGTGGTGCGCGCGCTTGACCACTGGTCGGAGATCTTGCGGTAGGCGTCGCCGATGCGCCCCGCGAGAGTCTCGGCGTGTGTGATGACGGCGGCGGCCGCCGCGGTCGAGTCGGGCGCGTTGGCGAGGTCCTGCCAGGCGGCCCAGAACTCGGAGAGCTGGTGCGCGATGCCGTCTTCGGTGGGCTCTGCGAGGGCTGCTTCGGCGGCGGCGGATGCCGATGCGCGCGTCGTCCAGTAGCCGGATGCCGCCAGGGTGTCGCGCACGCGCGCATCGAGCACGGCGTCGCCGAGGCGGGCGATGCCGTCGATCGACACGCCGTTCCCGGGCTGCTCGCCCGTGGCGAAGCGGCCGTACACCGACGGCGCGCCGACGGCCGAGGTCTCCAGCCGCTGGCGCGTGTAGCCGGTCGTCATCTGGTTGGCGATGTTCTGCCCGACGACGTCCATGCCGCGGCGTGCCGCGGCGATGGCGCTGGAGGCGGTGGTCAGTCCGCTGAACGTCGACATGTGCTCGTCACATCTCCCTGTCCACGATGCGCGGAAGGTCTTCGCGCGCGTGTCCGCCCTGCGTGGTGTACTCGCCGGTGCTCGCGTGGAGCCCGGCGAGGGTCTCCTCGAGCGCTCGGCCCGCGGCGCGCAGGTGCACCTCGTTCGAGTTCTTGAGCTGCCCGACCTCGGCCATGAGGCCGGTCAGCGCGGTGCGGTGGTCGGTGAAGACCTCGCGCCACGCGTCGGTGGGAGCGGCTTCGATGAGCTGAGCGAGCGTCGCCCCCTCTGGTGCGCTCCAGTCGCGTGCGACGGCGGCGACCTCGACGTCTCGCCCGAGTCCCGACTCGCGCAGGCGGCCGAGCACCTGTTCGATCTCGCGACTCGCGAAGTGGACCCAGCGCATTCCGCCGGATTCGAGCAGCAGGCGCTGTTCCTCGAGCTTGAAGATCAGCAGCTCGAGGAGCTCCCGCTCCTGCCACAGCTGCATCGACAACTCGTTCGCTCCCATTTTTTCCTCCCCAGTGGATCCCGGTGTTCTCGCGGTTTCACACGACCCCACGTGTGTGGCTCCGCGACGGGCTTGTGGTCTTCTATCGGCGGGCCGAAAGCATTCGTAACGTGACGGAAATCTTTTACCTATTCCAAAAGATGAGAGATTTCTCATAGTCTGACCTCGTCACTCGGCCCCACGCGTGGCACCCGCCCCTTCGTTCCCCCTGCCCCCCGCAGACGAAAGGCAAAGTCGCTGATGCCTGAACGCGCAGAACGCAATTCTCTCATCGAGGAGAACCTTCCCCTTGTGGGCTATCTCGCGCGCGACCTGCACTCCCGCGCGACCCACATCCCCCTCGAAGACCTCGCCGCCGTCGGAGCTCTCGCGCTCGTGCAGGCGGCCGACGCCTTCGATCCCAGCCTCGGCGTCCCGTTCGGCGCGTACGCTCGCCGCCGCATCCTCGGCGCCTTCGCCGACGAGATGCGATCGATGGACTGGGCCTCGCGCGGCACCCGCAAGCGCATCAAGGAGACCCTCGCCGTCCGCGACACGCTCACCGCCCGCCTCGGACGGACGGCGACGGTCGACGAGATCTCCGAGACGATGGGCCTCCCGCGGGCGACCGTGGTCGAGACCCTCGATGACGCGGCTCGCACGGTCACGAGCCTCGACGACCCCTCGGTGCTCGACGTGCCGGCCGGCATGATCCTCCCCGACGAGTCGGTGCTCCAGCGAGAGCGGCGGGAAGCCCTCGCCCACGCCGTCGAGGCGCTGCCGGAGCGCATGCGCCACATCGTCCAGGCCGTCTACGTCGAGGAACGACCCGTCAAGGAGATCGCCGAGGAGCTGGGCGTCTCGCACTCGGCTGTCTCGCAGCAGCGCGCCGAGGCTGTGCGCCTGCTCCACGACGCGCTCCAGCGGTACGCGATCGGCGACGAGATGGTTCCGACCTCCCGCGTCTCGAGCGACGCCCGCGACGCCTACTTCGCCCGCATCGACGCCCTCGACCCGCTGCGCCGCTCCTCCGCCGCGCGACGCCAGCCTGCCCCGGTGCGCGCCGCGTCGGGCGGATGCTGACGGCATCCGTTCGACGTCGCGCCTAACGCGCGGCCGCCGCCTGCCGATAGGCACTCTCGTCGGAGACCGTCTCCGGCCGGCAGTGAACGAGGGGACACGGCAGTGGGCATCGCGATGGACGGGCTGGCGTCGAATCTCGACACCTCGGCGATCATCAAAGCGCTCATGGACGTCGAGTCGATCCCTCGCACCCTGCTGAGCGCGAAGTCCGACGACCGCAAGTACGTGATCACGCAGCTGCAGTCGCTCAACACGGCGCTGCAGGAGCTGTTCACGAAGGCCTCGTCGCTCAGGACCTCCGCGCCGACCTCGCTCATGACGGCGACCGCATCGAGCGATGCCGTCACGGCGACAGCGCGCACGGGAACGGCGGCGCTGTCGACCCAGATCGTCGTCGACAGCGTCGCGACGACGCACGGCATCGTGACCGCCGCGGTGAGCGCGTTCGCCGACGACCCGCTCGTGCTGACGATCGAGAACGCCGCAGGCGAGCGCATCGAGGTCCGTCCCGAGTCCTCCTCACCCGCCGACGTCGCCCAGGCGCTCACCGCCGCGGGAGCCGGCGTCTCGGCCACCGCCGTCGCCGCGGGCAGGGACGTCGACGACAACCCGCTCTTCCGCCTGCAGATCACCGCCACCGAGAGCGGAGCCGACGGCGCGTTCCGCGTGTTCCTCGGCGATGCGGATGCCGTGGCCGGCGGACTCGCGACCGATCTGTCGGCCCAGCCGGGCGCCGCCGTCGTGACGCAGGGCGCCGACGCACAGGTGCGGCTGTGGGCGGGCACGGCCGCCGAGCAGACCGTCACGTCCTCGTCGAACACGTTCGCGGACCTCTTTCCGGGCGTCGACGTCACGGTGACGAAGGCGAGCGCCGATCCGGTCACCGTCACCGTCGCGTCGGACACCGCCGCCAGCACGACAGCGGTCGCCGACTTCGTGAAGCAGATCACCGCGGTCCTCTCGGGCATCGCGAAGGGGTCCACGGCGACCCCGGCCACGAGCGCAGGCGGATCGACGACCCTCGGCGTGTTCACAGGAGACAGCACCGTCCGCGCCCTGCGCACCGCGCTCGCGAACGCGGTGCAGTACCCGGTCGACGGGGTGTCGCCCTCGACGATCGGCATCTCGTTCGACAAGTCGGGAAACCTCACGTTCGACGAAGCGGCGTTCACCGCCGCGCTCGCGAGAGACCCCGCGGCGGTCGAGGCGGTCTTCTCCGGCATCACGACGCGCGTGGCCGACGTCACAGACCAGTACTCCGACAAGTACGACGGACTCCTCACGAGCCGCATCACGGGCCAGCAGGACGAGGTGCGCCGCCTCGCCGACCAGCTCGAGCAGTGGGATGTGCGGCTGGAGAAGCGGCGGGCGACCCTCGAACGCACGTACGCCGCGATGGAGACGATGCTCTCGCGCCTGCAGTCGCAGCAGTCGTACCTCACCTCGCAGCTCGACAGCCTGGCTTCGTCGAGGAGCAGCTCGTGAACGCCGCGCTGCGCGCCCAGCAGCGCTACCGCGAGGAGGCGATCCTCTCGGCGAGCCCTCAGCGCCTGCTCACGATGCTCTACGACCGGCTGGTGCTGGACGTGGAGCGCGGTGAGGCGGCGCAGCGGGCCGGCGACTGGCAGACGGCGAATGAGGAGCTCCAGCACGCGCAGCGGATCATCGCCGAGCTCAACGGCTCGCTCACGTCGGAGTGGGAGGGCAGCGGCCAGCTGCGCGCCCTCTACGGCTACCTCACCCGCACGCTGATCGGCGCGAACATCGGACGCGACCCTGAGCGCACGCGCGAGTGCCGCGACATCATCGCTCCGCTGCGCGACGCCTGGCACCAGGCCGCAGAGGCGATGGCGGTCAGCGCGTGACGGCGGAGGCCTGGGCCGCGCAGCTGGATCTCTTCGAGCGCGACCTCGAATCGCCGACGCCCACCGCATGGACGCCCGACCCCGGCCTGGGTCCCCTCCCCGCGCACCTCGTCGAGCGCGCACGCAGCATCGCCGCCCAGCAGCTGCTGCGCACGGCGCAGCTGCGCAGCGAGCTGTCGGCCATGCGC
>CALANM010000100.1 GCA_937926065.1 uncultured Microbacterium sp.
GTGGCGCGGGTGGTGGAGGCGGCGCCGCCGCCGAAGCCGACGAGCACGCCCGCGGCGCCCGTGCGCATGAGGTGCAGGGCGGCGGTGTAGGTCGAGGCGCCGCCGACGATGACGGGCACGTCGAGGTCGTAGATGAACTTCTTGAGGTTCAGCGGCTCCGCGTCGCTCGACACGTGCTCGGCGGAGACGGTGGTGCCGCGGATGACGAAGAGGTCTACGCCGGCCGCGACGACGGTCTCGTAGAGCTCCTGCGTGCGCTGCGGCGTGAGCGCGCCGGCGACCGTGACGCCGCCTTCGCGGATCTCGGCGAGGCGGTCGCGGATGAGCTCGGGCTTGATGGGCGCCGAGTACAGCTCCTGCATGCGGCGGGTCGCGATATCGGCCGGGAGCGACGCGATCTCGGCCAGCAGCGGCTCGGGGTCGTCGTAGCGGGTCCACAGGCCTTCGAGGTCGAGCACCCCGAGACCGCCGAGCCTGCCCAGCATGATCGCGGTCTGCGGGCTCATGACCGAGTCCATCGGCGCACCCAGCACCGGGATCTCGAATCCGAAGGCGTCGATCGACCATGAGGTCGAGACGTCTTCGGGGTTGCGCGTGCGACGGGAGGGCACAACGGCGATGTCGTCGAACGCGTAGGCGCGTCGGGCGCGCTTGGCGCGGCCGAGCTCGATGTCCATGCTCACCCTCCCAGCCTACCCGCCGCGCTCGCGGGCTCGCCGAGAGCACATGCTCTCCGCGACACTGGACGCGGTGGACCCGACACCGCCGACGAAGGAACTCCCGTGACCCTCCCCGCCTCCCCCCTCACCCGCCAGGACTGCGTCGCCGCCGACGCCGTCGACCCGCTCGCGCCGTTCCGCGACCGGTTCGCGCTGCCGGAGGGCCGCATCTATCTCGACGGCAACTCCCTCGGCGCGATGCCCCGCGCCACGGCCGACCGCATCGACGACGTCGTGCGCCGCGAATGGGCTGACGAGCTCATCGCGAGCTGGAACACGAACGACTGGTTCGAGCTCCCGGTGCGCATCGGCGGAAGGCTCGCGCGTCTCCTGGGCGGCGAGCGCGGCGGCTGCGTCGTGACGGACACGACATCGGTCAACCTGTTCAAGGCGCTCGGGGCCGCGCTGCGCCTGCAGCAGGACGACGCGCCGGAGCGGCGAGTGGTCGTGTCGGAGCGTGGCAACTTCCCCACCGACCTGTACATCGCCGAGGGGCTGATCGACCTGCTCGGAGGCAGGTACGAGCTGCGACTGATCGACGACCCGTCCGAGCTGGATGCCGCGCTCGGAGCCGACGTCGCGGTCGTGCTCCTCACGCAGGTCGACTACCGCACGGGCGCCCTGTGGGACATGGCCGAGACGACTGCGCGCATCCACGCGGCGGGCGCCCTCGCGGTATGGGACCTGTGCCACTCAGCGGGTTCGCTTCCCGTGCACCTCGATCGCGACGGCGCCGACTTCGCCGTCGGCTGCACGTACAAGTACCTCAACGGCGGGCCGGGCGCCCCGGCGTTCGTGTGGGTCGCGGAGCGCCACCTGGAGCGCGCCCGGTCGCCTCTGTCGGGGTGGTGGGGCCACGCACGCCCCTTCGAGATGTCGCCGTCCTTCGAGCGCGCCCCCGGCATCCGCGGCTTTCTCGTCGGCACCCAGCCGATCGTGGCACTGGCGGCTGTCGAGGTCGGGATCGACCTCGCCCTCGAGGCCGACCCGCATGAGACTCGACGCAAGTCGCTCGCGCTCACGTCGCTGTTCGTGCGCCTCGTCGAAGAGCGGCTGGCGGGCCACCCGCTCGAGCTGCTGACGCCCCGGGACGAGCGTCGCGGCAGCCAGATCAGCTATCGGCACCCTGCGGGATTCGCCGTCATGAACGCGCTCATCTCGCTCGGCGTCATCGGCGACTACCGGGAGCCGGGTGTGCTGCGGTTCGGCTTCGCCCCGCTCTACACGGGCTTCGCCGACGTCTGGGACAGCGTGACGGCGCTCGCGCGCGTGCTCGACGAGGAGCTGTGGCGAGAAGAGCGGTTCGAGCGCCGCGGGCTCGTCACCTGACGCGGGCCGCGGGCGCGGATGCCGCCGGCCGCTCAGGCCTGCGAGCGGGCGGCCTCGTCTGCGGCGCGCTGGTTGGCGAGCGCCTCGGCGTCTTCGTCGCCGGGTGCGGAGGGCTCGCCGAACGACAGCATCAGGCGGTTGGCCCACGCGAAGAAAGCGGTCGCCTCGACGACGTCCTGCACGTCGGAACGGCTGAGCCCAGCCGCCAGCAGCGCCTCGACGTGGTGTGCGGCGAAGCGGGGCGGGGATGCCGTGAGTGCGGCGGCCGCGTCGATGATGGCTCGCCAGCGCTCGTCGGTGTCGATGTCGACGCCCTCTTCGAGAAGCCGCTGCACGTCTTCGGGCCGCTTGGTGAACGTCGCGGTGAAGCGTGAGTGCACGCTCGTGCACAGCTCGCAGCCGTTGAGGCGGGAGGCGACGGTCGCTGCCAGCTCGCGCTCCCCGCGCCCAATGCCGGGGCGGCCGAGGAACACGGCGCGGTCGAGGGCCGTGCGCGTCTCGAGGGCGTCCGGATGCCACGCCAGCAGCCGGAAGTAGGGCGAGTCGGGCCACACGCTCGACTCGTAGGCGGCGATCTGCTCGGGCGTGCCCGTCTCGGGGCCGACCGGCTCGATCCACGCGTGCCAGGCGCGCTCTTCCATCGTGAAGCGGGTCATGCGTCCTCCCCGAAAAGCTCGTCCTGCACGCGGAGCGCGTGCGCGACGCGCACCTGGTAGCTGATGAAGCCGACGATCTGGCCGATCACGACGATGTCGGCGGGCACCCAGCCCGCGACGATGAGGGCGTTGAGGTCGTCCGCCGTGGCCGCTGCGGGTCGTCCGACGAGGAGGTCGACGTAGCGGAGGGCTGCGCGCACGCGACGGGAGGCCGCGGTCCCGGCGGCGCCGTCGGGGCCGTTGACGATGAGGTCCTCCGCGGCGGGGTGCGCATCTGCATGCGGAACGGTCGCCAGGCGCCGCAGGTACCAGTCGGCGGCGGAGCGGTCGCCCTCGAGCCACGACGCGCGGGCGGCGAGCAGGTGACGCAGCGCCGCGTCGACGGCCGGCGCCGGGTCGTCGGCCTTCACGTCGAAGAGGGCCTCGAACGCGGCCTGTGCGGCGTCCCGCACAGCGGGGCGGTGGTCGCGGGGCGCGTCGGACGACGTCTCCGCGATCTCGGCGATCACATCCGTCATGCCTGTTCCTTTCCGTTGTCGTCGGCGGCCTGGCCGTCGTTCTCCGCCACCCCGGCGCCCGTGCGATCGGCGCGCAGCGTGTCGAGGCGGTCGGCGGCCGCGAGGGGGTCGATGCGGTCGCTGTCGACCGCCTGTCCCAGGTAAGCCTCGCGCACGCCGGGGTGGGCGAGCAGCTCCTGCGCGGTGCCCTCGACGGCCAGACGGCCGGTGCGCAGCACGTAGCCGCGGGCGGCGACCTGCAGCGCGAGCTCGGCGTTCTGCTCGACGAGCAGCACGCTGACGCCCAGCTCGCGATTGATGGCGGCGATGTGGTCGAGCACCTGCTCGACGATGATCGGCGCGAGGCCCATGGTCGGCTCGTCCATGCAGATGAGGCGGGGGCCGCTCATGATCGCGCGGCCGAACGCGAGCATCTGCTGCTCGCCGCCCGACATCGTTCCCGCCCGCTGCCGCCGGCGCTCCGCCAAGCGCGGAAACAGCCCGTACACGTCGGAAAGGCTGCGACGGATGCCGCGGTCGCGGCGCGTGTAGGCGCCCATGAGGAGGTTGTCCTCGACGGTCATCTCGGGAAACACGCGGCGGGCTTCGGGGACCGACGCGAGACCCGCGCGCACGCGCCGGGGCGTCGACCAGCGGGTGATGTCCTGACCGTCGTAGAGGACGGTGCCCGAGACGGGGCGCACAAGGCCGAGGGCCGTCTTCATCGTCGTGGACTTGCCTGACGCGTTGCCCCCGAGCAGCGACACGACGTGCCCCTCCTCGACCCGCAGCGACACGTCGACGAGCGCCGGGCTCGACCCGTACGACACGCTCACGTCGTGGAACTCCAGCAGCGCGCTCATTCGGCTCCCTCCGCGAAGGCCTTGCCCAGGTACGCCTCGATGACGCGGGGATCCCGTCGCACCTCGTCGGGCGTGCCCTGTGCGATGAGGGTGCCGTTGTCGAGCACGAGCACCCGGTCCGACACGGTCATGACGAGGTCGAGCTTGTGCTCGACGAGCAGCATCGTCTGTCCCAGCTTCTTGAGGTCGAGAAGCTGCTGCAGCACCTCGCCGGTCTCGGTCGTGTTCATGCCCGCCGTCGGCTCGTCGAGGACGAGCAGCCGGGGCTGCGAGATGAGCGCGCGCGCGATCTCGGTGCGCCGGCGGTTGGCGTACGACAGCGAGAACGCGAACTGGTCGATGCGCGGCGCGAGGCGAGTGCCGAAGCGCTCGAGCTCGTCGGCGACGTGCTGCTGGTCTTCGGCATCCTGCGCCCGGCGGCGGCGGCTCGGCACGATCGCCGACACGGCCTCCGCGAGCAGGGGGAGCCAGCGCACGCCGGGGATGCCACGGAGCGCGGCCAGCGGACGAGCGCCGGTGCGAACGGCCTCGAGGCCGACGAGCACGTTGTCGCGCACGGTCAGGTTGCCGATCACGCGGCCGTTCTGGAACGTCCGGGTGAGGCCGAGCCCCGCGATCTGATACGGCCTGCGGCCCGAGATGCGCTGACCGTCGAGCTCGACGGTGCCGCTGTCGGCGGCGAGCGCGCCGGAGATGAGGTTGAGGGTCGTGGTCTTGCCGCTGCCGTTGGGGCCGATGATCGACACGACCTCGCCGGGGGCGATGTCGAGCGAGACGCCGTCGACGACCGTGAGGCCGCCGAATCGCTTGGTCAGGCCAGAGGCGGAGAGGAGGGGCTGAGCACTCACGCGTCCACCTCCTCTCGGCGACGGAGCCTTCGCCACAGCCGGGCGACGGCGTCGGAGTGGGCCCAGAGCCCCTGCGGCCGCAGCAGGATCAGCAGGAGCAGCAGCACGCCGTAGAAGAGCAGCCGCCAGTCAGCGAGCGCGCGGAACAGCTCAGGCACTCCCACGAGCACGATGGCGCCGACGATGACGCCCAGCGGCGCGCGCAGGCCGCCGAGGATCGCGATGGTGACGGCCAGGACCGACAGCGAGATGCCGAACTGCGCCGGCTCGATGTAGGTGACCTGCGCCGAGTACAGGGCGCCTGCGACGCCCGCGACCGCCGCGCCCAGGCCGAAGGCGAGCGACTTGTAGGCGGCGGGGTGGATGCCGCTGGCCGCCGCGGCGACCTCGTCTTCGCGGACGGCGGCCCACGTGCGTCCGAGGTGCGACGAGCCGAGGCGGGAGACGACCACGAGGGCGAGGACGAGCACGGCGAACGTCACGAGATACATGCCCCACGCGCTCGTGACGGGGAGCCCGAAGAACGTCGGCCGCGGGATGGCGTAGATGCCGCGGGCGCCGTTGGTCACATCGTGCAGGTTGAGGGCGATCGCGGCGATGAACCCGCCGGTCGCGAGGGTCGCCATCGACACGTAGTGGCCGCGCAGACGCCATGTGGGGGCGGTGAGCACGACGTTGACGATCGCGGCGAGCAGCGCGGCCGCCACGGCACTCGCCCAGAAGTCCCACGCGAAGCGCGTCACGAGGATCGCCGACGTGTAGGCGCCGACGGCGAGCGCGCCCGCCTGTCCGAGGACGATCTGCCCCGCGAAGCCGCCCGCGAGCGTCACGGAGAGGGCGAACAGCGCGTAGATCCAGACGAGCGCCCCTGCGCGCAGCACATAGTCGCTCGCGACGAGTGGCAGCAGCAGGCCCGCGGCGAGGAGCGCGACGGCGACCCACGGGTGGATGCGCAGCGGACGGCCGGCCCCGAAGAAGGTGCCCGTCATCGGCTCGGAGGCGATCGTCGGGACGCGTCCCAGCACGCCGCCGGGACGGATCCACAGGACGAGGATGAGGGCGCCGAAGGTGATGAGGTTGCGCACCGAGTCGCCCCATGCCGCGACGCCGAACGCCTCCGCGACACCGAGCACGAGTCCGCCGACGATGGCGCCGGGAAGTGAGCCGAGACCGCCGATCGTGGCGGCTGCGAACGCGGTGACGCCGGCGGTGAAGCCCATGGTGGGCTCGACGTTGGAGTAGTACATGCCCACCAGCACGCCGGCGAGGCCGCCCAGCCCGGATGCCACGACGAACGAC
The DNA here is from genome assembly GCA_937926065.1 of uncultured Microbacterium sp. GTDB lineage: Bacteria > Actinomycetota > Actinomycetes > Actinomycetales > Microbacteriaceae > Microbacterium. The sequence continues at coordinate 6,212 of CALANM010000100.1, forward strand.
AGCGCCTGCACGCGCCCGATCGGGACGCCCATCTGCGCCGCCGCCTCCGGATCCTGCGCCGTCGCGCGGATCGCGCGCCCGATGCGCGTCTTGGCGAGCACGAGCGCGAGCACCACGACGCATGCGACGCTCACCCCGATGATCACGAGGGCGATGGTGCCGAACCGGAAGCCCCACAGCTCGAGGTTGCTGCGCTCGAGGAGGGTCGGGAAGCGCTTGGTCTCGGCGCCGAACAGCCGCAGCGACGTGTTGTCGAGGATGATGCCCACCGCGAATGTCGCCAGCAGCACCGCGATGCCGGGAGCCGAGCGCAGCGGCCGCACCGCCACACCGTAGATGACGAAGCCGAGCGCGCTCGTGACCGCGACGACGGCCAGGAGCACCGCCCACAGCGGCCATGCCAGCTGGCTCGCGAGGAACCACCCCAGCATGCCGCCGACGGCGAACACGGCGCCGTGGGCGAAGTTGACGATGTTCGAGACGCCGAACACGAGGGAGACGCCGACAGCCAGCAGCGCATACGTGCTGCCGCTGACGACGCCGGCGAGAAGGGTGTCCATGGAACTCCAGGGGGTGGACGCCCGTCGGGCGGCCCTCGGTTCAGAGGGCCACCCGACGGAGGCGAAGAGACGTCAGTCGATCAGCGGAGCTCAGTCGCGCAGCTGGAACGAGCCGTCGCGCACGACGAGCGGGTACTGCTCGGCATCCGCCACCCGACGGTCGTCGTTGAACGCGATCTGACCGTAGAGGATCGTGTCGAACGTACCCTCATCGAGGGCGTCGCGCACGGCCTGACGGGTGACGTCGCCGGCTTCGGCGGCGTCCTCGATCGCGGCGGCGACGATGCTCAGGGCGTCGTAGGCGCGGATCGCGAAGTCGCTCGGGACCTCGACGTCGTACTCGTCGGCGAAGGTCGCGATGAAGTCCTGGACCTTCTCGTCGGGGTTCTGCGGCGTGAAGTAGCTGAGGGTCTCGACGCCCTCCGACGCTTCGCCGGCCAGCTCGATGAACTGCTGGTTGTAGATCGAGCTGATGCCGACGATCGGCTGCTCGATGCCCAGCTCGCGTGCCTGCGCCGTGATGAGCGCACCGTCGGCGGCATAGCCGATGATGACGATGACGTCGGGCGACGCGTTCTTGGCCGCCAGCAGCAGCGGGCGGAAGTCCTTGCCGCTCGGGTCGTACGCCGTCTCGTAGACCTGCTCGAGACCGGCGCCCTCGGCACCGGTGTCGAAGTGGCCCTTCGTGCCGAGGCCCCAGTCCGTGTCGTGGAAGAAGACGGCCGCCTTCTCACCCTTCTCGCGTGCGAACTCGGCCAGGCGCGGCGCTTCGTACTGCTGCGAGACCCACGTGGCGAAGATGTAGTCGCCGGGCTCGGTCACGTCGGAGCCGGACTGCGTGAAGAGGAACTGCACGAGACCCGACTGCTGGTACAGCGGGCTCGCGGCGGCGGCCGCCGGCGTGCCGAAGTCGGCGAACGCGGCGACGATGCTCGAGTCGTCGATGAACTTCTGCGCGAGCGACGCCGACTGGGCCGGGTCGGACTGCGAGTCCTCGTAGACGAGTTCGAGCGGACGGCCGTCGATGCCGCCTGCCTCGTTGATCTCCTTGAGGCGCAGCTCGTAGCCCTGCTTGAAGTACTCGCCGTACTGGGCGTTGTCGCCCGTCTCCGGCAGCGGGGCGGCGACGCGGATCGGGTCGCTGGAGGACCCCTCCGATGCGTCCGATCCGCCCGCGGCGCACGCGGCGAGACCGAGAGAGAGGGCGACGGCGCCCGCGAGGGCGAGGATGCGGCGTGATGTCATGTGCGGTGGTCTCCCATCGGAACGCACCCGGGCTCTTCCGAGCGCGGGTTGCGGGGTGCTGTGTGGACCGGAGTTCGGGTCGCCGTCAGAGGTCGCGACGATGCCGGTCGTCTCCGATGTAACCAAGTCGTCTGCGACCCGATCCATTCCCGCGAAACAATCGGAAACGCGGGCGCGTCCCTGCTCCGGGCACCTGGGAGACTGGAAGCACAGCATTTCGGGCGGCTCCGCCTACCCCCACCACCCACGCGCACGAGGAGGCCGGCGACATGACGGGCACCGTCGAGATCGCCGTCGTCGGCGCGAGCGTGCGGGGCACCGCCCTCGTCGAGCGCCTGATCGCAAGCGCTCCGGAGCTGCTCGACGGGTCGCCCCTGCGGATCACGGTGTTCGACCCGCATCCCCCGGGCTCGGGCCGCATCTGGCGCGACGGCCAGCCGCAGACCCTCATCATGAACACGGTCGCCGCGCAGTCGACGGTCTTCACCGACGACACGGTGCGGATCGACGGCCCCATCACTCCCGGGCCGAACCTCGCGCAGTGGTGCGCCCTCGTGGCGGCCGACCCGTCTGCGGCCGACCTCCCGGCCGACGTCGCGGCGGAGGCGGCGCAGACGCGCGACGACTCGAGTCCCTCGCGCCTGCTCTACGGCCACTATCTGCGCTGGTGCTTCCGGCGCATCACCGGCAACGCGCCCGAGCAGGTGACGGTGCGCACCGTCGCCGAGTCGATCGTCGACATCTCGCC
>CALANM010000101.1 GCA_937926065.1 uncultured Microbacterium sp.
CCGACCGCCTCCTGGATGAGGTCGCTGGCCTCGTCGGGCTGGCGCGAGACGACCTGACACGGGATGCCGCCCGCGCCGCCGATCCCGATTCTGCCCTCGCGGGTATGGCGCGCATCGCGCGGAGGTCGGCGGATGCCGTCGGCGCCGCGCTGCGGCAGTCGCCTGTGACGGTCTGGTCGGTGCTGGGGGCGTCAGCGGGATTCGCCGACTTCTACCTGCGGCATCCGGAAGAGCTGGAACACCTGATCGGCGCCGGCCATTCGCTTCCGACAGCGGAGGAGCTTCGTGCCGAGCTGCTCGATTCCGTCGCCGCCGACAGCGAAGGATTCGCAGCGACCGGCGACGAGTCAGCCTGGGTCGCCCTGCGGGTGCGGTATCGGCGAATGCTCGCTCGCATCGCGGCATACGACCTCGCCGCCCCGGATGCCACGACCGTGCTTGCCCGGGTCGCCGCCGCGCTTGCCGACGCGGCGGGGGCCGCGCTCGAAGCATCGCTGTGTGTGGCGCGCACGCGGGTGTCGAGCGGCGGGGTCGGAGCGGGGCTGTTCCCGCGCGGCCAAGTGGCCGCCACGCAGCTCGCCATCATCGGGATGGGAAAGATCGGCGCCCGTGAGCTCAACTATGTGAGCGATGTCGACGTCATCTTCGTGGCGGGAGCCGACGGCGATGCGATGTCCGAGTGGGGCGAGAGCCGCGTCGTCGACATCGCGACGCGTCTGGCGGTGCAGACGATGCGCGGCATCTCGGGGATCGAGATCGAGCCGCCTCTGTGGGAGGTCGACGCCAACCTGCGCCCCGAGGGCAAGCAGGGCGCCCTTGTCCGCACCCTCGAGTCGCACCTGTCGTATTACGACCGATGGGCGAAGAGCTGGGAGTTCCAGGCACTGCTGAAGGCACGGCCCATCGCCGGCCACCTGCCACTCGGCGAGGCGTACGTGGCGGCCGTGCAGCCGAAGATCTGGACGAGCGCGGCGCGGGAGAACTTCGTCGACAGCGTGCAGCGGATGAGGGAGCGGGTGACTGAGCACATCCCGGCATCCGATGTGCCATATCAGCTCAAACTGGGCCCGGGCGGGATCCGGGACATCGAGTTCACGGTTCAGCTGCTGCAGCTGGTGCACGGGCTCACCGACGAGAACATCCGCCAGCGCGGCACTCTCCCGGCGCTCGACGCGCTCGTCGCCGAGGGCTACATCGGTCGCGCCGACGCCGCGGCCTTCTCGCAGCACTACCGCACGCTGCGTGTCCTCGAGCACCGTCTGCAACTGGCCGGGCTGCGTCGCACGCATCTCATGCCCTCGACTCCCGATGGCCTGCGCGTGCTCGCCCGCGCCTCCGGGCTCGCAGAGACAGGTCCTGCCGTGTGGGACCTGTGGGAGTCGGTCAAACGCGAGGTCCGCGACATCCACGTCCGCCTGTTCTACCGGCCGCTGCTCTCTGCCGTGGCGGCGCTGCCGGCCGACGAGCAGGCGCTGTCGGCGAAGCAGGCGCACGACCGTCTCGCGGCGATCGGCTTCCGCGATCCCGCGGGTGCGCTCCGCCACATCGGCGCGCTCACGAGCGGCCTGAGCCGCAAGGCGACGATCCAGCGTCACCTCATGCCCGTCATGATCCGCTGGTTCGCCGACGGCGTGGACCCTGACTATGGCCTGCTCGCATTCCGCCGCATCAGCGAACGGCTGGGCGACACTCCGTGGTTCCTGCGGATGCTGCGCGATTCGTCGGGAGCAGCCGAACGGCTCACACACGCCCTGTCCGGGTCTCGGTATGTCGGCGAGCTCATGGAGTGGATCCCGGAGTCGGTCGCCTGGCTCGACTCCGACGAGCAGCTCCAGCCGCGAAGCGGCGTCTCCCTCGAAGAGGAGGCCCGCGCGATCCAGACGCGCCATGCCTCGATCGACACCGCCATGAGCGCTGTCCGCGCCCTCCGCCGACGCGAGCTGCTGCGGCTCGCCCTGGCTGCCGTGCTCGGCACCGTGACCATCGAGGAGCTGGCCGAGGCCCTGACGACCATCAGCGAGGTGACGATCCAGGCGACGCTGCGCGCCGTGCGCCGCGAGATCGTTCCGCCTGAAGACGAAGCTCTCGACTTCGCGGTCATCGCGATGGGCCGGTTCGGGGGAGCGGAGCTCGGGTTCGGCTCGGATGCCGACGTGATGTACGTCTACGACCCGAACGGCGTCGATCCGCAGCGGGCGCACTCGCTGGCGATCGCCCTCGCCACCGGGCTGCGTACCTATTCGGAAGACCACCGCGTGCCGTTCGAACTCGATGCCGACCTGCGCCCGGAAGGACGCAACGGGCCGCTGGCGCGCTCATTCGACGCATATGCGGAGTACTACCGACGGTGGTCGCTCACGTGGGAGGCTCAGGCGCTCCTGCGAGCGCGCGGCATCGCGGGCAGTGTGAAGCTGATCGCGAAGTTCACTGCACTCGCTGACGACGTGCGCTACCCGGCGAACGTCGACCTGCCGGCCCTGCGCGAGATCAAGCGCATCAAAGCACGCGTGGAGAACGAGCGGCTGCCACAGGGCATCGATCGCACACGGCATCTCAAGCTCGGTCCGGGCGGGCTGAGCGACGTCGAATGGCTGGTGCAGCTCATCCAGCTCGAACATGCGCACGCCGTGCCGGAGCTGCGAACGACCTCCACCGTGAGCGCGCTCCGGGCGGCACGCGAAGCAGGCCTCGTGCCGGAGGCCGCGGCGGACCGGCTCGCCGAGGCCTGGAGGCTCGCCAGCCGGCTGCGGTCAGCTAACACGCTTCTGTCGGGACAGACCAGCGACGTGCTGCCGACCGACCGCGCGAAGCTCGACGGCATCGGCCGACTCCTCGAGCTCCCGCCGCGGTCGGCGACCCTCATCGAAGAGCAGTGGCTCCGCACTGCCCGGCGTGCGCGGCGTGCCTTCGAGAAGCTCTTCTACGGCTAGCTGTTCTTCCCTGACACGTTGTGAACGCCTGAGGTAGGCGAAGACCTC
>CALANM010000102.1 GCA_937926065.1 uncultured Microbacterium sp.
GGAGGTGGTGGGTCTGCTGCTCGTACAGCGCCACGGGGCAGCCGACGTGCGTGCACACCTTCGAGTAGGCGACGATTCCGTCGTACGACCACTCGAGCTTGTTGTGCTCGGCAGGCAGCTGCTCGGGGAGCAGACGCATGAGGAGCACGATCGCCTTGGCCTTCTCCTCGAGGTAGCCCTCGTGGTGGCTCAGCTTGGCGAGGTCTTCGGGGATGACGTGCACGGCCGAGCCGAGGGTCAGGTCGGCGGCGCGGATCGGCTCGCCGCTCGGGTCGTGCGCGAGGCGCATGCCCTTCTTCCACATGGTGTGGTTCAGGAGCGCGACCGGGTCGCCCGCCATGGGGTTTTCCTCGGTGCTGTGCGGAGCGAGGCCGCGGAAGAGCACGATGCCGGGGGCGATCGAGGCGACGACGGCGGCGATCAGCGAGTTGCGGATGACGGCGCGGCGTCCGAAGCCGGACTCCTCGTTCGCGTCGCGGAACGCCTGGACGGCGGCCTCGCGCGTCGTGTCGCGACCGCGCGTGGCGTGACGCGGCTCGATGAACTCCTTGTCCGACATGATCGCCTTGGACCAGTGGATGGCGCCCACGCCGAGCGCGAAGAGAGCCAGTGCGATGCCGAGACCGATGAAGAGGTTGTTGCTGCGGATGTCGACCAGCCGCTGGCTCTCGATCGGGAAGAGCATGTACGCCGCGATCGCCCAGATGCTGCCGGCCAGCGACAGGTAGAACAGCGTGTAGACCGTCCGCACGGCGCGCTTCATGGCAGCCGGGTCCTTGTCGGTCACGCGCTCACGATGCGGCGGCAGACCCGGGTTCTGCACGGGGTCGGGAACCGCGACAGCGAGCCCGGGGGAAGGCTTCCATGAAGCCCTCTCGTGCTCGAGCGCGTCTTCCTCGTGTGCCATGGTGCTCCTCTAACGTTCCGTCAGTCGTAGTTCGATCAGTTCGACTTCGCCGTGATCCACACGGTCAGCGCGATGAGGGCGCCGATGCCGAAGATCCAGACGAAGAGGCCCTCAGAGACAGGTCCGAGCGAGCCGAGCGTGAATCCGCCGGGAGACTCGTTCTCCTGCATCCACATGAGGGCGGAGATGATGTTCCGCTTCTCCTCGGTGGTGAGGGTCATGTCGTTGAAGACAGGCATGTTCTGCGGGCCGGTGACCATCGCCGCGTAGATGTGCAGCGGGCTCGTGTGCTGCAGCGAGGGGGCGTACTTGCCCTCGGTCAGCGCACCGCCGGCGGCGGCGACGTTGTGGCACATCGCGCAGTTGATACGGAACAGCTCCGCGCCCTCGGCGACGTCGCCGTCTCCGTCGAGCACCTCCTCAGAGGGGTAGCTGGGACCGGGGGAGGTGGACTGCACCCAGGCGGCCACTGCCTCGATCTGCTCCTGCGTGAACTGGACGGGCTTCTGCGGGGCCTGCGGTCCCTGCATCTGCAGCGGCATCCGGCCGGTCGACATCTGGAACTCGACCGCGAGCTCTCCGACGCCGTACAGCGACGGGCCGTCGGGCGTGCCTTCCATGTTCAGGCCGTGGCAGGTGGCGCAGTTGGCCTGGAACAGCTTCTTGCCGTCTTCCACCGTCAGGGTGGTGGATGCCGCGGCGGGCTCGGTCGCGGCCATCGCGGCGGACGCACCGGCGTAGACACCGCCGCTCACGAGGAGTCCGACGCCGATGAGGGCGGCGGCCGCCCACTTGCTGCGGCGTCCGGTGTGACGGCGCGGGGTCTTCGATGCCATGGAGGTACTCAGCTCCGCTCTCTTACTTGACGAAGTAGATGACGACGAACAGGACGATCCACACCACGTCGACGAAGTGCCAGTAGTACGACACGACGATGGAGGTGGTCATCTCCTTGCGTCCGAAGTTCTTGACGGCGTAGGCGCGGCCGATCACGAGGAGGAAGGCGATGAGGCCGCCGGTCACGTGGAGGGCGTGGAAGCCCGTCGTGATGTAGAACGCCGACGCGTACGAGTCGGCGCTGATCGGCATGCCTTCGGCGACGAGCGTCGCGTACTCCCAGACCTGACCCGACACGAAGATCGCGCCCATGACGAAGGTGAGGAAGAACCACTCGACCATGCCCCACTGCCGGAACTGCCACAGGCTGCCCTTGCGGTACGGCTGGAAGCGCTCGGCGGCGAACACGCCGGCCTGTGCCGTGAAGGACGACAGGACGAGGATCAGCGTGTTGACGGCGGCGAAGGGGATGTTCAGCAGCTCGGTGCGATCCGCCCACAGCTCGGGAGACGAGTTGCGGAGCGTGAAGTAGATCGCGAAGAGGCCTGCGAAGAACATGACCTCGCTGCCGAGCCACACGATGGTGCCGACAGCCACCGGATCCGGCCGCTTGACGGAGCGCAAGGCTTGGGGATAGGTCGCAGGAGTGGTCGTCACGTTCTCATTATGGCTGATTCGGCGACCTGTTTCCGCATCACTGAAGGTGCGTTCGACTTTCGGCGGGGTGAGAGCGGGGTTCGGAGCGGCCGTGAAGATGCCGAGAGAACGCCGATAGGATCGGTGAACATGGCGGAACTGACCTCGTGGCCCGAGATTCTGACGAATGTGCTCGCTGGGCGTGACCTCAGCGTGTCGGAGTCGACGTGGGCGATGCGGCAGGTCATGCGAGGCGAGGCCACGCCGTCGCAGCTCGCGGGCTTTCTGATCGGCCTGCGCGCCAAGGGCGAGACGGTCGATGAGATCGTCGGCTTCCGTGACGCGATCCTCGAGGCGGCGCTCCCGCTTCCGGTGCCCTCCGAAGTGCTCGACATCGTCGGCACCGGCGGCGACCGTTTCGGGACGGTGAACGTCTCGACGATGTCGGCGATCGTCGCCGCCGCCAGCGGCGTCCCCGTCGTCAAGCACGGCAACAAGGCGGCGAGCTCGTCGTCGGGCTCGTCGGACGTGCTCAACGCGCTGGGCATCGACCTCTCGCTGTCGCCCGAGCGGGTCGCAGAGGTGCTCGACGAGGTCGGCATCACGTTCGCGTTCGCCTCGGCCTTCCACCCCGGCTTCCGTCACGCGGGCCCGACACGCGCCGAGCTGGGCGTGCCGACCGTCTTCAACTTCCTCGGCCCCCTCTGCAACCCCGCGCGCGCGGAGGCCAACGCCGTGGGAGTCGCGCAGCTCGACCGCGTGCCGCTCATCACGGGCGTGTTCCGCACGCGTGGCGCGACCGCGCTCGTGTTCCGCGGCGACGACGGCCTCGACGAGCTGACGACCACCGGCCACAGCCGCCTGTGGGAGATCACGCGCGGCGACGTGCACGAGCACGACCTCGATCCGCGCGACATCGGCATCCCGCTCGCCGACATCGACGACCTGCTCGGCGGCGACGCGGCGCACAACGCCGAGGTCGTGCGCCGTGTGTTCTCCGGCGACACCGGTCCGGTGCGCGACATCGTGCTTCTGAACGCGGCCGCCGGCATCGTGGCCTACGAGCTGTATCAGGATGCCGGTCAGGTGCAGACGCCCATCGTCGAGCGCCTGGCGGCGGCGAAGGAGCGCGCCGCGGAAGCCATCGACTCCGGCGCTGCATCGGCGAAGCTCGACGCATGGGTCGAAGCGACGTCGCGCTGACGCCGAGCGCGCCTTTCTCCCGGCGATGCATGGTGGCCGCCGCCCGCGGCGCGGGTCTACGGTGAGGACACGTTCCGTACCAGAGAGAGGAAAGCGCCATGTCTGAACCGTCTGCCGCGACTGCGGACACTCTGGAAGCGCCCGTCAAGAAGGTGGGCATTGTGAAGGCGGTCGGGGTGCTCGGCATCCTCGCCGGCATCGTGCTGATCGTGGTCGGCGTGGTCGTGTGGGTCATGGTGTCGACCCAGCTGCGCGCCGAGAACATCACGATCCCCGATGACGCGATCGCCTTCCAGGGGCAGACCGTCGCGGGCCCTCTGACCGCGTACGTTCAGGCCGACATCATCCAGCACCATGCACTCGAAGCGTCTGGCGGCAAGACCTATGCCGAGCTGGATCAGGACGACCCCGTGCGCGCCACCATGATGAACGCCTCGTTCCTGCGCGCCTCGCTGTTCACGTCCGTGGTGTCGTTCGGCGTCGCCGCGTTCGCGATCGGCATCGGGGTGCTGTCGATCCTGTTCGGATGGGCTCTCCGACGACTCGCGATGGCACCCGTCGTCGTGCGGAGATCCACGCTCACGATGTGAGCGCCGGCGGCTGCGTGGAGAGGTGCGATGAATCCGGTCGAGGCGCTGAACGAGATCGCGACGCTGCTCGAGCGCGAACGCGCGTCACGCTATAGATCGCGTGCGTTCCGCGCGGCCGCGGCGGCCATCGAGGGCCTCACCCCCGAGCAGCTCGCCGATACGGCCGCGATGCGGCGGCGCAAGGGGATCGGTGACTCCTCGCTCAGCGTGATCCAGCAGTCTCTGGAAGGACGCGTCCCCGACTATCTCGCCGAGCTGCGTGCGGCAGCGCCCCCGCCGGCCTCGGAGCTGCGCGCGCTTCTGCGCGGTGACCTTCACAGCCACTCGGAGTGGTCGGACGGGCTGACGTCGATCGATCTGATGGCGGATGCCGCTCGTGCCCTCGGACACGAGTACCTCGCGCTCACGGACCATTCGCCGCGGCTGCGGGTCGCGCGAGGCCTGTCGCCCGAACGTCTGCGTGATCAGCTCGCGCAGGTGCCCGGCTTCTCGCGGGACGGATTCACGCTGCTCAGTGGCATCGAGGTCGACATTCTCGACGACGGCGCACTGGATCAGGAGGACACGCTGCTGGACGAGCTCGACGTCGTCGTCGCGTCCGCGCACTCCCAGCTCCGAATGGAGAGGGGGCCCATGACGCGCCGGCTCGTGGCGGCGGTCTCGAACCCGCGCGTGGACGTTCTCGGTCACGTCACGGGACGGCTCATCCGCGGCACGCGCGGCACGCGTCCGCCCTCGGAGTTCGACCCACACGCGGTCTTCGCCGCATGCGCCGCGCACGGCGTGGCCGTCGAGATCAACTCGCGGCCCGAGCGGGAGGACCCGCCGGACGACCTCATCGCGATAGCGATGGACGAGGGGTGTCTCTTCTCGATCGACTCCGACGCGCACGCGCCCGGTCAGCTGGGCCTCCTCGACGAGGGCGCGGCCCGCGCCGAGCGGATGGGCGTCCCTGTCGACCGCATCGTCACGACCTGGCCGCTCGAGCGACTGCGGGAATGGACGCGCCGCGCCTGACTCCGAGTCCGTGGCCGGTGGGGCCGGCTCAGCGCCGGGCGGCAGCCGACAGCGCCTCGACGGCTCGCGCCATCGAGGTGCTCAGCCCCCATCTCTCCGCCACTGCCTCGACGCCGATCGGGTCGGGCTCACTGATCCGGCTCTCGCTCTCCGGGACGTCGATGTCGAGGTCGCGCACGACGCCGACGACCGTGGGCGCCACGGCGAGATAGTCCGCCGCGGCGAGCACCTTCGCCCGGATCCCGGCGCTCATACCCTCGCCATGCTCGGCGGCCGACATGATTCCCGCGAGGTCGCCGTGGGCGGCGAGAAGCGTCGCGGCCGTCTTCTCGCCGATGCCCGCGACGCCGGGCAGGCCGTCGGACGGATCGCCGCGAAGCACCGCGAAGTCGGCGTACTGCGAGGGGAGGATCGCGTACTTCGCGACGACCGACTCATCCGTGAGGACGTCGAGGTTGCTCATACCGCGTCCGGTGTAGACCACACGCACCCCGCGTGCGTCGTCGACGAGCTGGAACAGATCGCGGTCGCCCGTGACGACATCGACCGGAAGAGGGGAGCGCGTGGCCAGCGTGCCGATGACGTCGTCCGCCTCGTGCTCTGCGGCTCCCACGACGGGGATGCCGAGAGCGGCGAGCTCTTCCCGGATGATCGGCACCTGCGCCTCGAGAGGATCGGGCACGATCTCGACGTCGGGACCGGAGTCGACGGCCTCCGCCACCCGATGCGTCTTGTAGCTGGGGATGAGGTCGACCCGCCACTGCGGGCGCCAGTCGTCGTCCCAGCACGCGATGAGATGGGTGGGCTCGTAGGTGGCGACGAGCTTCGCAATCATGTCCAGCAGTCCGCGCGCCGCGTTGACGGGGCGGCCGTCGGGCGCCGTCACGGTGTCGGGGACGCCGTAGAAGGCGCGGAAGTACAGCGACGCGGTGTCGAGGAGCATGAGGCGGTCGGTCACGCAGCCATCCTGACACGCGGACCGTCCTCTGAAGAGGTCCGACTGCACGCGTAGAGTCGACGCTGTGACCGCATCCGCTTTCGGCCCGTCTGCGTCGGGTGGACGCCGAACGCTCCCACCGCAGGCGCCGTGCCCGTGCGGCGGCGGTTCGTACGGACAGTGCTGCGGACCCGTGCTCGCGGGCCGGCCGGCGCCGACCGCTGAGGTCCTCATGCGCTCGCGCTACACGGCGTTCGCGCTGGGGGATGCCGTGCATCTGCGCGAGTCGTGGCATCCGTCGACACGGCCTGACCGGATCGAGCTCGATCCGGGGCTCGGCTGGACGGGCCTCGCGGTGGACGAGACGATCGACGGCCGCGCCGGTGACGCGCGGGGCGTGGTCGCCTTCCGGGCACGCTGGCGCGACGCCGCCGACGGTGCACGGGGCGAGCTCCGTGAGCGGAGCCGGTTCGTGTTCCAGCGGGGTCGCTGGTGGTACGTGGACGGACGGGTCGAACCGGACGGGGGCGCCCGGGGAACACTGTCGGGGCCCCGAGCGTTCTGATACCCTGGAGTGTCACTCGCGTGGCGATTTCGCCATGCATTCGTGACACCGCAATCCATCCACATCGCTTCGGCCGGTGACATCCGCTCGTCCTCATTCGGAGGCGGTCGGTCCGGTCGCAGCCCGACACCCAACCCAACAAGGACAACCCACTACATGACTACCGCAACGACCGCCCCGGCCACCAAGCAGGTCGCCATCAACGACATCGGATCTGCTGAGGACTTCATGGCCGCGGTCGAGAAGACCCTGAAGTTCTTCAACGACGGTGACCTCATCGAAGGCACCGTGGTGAAGATCGACCGCGACGAGGTCCTCCTCGACGTCGGTTACAAGACCGAGGGCGTCATCCCCTCGCGCGAGCTCTCCATCAAGCACGACGTCGACCCGAACGAGGTCGTCAAGGTCGGCGACGAGGTCGAGGCCCTCGTTCTCCAGAAGGAGGACAAGGAAGGCCGCCTCATCCTCTCCAAGAAGCGCGCGCAGTACGAGCG
>CALANM010000103.1 GCA_937926065.1 uncultured Microbacterium sp.
CCGTCGGCGAGCGGCAGCACGGTGTCGTAGTAGCGGGCGACGCCCGGCTCTCCCTGCGACGACGGCGGCTCGACCGCGATCTCGCCGGCCGAGAGCACGTCGTCGAGCGGCGAGCCGAGGATCGGCAGGCGCACCCTGCCCGCGGTCCAGTCGATGTCGAACGCCGCAGCGTGCGCCGACGCACGACCCCGGCGCAGGACATTCCACCACCAGGGGTTCTCGGCCGGCACGGCGACGCCCTGATGGTTCGGGACGATGTCGACCAGGATGCCGAGGCCCTCCGCGCGTGCCGCGGCCGCGAACCGCGCAAGCCCCTCTTCGCCGCCGCGCGCCGGGTCGACCCGCGAAGGATCGACGACGTCGTAGCCGTGGTCGGATCCGGCAGCCGCCGCCAGGATCGGCGAGAGGTACACCGTGTCGACGCCCAGGTCGTGCAGGTACGGCACGAGCGCCGCGGCGTCGTCGAGCGTGAAGGACGGCCGCACCTGCAGCCGGTATGTGGACACAGGACGGCGCATCTTCACGGCATCCTCACGAAGGCTGCTCGCTCTTCGGCGCCGGCGACGGCACCGTGTCGATCGGTCCCGTGCGCGCGGCGAGCGACGCGGCCACCGAGTGGTCGACCTCAGGCTCGGGCTCTTCGTAGTCGCGCAGCACGACGAGCGACTTCGCGGGGAGCGCGATGACGTCGCCGCTGTCGAGCGGCGGGCTGTCGGCGCGCTCGCCCGACGTGTCGATCACGACCTCCCAGCGCGGGCTCGGGTCGGCCTTCGGCACCGTGAAGTCCACCTCCTCGTCGCCCGCGTTGAACAGGAGGAAGAAGTGGCGATCGTGGATGTCCTCTCCACGGCGGTCGCGCTCACGGATGCCGTCGCCGTTGAAGAACACGCCGATCGCGCGGCCGAAGCCGGCATCCCAGTCCTCTGGCTGCATCTCGGTTCCGTCGGGTCGCACCCACGCGATGTCGGGCACGGGCGCCCCCTCTTCGCGGCGCACGGGCCGCCCGTTGAAGAAGCGTCCGCGACGGAAGGTGGGGTGCTCGCGCCGCAGCCGTGTCAGCGCGGCGGTGAACTCGACGAGCGGCTGGTCGACCGACTCCCAGTCCACCCACGTGACCTCGTTGTCCTGCGCGTAGCCGTTGTTGTTGCCGCCCTGCGTGCGTCCGAGCTCGTCGCCGTGGCTGATCATCGGCACGCCCTGGCTCAGCAGCAGCGTGGCGAGGAAGTTGCGCTGCTGTCGTGCGCGCACCGTGAGCACGTCGGGGTCGTCGGTGGGACCCTCCACGCCGTGATTGCACGAGCGGTTGTGCGATTCGCCGTCGTTGTTGTCCTCGCCGTTGGCCTCGTTGTGCTTCTCGTTGTACGAGACGAGGTCGCGCAGCGTGAACCCGTCGTGCGCCGTGACGAAGTTGATGGATGCCACGGGCCGCCGGCCGGAGTGCTCGTACAGGTCGGCGGAGCCGGTCAGGCGCGAGGCGAACTCGCCCAGCGTCGACGGCTCGCCGCGCCAGAAGTCGCGCACGGTGTCGCGGTACTTGCCGTTCCACTCGGTCCACTGGGGCGGGAAGTTGCCGACCTGGTAGCCGCCGGGACCGATGTCCCACGGCTCTGCGATGAGTTTGACCTGCGAGACCACCGGGTCCTGCTGCACGAGCTCGAAGAAGGTGGCGAGGCGGTCGACCTCGTAGAACTCGCGCGCGAGGGCCGCCGCCAGGTCGAACCGGAACCCGTCGACGTGCATCTCGAGGACCCAGTAGCGCAGCGAGTCCATGATGAGCTGCAGCGTGTGCGGATTGCCGACGTTGAGGCTGTTTCCCGTGCCCGTGTAGTCGGTGTAGTACCGCTTGTCGTCTTCTTCGAGGCGGTAGTAGGCGACGTTGTCGATGCCCTTCATGGACAGCGTCGGCCCCATGTGGTTGCCCTCGGCGGTGTGGTTGTAGACCACGTCGAGGATGACCTCGATGCCCGCCGCGTGGAGCGCCCGCACCATTCCCTTGAACTCCTGCACCTGCTGTCCGCGCTGACCGAGCGCCGAGTAGGTGTTCTGCGGAGCGAAGAACGCGATCGTGTTGTAGCCCCAGTAGTTCGACAGCCCCTTCTCCTGCAGGGTCGAGTCGTTCACGAACTGGTGCACCGGCATGAGCTCGATGGCCGTGACGCCGATCTTCTTGAGGTGCTCGATGATCACGGGATGCGCGATCGCGCGGTAGGTGCCGCGGATGTCCTCCGGGATGTCCGGATGCCGCTGCGTGAGGCCCTTGACGTGCGCCTCGTAGATGACCGACTCGGCGTACGGGGTCTTCGGCTGACGGTCGCCGGCCCAGTCGAAGAACGGATTGACGACGACGCCCTTCATCATCGCGGCGGCTGAGTCGTCGTCGTTGCGCGAGTCGGGCTCGCCGAAGTCGTAGCCGAACACCGACTGGCCCCACTGGACCTCGCCGTCGACGGCCTTGGCGTACGGGTCGAGCAGCAGCTTGTTCGGATTGAATCGCTGGCCGTTCGACGGATCGTGCGGACCGTGCACGCGGTAGCCGTAGAGCTGGCCGGGCTGCACCGTCGGCAGGTAGCCGTGCCATACGAACGCATCGACGTCGCGCAGCTCGACGCGCGTCTCGTTCCCGTCGTCGTCGAACAGGCACAGCTCGACCCGTTCGGCGCCCTCACTGAAGAGTGCGAAGTTGGTCCCGCTGCCATCGAATGTGGCACCGAGCGGATAGGGCGCCCCCGGCCATGCCTGCATGCTGACACCCTACGCAGGTGCGCGCCTTTGGCGACACCGAGAGACTGGGGGTTGACGCCGTGGCATCCGGGGGTCCATGCGCGCCCTCGGAAACCCCTCGCGACAGGGGGTTGTCCGCGACAGGGGCTGTCAGCGGAGGGAGAGCTGCTCGTCGAGGTAGTCGGCGAGCGGGCGGAGCTGCGCCGTGGCGCTCCACCGGATGCAGGCCACCCCGTCGACCACCGAGAGCGGACCGGACGCTCCGCCCGCGTCGACGCCGGCGACATCGACAGGAGTCCAGCCGATGTGCACCGTCTCGCCCTCGGCGAAGCCTCCGCGGAAGGCCGCGGCCGCCCGCTCGGAGCGCTCTCGCTGCGACTGCGCCGTGTAGCCGCGAATGGCGTCATGGCGCGCGCGGAGCACTTCGCCGGTCGCGTAGACGGCGTCGTCGGCGATCAGCAGGGCTCCGACGTGCCATGCCTCGCCCACGCGGACGATGCGCGGCGCCCGGCCGAAGCCGAGCAGCCTGCGGGCCGAAGCCCATTCGCCGAGGCCCTCCGTGGGTGCGCCGGCGAGGCGGGCGCGGGCTGCATCGAAGAGATCGCTCGCGACGGGGAGAGAGGAGGATGGCACGGACTCCATTGTTCCGTGCGAGGTTCCGCTCGCGGATCGCGCGCGGGCGTTCGGCGGCGTGCAGTGCGCGATCGGGGACCTACGCCGGGACGGAAACGCGCCGCGATGCGCGACGAACCATGAAATTCCCAGGAAATGGCGGTAGCCTGAGCGCGGAACGCATGCGCGCCCGCACGGATGCCCCCCAGCTCCACGTGTGGCCGTTCCCCCAAACGGCAATAGGCGCCGCGATCCAGGTTCCCCTCAGGAGCCATCGCTGATGTCCGCTCCTGAGGGGAACCTTTCTCGTATTCGATTTCAGGCGGTGACGTTTCGGCCCCAGTCCCCCGGGTGACCGCCTGACAAGGCGCCGAACCTCCCCCCGGTGGTCGGCGCTGAGATCACAATACATGTCCCCCATTCGGGGGACAAACTCGAAACACAAAATTGCGTAGATTCGAGTATGTCTTGCTCGTTCTCCTTTGGGGGAGGTCGAGTCCGGTGAGTATTCGGTGGGGTAGGCAGCAGCAGGGGACTATCGCACCGGATCGTTTGACGAAGAGGCCCCGATGTCCTCGAGCTTCGCCCTACACCCGCACCCGACGGTGCGGCGATACTCGAACCTGGCGCGCGCCGCGCGCCCCTCAGCGATGGCGGGGGCGGTGATTCTCTGCGCCGCGATCCTCATCGCCGCGCTGAGCACCGTCGACCCGCTGTGGTGGCATCTGCACTTCAGCCGCCTTGGCATGTTCGCCGACGCGTCGGGCTACACGTTCAACGGCGGCGTCGTCATGAGCGGTCTCGTGATCGCCGCGGGCAGCGTGCCGCTGGCCGTCCACCTGGCCGGCTCCGTGGCCGCTGGTCGCGTCGCAGACATGCGGGCGGCGCGGATGCTGCCGCCGCTCCTCGTGGCGCTCGGCCTCTCGCTGGCGCTGATCGGCGTCGTGCCGCTCACGCTCAATGAGTTCCTCCACGACCGCGCCGCGAACGGCGTGCTCCTGAGCTTCCTCGGCCTGGTCATCGTCAGCCGCCGCACCATGCCGGAGCTCCCCGCGTTCCTCGGCCGTTACGCGATCGCCACCGTGATCGTGCTGGCGGTCGGCATCGGCCTGATGGTCTCGGGGATCATCAACCTCGCCGCTTTCGAGGTGCTCGCCTTCGGCGGCGTGCTGTCGTGGGTGCACCTGCTCGAGCGCTCCGTGCGCACCCTCGCCGCTGAGGCGAAGGCCCTCGAGGCCATCGACGACACCGTCGAGCTGAGCGCCCCCGCGTGCGAGGTCTCGGCATCCGGGGCGCCCGCCCGCCACCTCGTGCGTCGCGGCGCCCGTGTGCACGCTTCCCTGACGGCGACGCGTCCGGCCACGGCCCACGCCGCGTCGATCCGCACGCTGCGCGTAGCCCACATCGAGCACGAGCTCCTCGTGCCCCCGGAGGCCGAGCCCCGCCGCCAGGCGTCGCGTGACCGCCTCACGGCCGCCACCTCACGCCCACGGGGCGACGCACTCCCTGCCATGCTCCGCGACGCCGGTCACGGCGTTCCCGATGCCCGCCGCACTGCGCCGCTCGCCCTCCGGACCCGGGCACCGCGACAGCGGCCACGCGCCCCTAGGACTCTTCGGGCACCATCACCGGCGTATCGCGGTTGAGGGCACGGCCGTCGAAGAACGGCTTGGCCCGCGGGAAGAAGAACCACACCACCATCAGCACCACGCCCACCAGCAGGGCGCCGACGCCCACGACGAAGGGGTGGGCGCGGGGTCAGCGGGGGCCGGGGCGCACCGTGATGTCGGTCAGGGTCGCGTCGGGCGTCGCATCGAGCGCCACGAGAATCGCCGCCACGACCGACTCCGGGTCGATGAAGCGCGACGGGTCGTAGTCGGCGCCCTCCTGCTCGTGCACGCGGGCCTGCATAGGCGTCGCGGTGCGGCCCGGATAGACGGACGTCACGCGGACGCCGTGCCGTGCCTCTTCGCCGCGGAGGGCGTCGGCGAGCGCTTTCAGGCCGTGCTTGCTGGCGGCGTAGGCGCCCCACTCGGGGTGCGCCGTGAGTCCCGCGCCGGAGTTCACGAACAGGACCGTGCCGCGGGCGGCGCGCACGCGCGGGAGCAGCAGCCGAGTGAGCTCGGCCGGAGCCACGAGATTGACGGTGACCTGCGACGTCCACGCGTCGAGCGACAGCTCCCCCACCGTGCCGAGGTCGACGATGCCCGCCGCGTGCACGACCGAGTCGACCGCTTCCGGCAGCGCCTCTGCGGCATCCGTCACGGCCGCTTCGAACGAGGCGGGGTCGGCGAGATCGGCGACGATCGACGAGCTTCCGGGGTACGCGGCGGTGAGCTGCTGCGCTCGCTCGCCGTCGCGCGCCACGAGGATCAGACGGTCTCCGCGATCGGCAAGACGACGGGCGAGGGCGGCTCCGATGCCGGAGCCGGCACCGGTGAGGACGTGCGTGCGGGTCATCCCTCCATCCTCCCACCCGCGCCGGCCCCGCACGGAGTGTGCGCCCGGGAGCGCGGGCCGCGCAGTTCGTGCGATTTCAGACGCCGCGGACGCGCGCGGAAGACTCGAGAGCGGTACGTTCGAGACGACCGAGGAGGAGCGTCATGCCCACGCAGCGAACCGAAGCCGAACTCCAGCAGATGGCGAAAGACCACCTGTGGATGCACTTCTCCCGCCAGTCGACGATGGAGCGCGGCGTGCCCATCATCACGCGCGGCGAGGGCCATCACGTGTGGGATGCCGCGGGCAAGCGCTACATCGACGGTCTCTCGGGGCTGTTCGTCGTCAACGCCGGCCACGGACGCCGGGTGCTCGCCGAGACGGCGGCGCGTCAGGCCGAGGAGCTCGCGTTCTTTCCGATCTGGTCGTACGCGCATCCGGCGGCGATCGAGCTCGCCGACCGCCTCGCCGACCTGGCTCCCGGCGACCTCAACCACGTCTTCTTCTCCACGGGCGGCGGCGAAGCAGTAGAGACCGCGTTCAAGCTTGCGAAGCACTACTGGAAGCTGCAGGGCAAGCCGGGCAAGCACAAGGTGATCTCGCGTTTCATCGCGTATCACGGCACCCCGCAGGGCGCCCTCGCGATCACGGGCCTGCCGGGCATGAAGGCGATGTTCGAGCCGGTCACTCCGGGCGGCTTCCGTGTGCCCAACACCAACTTCTATCGCGCCGCCGAGCAGGGTTTCACCGGCACCACTCCCGAGGAGTTCGGCGTCTGGGCGGCCGACCGCATCGAGGAGATGATCCAGTTCGAGGGACCCGAGACGGTCGCCGCCGTGTTCCTCGAGCCCGTGCAGAACTCCGGCGGATGCTTCCCGCCCCCTCCGGGCTACTTCCAGCGGGTGCGTGAGATCTGCGACCGCTACGACGTGCTGCTGGTCAGCGACGAGGTCATCTGCGCCTTCGGCCGCATCGGCGAGTACTTCGCGTGCGACGCGTATGGCTACCAGCCCGACATGATCACGTTCGCCAAGGCGGTCACGAGCGGCTACGTCCCGCTCGGGGGCACGATGGTCAGCGACCGCGTCTACGAGCCGTTCTCGAAGGGCGACGTCAGCTTCCCGCACGGCTACACGTTCGCCGGTCACCCGGTGGCGGCTGCCGTCGCGCTGGCGAACCTGGACCTCTTCGAGGAGGAGCAGCTCCTGCAGAACGTGCGGGAGAACTCGCCTGTCTTCCGTTCGACGCTCGAGCGTCTGCGCGACCTGCCGATCGTCGGCGATGTGCGCGGCGACGGCTACTTCTTCGGCATCGAGCTCGTCAAGGACAAGACGACGAAGGAGACCTTCGACGACGCGGAGTCGGAGCGCCTGCTGCGCGGATTCCTGTCGACAGCGCTGTACGACGCCGGACTGTACTGCCGTGCCGACGACCGCGGCGACCCCGTCGTGCAGCTCGCGCCGCCGCTGACGACCGGGCCGAAGGAGTTCGAGGAGATCGAGCAGATCCTGCGCAGCGTCCTCACCGAGGCCGGCAGCCTGCTCTGACGCTCGGCCTGTCGCCCGCCGCCGTCAGAGGTTCCAGGTCGACGGGGGCGCGACCAGCAGAAAGAGAACGATCCCCGTCGCGGCGACGAGGATCAGGGAGAGCTTGGCGAGGCTGTTGGGCTTCGACAGCACGAGCGAGACGATGCCCACGATCACGGCCAGCGCCGCGATGATCGACACCGCCACGAGGGCCAGGACGGCCACGCTCAGGGACGCCGCGCCGGGGGTCGCCGCGGCCCAGATCCAGCCGATGACAGCGGCGATCGGGGTGGTGATCGCCAGCGTGATCGCGGCGACGCCGAGCCCCTGATTGGAGGCATGCGTCAGCGCCGTGGATTCAGTGGTGGTCATGCTTTGACGCTAACAAGTGAACGCAAGCCGCGCAGTCGGCATTTCGGGGGACAAGCGGCCCGCCCAGGCGAGACGCGCGGTGTCGTCAGCGTCGGTTCATGTCAGCGAACAGCTCGACCGACGCGTCGAGCGCCTCGTCGTAGCTCATGGTCGCGAAGCGGTGGAACGCAGGGCGCCCGATCCTGGCGACGCCGCCGGCCCGCGCGGCGCTGTCGAGCCACGCCGAGACGTGCGCGGTGAGATCGGCCGGTTCGGCGATCGCGTTGATGAGGCCGACCTCGCGCGCTCGCTTGGTGTCGAACGGCTCTCCCGACCCGATGTTCTCCATCGCCCATCGCGGCCCGATCCGGTGGATGATCGGCACCTGCGCGACCATCGGCCAGATGCCGACCGACACTTCGCGGGTCCCGATGCGCGCGTGCGGCACCGCGACGGCGTAGTCGACCGCCGCGACGAGGGACGCCCCGGATGCCACGGCGTCGCCGTTGACGGCCGCGGCGATGGGCGTGCCGAGCGTCGGGAGCAGCTTCAGCAGGTCGGCGAGGGCGCTCGCGAAGGCGACGGGGTCTCCTCCGGCCTGGATGGCGGGGATGTCGAGCCCGCTGCAGAAGACGTCGCCGTCGCCCGTCAGCACGATGCCGGTCGTCTCGGCATCGGCGTCGGCAGTCGTCAGCTGCTCGACCAGTCCGGCGATGACGTCGGGGTTGAGGAGGTTTCCCTCGCCGGCGGGGTTGCTGATCGTGATCGTCGCGATGCCCATGCGTGACCTTCCGAGTGCCGGATCGTCCCCAGTGACGATCCCTTCAGCACCTTATCGATCCCGCGCGTCGACGAGCTCGCGACCCGTCAGGATGCCGGGGAGTCCGCGGCCGCGACGCGTCGTGAGCACGAGCACGACGGCGACGAACGCGAACCAGGACGCGACCCACGACCAGTCCTCCGGGAGCAGCGTCAGCAGGTGATACCCGCCGATCCCCGCGGCGAACCTCACGAGCCGGGCCGCGGTCTGCGGCATCCGACCGCCCCGGTATTCGAGCTCGACGGCGAAGTCGCCGACCGAGCGCCCCGTCGCGAGGATGAGGAGCAGCCACGCGAGGGCGACGACGCCCGTCGAGAGGAGCGTCGCGATCGTGCCGTCGACGACCGCGGCATGGTCGCCCACGATGTATTCGAGCACCAGCTGCGTCGCCACGCTCACCGCGGCGGCGACGATGCCGGCTCCCAGCACGTCGCAGAGGACCGCGAGCAGGCGACGACGCCGCGTGACCGGGCGCGGCTCCCGCGCATCGGCCGCCGGCGCGATCCCCCGCAGTCGACGGGGCACCAGCAGCGACAGGGTCGCGCCGATCAGGGCGCCGAGCGTGTTGGTCATCAGATCGCCGACGTCGAAGAACCGGTAGGCGCACGGATAGACGCCCCACACGCCCGTCAGCTGAGTCGTCTCGACGAAGAGCGAGACGGCGAAGCCGATCACGACGGTCGTGACGAGCCCCCGGCCGAGGAGCCCGCGCACGAAGAAGCCGAGCGGCACGAACAGCAGGACGTTGAGGAGCAGCTGCTGCAGCTCAGGACTGCGGATCGGGTTGCCGGGCCCGGCGAACGCCGCCTGGAGGTCGCGCACGACCGCCATCGGATCGGTGATCGCCCCGACGCAGCGGATCAGGTCAGGGTCGGGCAGCGGCAGGAGGGTGTACGTCCAGATCGCGAAGAAGTAGACGAGGAACGCCGCCCACGCGACGAACCGCCATGCCGTCAGGCCGCCGCGGCGTCGGTAGCTCACCGCGACGAACGGAACGAAGAGGGCAGCCCCGACCAGCACGCCCGCGAGCGTCGCGACGAGGGCGGAGATCAGTCGGTCATCATCCACGCATCGAGCCTAGCCAGGGGCAGCGCGGCCGCTGGGTGCGGTCAGTGGACGAGGGCGGGTTCGCCGAGGCGTCCGTCGACCATCTCCAGCACGCGGTCGCAGTGCTCGAGCACGTCGTGGTCGTGCGTCACCATCACGACCGCGACCTGCGCCTCGTGGGCCCGCTCGGCCAGCAGCTCGACGACCTCGTGGCTGCGACGACGGTCGAGGGCGGCCGTGGGCTCGTCGGCGAGCACGAGCGTCGGCTCGTTGACGAGGGCGCGGGCGATGCCGACGCGCTGACGCTCGCCGCCGGAGAGCTGTCCCGGACGGTGTGATGCGCGGTGCGCGATCCCCACCGACTGCAGCGGGCCGTCGACGTCCACGCGCCGGCGGCCGGCGAGGCGGCCCGCCAGGCGCAGCTGGTCGGCGGCGGTCAGCGAGGGCAGGAGGTTGCCCGACTGGAAGACGAAGCCGATGTTCTCGAGGCGGAAGCGCGTCGTCGCACGACGCGAGAGCGTGGCGAGGTCGGTGCCGTGCACCCGCACGACGCCGCTGTCCAGCCGCGTCAGGGCGCCTGCGGCCGCCAGCAGCGACGACTTCCCGGCTCCCGACGGGCCGACGACCGCGACCAGTTCGCGGGGCATGACCGTGAGGGAGACCGAATCGAGCGCGCGGACGCGCGAGTCGCCGTCGCCGAGTTCGAGGACCGCGTCGACGATCTCGAGGGCGGGTGCTTCGTTGATGTTCATCGCTGTCCTCCCAGGGCGCGAAGCGGGTCGATGCGTGTGATGCGCAGCACGGAGACGGCCGCGCCGATCATGCCGAGCACGATCGTGAGCACGGATGCCGTGAGGATGGGCGCGAACTCGAGGTCGAAGGGCATGGCATCCGGCATGGCGGCGCCCATGGCCACTCCGGCGGCGACGCCGAGCGCCGTGAATCCGACGAGCAGGATCGCCGCCTGGGCGAGGCTGTCGCGCACGAGGTACGCACTGGAGGCGCCGGTCGCCCGGAGCACTGCGAGGTCGTGGGCGCGCTGAATGGTCCAGACCATGAAGAACGCACCGACCACGAGGGCGCAGATGACGTAGAGGAACACCTGGATCATGCTCAGAGTGAGCGTCTCGGCCTCATATCCCGGAGAGGCGTTGAACGCCTCGGTGAGGGTCATGGTGGTCGTCTCGGCCGCGGCATCCATCGCCTCGACGTCGACCTCAGCGTCGTCCTCCGCGAGGATCGCCACGACGCTCGCGTAGGGGAAGTCCATCTCGGCGATGCGGTCTTCGCTGGGCGCGCCCGGTTCGGCGAGGCCGGCGGCCATCAGGCGCCACGTGTCGACGGGCAGGTAGGCGACGTCGACGTGGCCGAAGGTCGCCTGTCCCTGCGTGAAGCCGACGACGGTCAGCTCGACCTCGGTGCGGTCGAGGGTGATGACGGTGCCCAGCTCGACGCCGTTGCCGCGCAGCGTCTCCGAGACGACGATGCCGTCGACGCGGCCGACGCCGTCTCCGTCTGAGATGGCCGGCGAGAGGAAGCCGTCCGGCTCGACCCCGAACAGCGTCAGGTCGATCTGCGTGTCGTCATCGGTGACCCCGTTGACGATGTTGACGCCCATCGGCTCCGCCGATGCGACGCCCTCGGCATCCTGCCAGGCGCCGAGCTGATCGTCGTCGATGACGGAACGGCTGAAGGCGTTGTCGGTCATCGTGCCTTCGTTGAAGGCGAACGCGGTCGCCCTCATCGACTTGAGGCCCGAGACGCCGTCGTTGACGAGACCGGAGGAGAGGCCGGACAGCAGCACGACGAGCACGGAGATCAGCGCGATCACGGTGCCCATTAGCGCGAACCGGCCGCGAGCGAACCGCAGTTCGCGCAGCGCGAGGAACATGAGCAGCTTTCGGTGGGAGAGGGAGGAAGATGCCGACAGTGTGTCGACAACATACCGACATTCTGTCACCAAAACGCGTCAGACAGAAATCAGAGCAGCAGACCCCGCGTCAGCATCCGGAACACATCGTCGGAGACGCTCTTCGGATCGACACCGTGGGACACGAGCTGCACGCCCGCCGCCAGCAGCCCCTGAACGAGAGTCGCCGTCGAGGGCATCACGTCGATCCCCAGGTGGTCGAGCACGCGATGGACGGGCCGCATCAGCGCATCGTGGAGCGCCATCAGGTCATCCATGCGACTCGGACTGAGATCCGCCTCACGCAGGACGGAGGCGAGCGCATGGCGACCGTCCGCCGACATCGTCATCGTCGCCTCGACGAAGGCCCGCAGCTCCGCCTCACCCGGCTCGACGGGCGCGAGGATCGCCTCCATCTCGGCATCCCACTGCTCGATCGCCTCCATCGCGATCGCCACGAGCAGGTCGTCCTTCGAAGGGAAGTAGTCGTAGAAGCTGGAGCGCGACAGACCCGCCTTCTCACAGACGCTCCGCGGAGTGAAGCCCGCCAGCCCCGCCTCGGCGAGCACCTTCTCCCCCGCCGAGATCAGCGCCGTGCGCTGAGCAGCGCGATGCTCGACGACGGTCGGCGCGGAGATCCGGGGCATTGGACAATTATCTCCGGCGCCGGGCGCGCGGGACATCTTCCGGCAGTCCAGCCCTCACGACTGGACCGTGCCGCCCCGCCCGCAGTGTGCTTTCCTTCGAGGACGCGGCAACGTCGTCGGAAGCCCCGGAACGCCCCGCCGAAGCAGAGGAGCAGCACCGTGACCAAGACCGTCGCCATCGTCACCGGAGGCAGCAGGGGCATCGGTCGCGCTGTCGTCGAGCGGCTCGCCCGCCGCGGGCACGTCGTGCTGGCGGCGCACCGCTCCGATCACGAGCCGATCAGCGTCGTCGGCCGCGAGACGTCCGTCGTGCACCTGCGATGCGACGTCACTGACGCTGACGCACCCGCCCGCATCCTGGATGCCGCAGAAGCGCTCGGCGACGTCACCGTGCTCGTCAACAACGCCGGCGTGACAGGACGGATCGGTCCTCTTCACACGGCAGACAACGACGAGATACGACGGGTCATCGACGTCAACCTCACGGCCCTCATCCGGCTCACGCGAGAGGCGGTGAGAAGGTGGGGATCCTCGCCGCAGCGCGATGATCGGACGATCGTCAACGTGTCATCGATCGCCGCGCGCACCGGTTCGCCCGGTGAATACGTCTGGTACGCCGCGTCGAAGGCCGGAGTGGAGGCCTTCACGGTCGGGCTCGCCAAAGAGGTCGCACCGCTGGGGATCCGCGTCAATGCCGTCAGCCCCGGCACCACGGCGACCGGCATCCATGCACGAGCGGGGCAACCCGACCGCGTCGAGCGGATCGCGTCGCGGACACCGCTCGGCCGCGTCGCGACGCCGCAGGAGATCGCCGCCGCGATCGAATGGCTCACCACCTCGGACGCGTCGTATGTGTCGGGCGCCGTGCTCCCGGTGAGCGGCGGGAGCTGACAGGCTCGCGTCTGCGGCAGAGCGGGTCAGATCGCCGACGCCGCCTGACGCGCCGCTGTCAGGCTCTCGCCTCCGCCCAGCTGCCCCCAGACCTGCGCGAGCACCCGCACGCCCCGGTCCAGCTCGTCGGTCGGGCCGGTGATCGGGAGGCGCAGGTGGCGTTCCAGCGAACCGTCGACCGAGAACTTCGGCCCCGGTACCAGCGCGACCCCGTGCGCACGCGCACGCGAGGTGAGCGCGGTGCTGCCGGCGTGATCGAGCGTCACCCACAGCGACATCCCGCCGTCGGGCGAGGGCACGGTCCACTGCGGAAGATGTCGCTGCAGCGACGCGGTGAGGACGCCTCGGTTGGCGCGCAACAGTCGCCGTCGGTCGGCGACCAGCTCGTCCATCCTGCGGAGGACCTCCACGCCGATCAGCTGCTCGATCGGCGGGGTTCCGAGGTCGCCGGCCGGCCGAGCCTGAACGAGCCGCTTGATCACGGCTTCGTCGGCGCGAATCCATCCGATGCGCAGCCCGCTCCAGATCGATTTCGACAGCGAGCCCAGTGTGATGACTCCCGAGCCCGACGGTCCGCCGTCCCTGGCCGCGTGACGCGCGAAGGGTCCGTCGTCCCACGGCCGGTCGATGTTCAGGTCGGCGGTGGCCTCGTCGACGATCAGGACCGTCCCGGCCACGCGAGCTGCCTGAACCAGCCTCGACCGATCCTCAGGGGCGAGCGATGCGCCCGTCGGATTGTGGAAGTCGGGCATGAGATAGGCGACGGCGGGCCTGGTCTGCTGAATGGTGGCGATGAGGTGAGGGACGTCCCAGCCGTCGACCGTGACAGGGGTGGCGACGACACGCGCGCCCGCCCTGTGAAGGGCCTCATACGCGTGCGGGTACGTGGGGCTTTCGACCAGCGCCACGTCGAAGCGGTTCACGAGCGCGTGAGAGGAGAGCGCGATGGCGTGCTGGCCGCCCGTGGTCACCATGATCTGCTCACGCGACGTCGGCAGCCCCCGGCGCGTGTACCGATCGGCGATGGCCTGACGGAGCGGGTCGATGCCGAGCAGGTCGAAGCCGGGAAAGCGCGTGATGTCGGGGAGGTGGCGTGTGACCTCGGTGATCAGCTCGCTCAGGCCGGAGACCGGCGGGGGAACCGCGCCCGCGAACCCGGGGCCGCCGCTCTCCCGCTTCGACACGTCTGCGAGACTCGGCAGCGTCGCCCGGCTGCCAGAGCCATGCCGGCTGATCAGATAGCCGGTGTCACGCAGCCGTTGGTACGCAGCCACGACGGTCGTGCGGCTGCGCCCGAGCGCGCCGGCCAGCTCACGCTCCGATGGCAGACGCGTGCCCGTGGGGATCCGTCCGTCGACGATCAGCACCTGGATCCGCCCGGCGAGCTCTGCATATGCGACCGGTTCGGCCCCCAGGCCACCGGTCATCGAGATCAGAGCGCGGGCAGAGAGACGCGGGCCTGCGACGGACATGAATCCAGCATGCGCAACTGGACCTGGCGACGATGCAGAACTTCATGATTCCGTCATGGATTGGCAGAAAGCAGACGCTGATGGACCGAAGGCGGGGCGGCATGACGACGGAGACAGGATTCATCGGCCTGGGGCTCATGGGCTCGGCTGTCGCAGGCCGCATCCTCACCGCTGCGCCGCTGCGCGTATGGAATCGCACGCCGGCAGCGTGCGAGCCGCTGATCGCGGCAGGCGCCGTCGCTGCGGACTCCCCCGCGGCTGTCTTCGAGCGCTGCCGCACCGTCTTCGTCATGGTCACCGACGAAGCGGCCGTCGACGATGTCCTGGCTTTCGACGAACGCCTGCTGCGTGGCCGCACGATCGTGCAGATGAGCACCGTCGCCCCCGCCTACTCCGAAGCACTGGCGGCCCGCGTGGCTCGCGCGGGAGGGGCGTTCGTCGAAGCTCCCGTGTCGGGTTCACGTCAGCCGGCACTCGACGGCCGGCTGATCTCGATGCTCGCGGGAGAGGAAGCCGCCGTCGAAGAGGCTGCCGCCCTTCTGCAGCCCGCGTGCGCCCGCGTCTTCCGATGCGGCCTCCCGCCTCAGGCGATGCGCATGAAGCTCGCCGTCAACGTGTTCCTGATCACGCTCGCCACGGGACTCGCCGAGGCGTTCCACCTCGCGGAGGAGCTCGATCTTCCGCTCACGACGCTGCGCGACGTTCTCGACGCGGGCCCCATGGCATCCTTCGTGTCACGCGCCAAGGCGACCGCGCTCATCGACGACGACTTCTCGCCTCAGGCGGCGATCGCCGACGTGCTCAAGAACGCGAACCTCGTCGTGGCGGCCGCACGCGAACGCGGCGTGTCGGGTCCCCTCATGGAGGAGAGCGCGCGCCTTTACTCCGAAGCCCTCCTGCTCGGCCATGGGAACGACGACATGGCCGCCGTCATCGCCGCCTACCGCCAGCGCACGCGGCCCGCCCGGCGGTGATCGCCGACGCGGGGATCGTGCGCGTCAGTCCAGTTCCGCAGAATGGCCACCGAGCCGGTCAGTCGAGGCCGCGAGGATGACGGAACGGTCTCACTGTGCAGATCGGACATCGCGAGAGGAGTCACGGATGCGATCGCTCGTCATAGAGGAGGCCGACGACTCGGCGACGGGCTACGAAGAGCTGCTCCGGGTACCGGCGCTCAGCGTCGGCAGGTACCTGCTTCCCGCCGGCGGCGAAGACCTTCAGCAGCCTCACACCGAAGACGAGGTCTATGTCGTCCGCGCCGGCCGGGCGACCCTGCGCACTCCCCACGGCGACGCTCCCGCCGTCGCCGGCGCGGTGCTCTTCGTTCCCGCGGGCGAGGAGCATCGCTTCGTCGACATCGAGGAGGCGCTCGACGTGCTCGTGCTGTTCGGTCCCGCCGAGCATTCGAACGCGGCGCCTTCGTGAGCCGGCGACGCGACCGCGCTGATGCACGGTCAGGAGATCGCCTGTGCGAGGCCGAGGAGGATTCCCTCGGGGCCGCGGATGTAGCAGAGCCGGTACACGTCCTCGTAGCGGACGACCTCGCTGCTGACCAGCTCGGCCCCCAGCGGGGTGAGCCGGGCGAGGGCGGCATCGATGTCGTCGACCTCGAACATGACCCGCAGGTACCCGAGCGCGTTCACGGGCGCGGTCCGGTGGTCTTCGACGATCTCCGGGGTGATGAAGCGGGAGAGCTCGATGCGTCCGTGCCCGTCCGGCATCCGCATCATGGCGACCTCGACATCCTGGGCGCCGAGGCCGGTCACCTTCCCCGCCCATTCTCCCGCGACGTGATCGCGACCCTCGAGCTGCATGCCGAGGGCAGTGAAGAACTCGATGGCGGAGTCGAGGTCTTCGACGACGATCCCGACGTTGTCGAACCGGAAAGCCATGAGCGCCTCCTTCGCGGCGAGGATATCCGGTGCGCCGACGCGGCGGCACCCCCTCCGTGTCGGTGGTTTGGGTGACAATCGTGGAGGCGCCCGACCCGAGGGCGCCGCCGCTCTGCCGACGACGCGCGCCCGCGCGACATCGACATAGTCGGGATTGATCTCGAAGCCGACGAAGCGGCGCCCATGCCGGGCGCAGGCCACCGCGGTGGTGCCGCTGCCGGTGAACGGATCGAGCACCAGCCCGCCGGGCGGACAGCTGGACAGCACCATCCGCTCGACGATCTGCAGCGGCTTCTGGGTCGGATGGTCGGCGCGCTCCGGGTCCTGCCGATGGATGCGCGGCACGCTCCACAGGTCCTTCGGGTTGTAGCCGACCTCCAGCCACTTCTTGCCCTCGAAGCGCGGCCGGCTGCGCGCCTTCTTGGTCTCGGCGTCGTACGGCACGCGCACCGAGTCCAGGTCGAAGTAGTAGTCGCGCGCCTTGGCGAAGAAGCCGATGTTGTCGTGCACCGACGAATACTTGCGCGTGGTGCCGCCCATGCTGGGCACGCGCCGGTCCCAGATGATCTCGTTGACCATCGTCAGCCGGCGCTTGAGCATCACGAACAGCTCGGGCGAGTACTGCCAGGTGCAGAACAGGTACAGCGAGCCGCGCGGCGACAGTTTGGGCACCACCGCGTCGATCCAGCGCTCGGACCATTCCAGATAGGCCTGGCCCGACAGCCGGTCCGAATCGTTGCCGTAGTCCTTGCCGAGCCCGTAGGGCGGGTCGGCGACCACGAGATCGATCGAACCGTCGGCCAGCCGGCGCACGCCGTCGAGCACGTCCTCCTGGTACAGCAGGGCTGGCAGCGCCGGCGCGGCGGTCAGCGCGATC
>CALANM010000104.1 GCA_937926065.1 uncultured Microbacterium sp.
CGGAAGCGTCAGCGACCGACGCGGCGCTCGGGTCTGACACCACGGCCGATTCGACGAGGTCCGCGGGGACGTCGCCGGCCGGAGGCCAGGCGTCTTCCCCGGGGCGACGCGGCAGGCCGCGGCGGATCGCCGAACCGTAGGTGGCCATCAGGACTTCTTCGCCTCGAGCGCGGCGATCAGCTGGGGCACGACCGTGAACACGTCCCCCACGATGCCGAAGTCGGCGATCTCGAAGATGGGCGCGTCGCCGTCCTTATTGATCGCGACGATCGTCTTGGCCGTCTGCATGCCAGCCTTGTGCTGGATGGCGCCCGAGATGCCCAGCGCCACGTACAGCTGCGGCGACACCGAGACGCCCGTCTGGCCGACCTGGTGCGCGTAGGGCACGTAACCCGCGTCGACGGCGGCGCGCGATGCGCCCACGGCCGCGCCGAGCGCATCGGCGAGCTGCTCGACGAGCGCGAACTTCTCCTTCGAGCCCAGGCCGCGGCCACCCGACACGACCTTCGACGCACCGCGCAGCTCGGGACGCGACGACGTCACCTCGGCCGCGGCGAACGACTCGACCTTGGCGGCCGGCGCACCGGACGCCGTCACGTCGAGCGCGACGACCGCCGGCGCGGCCACCGCATCCGCGCGGGCCTCGATCGCGCCCTGGCGCACCGTGATGACGGGGGCGCCGAACGTGGGGGCGGCGGTCACGTTGTACGCGCCGCCGTACACGGAGTGCTCGGCGAGGACGCCCTCGTCGTCACGCGCGACGCCGACGGCGTCGACGGCGAGCGCGAGCGACTGGCGCGCGGCGAAGCGGCCGGCGACGTCGCGCCCCTCGATGGAGTTCGAGACGAGCACGGCGTCGGGCTTCACGAGCGCATAGGCGGATGCCAGAGCGTCGACGATCGGCACCGTCAGCTGGTCGCTCGCCGCCGGGGCCGTGAGCACCGTCGCGGCGCCCAGGGCACCGGCTTCCGTGGCGAGGCCGGCGTCGTCGCTCACGAGGAGCGCGACCGGCGTGCCGACCGTCGAGGCCGCGCCGAGCAGGCCGGCGGCCGACTTGGCGAGCGTGCCGTCGGGAGTCGTCTCAAGGACGACCAGGATCGAGTCCGCAGCGAAATCAGTCATGGTCGTCTCCCTCACACCAGCCGGTTCTCGATGAGGAACGCGGCGAGCTTCTCACCGGCATCCCCCTCGTCGACGATCTTGACGCCGCCCGCACGCGGGGGCTTCTCGCTGATGGCGGTCATGATCGTCTGCGGGGCGGCAGTGACGTCGACGTCCACGCCGAGGTCGGCGAGCGTCAGCGTCTCGAACGGCTTCTTCTTGGCCGCCATGATGCCCTTGAAGTTGGGGAAGCGCGCGTCGGGGAGCGCCTCGGTGATCGAGATGACCGCCGGAAGGGGCGCCGACACCTGCGCCGTGCCGGCATCGGCAGCGCGGGTGCCCGACACCGACGACTCGGAGATCTCGACGGCCGACAGCGCGGTCGCGTGCGGCACGCCCAGGTGCTCGGCGATCATCGCCGGCAGCACGCCCGCCATGCCGTCGGTCGAGAGGTTGCCGGCGATCACCAGGTCGAAGCCGGTCCGCTTGATCGCGGCGGCCAGCACCTTCGCCGTGACGCCGAGATCGGCGCCGGCGAGCGCCTCGTCGACCACCTGCACGGCCGAGCCCGCACCCATCGCGAGGCCCTTGCGGATCGTCGCGGACGCGGCCTCGGCGGCCATCGACACGACCGTCACCTCGGTGCCCTCGTTCTTGTCGGCGTACGACAGCGCGACCTCGAGGGCGCGCTCGCCGATCTCGTCGAGCACGCGCTCGGACGCCTCCCGATCGGCGAGGCCGGTCTCGAGGCTCAGCTTGCGATCCCCATAGGTGTCAGGGACTTCTTTGACCAGGACGATGATCTTCACGCGGGCTCCTTTGCTGCTCTGATTGTAAAGGGAATGACGGTGCGCTCTTGACCGGCCCGGCTTCCGGGAGGGGCGGATCGAGGGCCCGTCTCGCGTCTCAGATCCTCTCGATGACAGTCGCGTTGGCCATGCCGCCGCCCTCGCACATGGTCTGCAGCCCCAGGCGTCCGCCGGTCGCCTCGAGATGCGCGAGGAGCGTACCCAGCAGCCGCGTGCCGGAGGACCCCAGGGCATGCCCCAGCGCGATCGCCCCTCCCCACGGGTTCATGCGCTCCGGGTCGGCCCCGACGTCCGCGGCCCACGCGAGCGGGACCGACGCGAAGGCCTCGTTCACCTCATACGCGTCGATGTCTTCGATACGCAGTCCCGCTCGCTCCAGCACCCGTTCGGTGGCGGGGATGGGGCCCGTGAGCATCATGAGCGGGTCGTCTCCGACCACGGCGAAGCCCCGGAAGCGCGCGCGAGGCGTGAGACCGAGCTGCTCCGCGCGGGCAGCGCTCATGATGAGGGCAGCGGAGGCGCCGTCGGTGAGCGGCGAGGAGCTGCCGGCCGTGATGCGCCAGTCGAGGTCGGGGAATCGGGCGGCGAGCGCGTCGTCGCGGAAGGCCGGCTCGAGCTGGGCGAGCCTCTCCGCTGTCGTCGCGGCGCGGATGGTCTCATCGCGCGTGACGATCCCCGATTCGGTCGGAACGGACACGATCTGGCTGTCGAACCAGCCGGAGTCGGCGGCGTGGGCGGCGCGCGCGTGGGAGCGGGCTGAGTACTCGTCCAGCTGCTCCCGCGAGAGGCTCCAGCGCTGGGCGATGAGCTCTGCGGACACCCCCTGGCTGACGAGGCCGTCGGGATAGCGCGTGCGGATGCCGTCGGCGATCCCGCCGCCGCGCACACTCGTGCCCAGCGGCACACGGCTCATGGACTCCACGCCACCGGCGATGACGATGTCGTACGCGCCGGCCATGACGCCCTGGGCGGCGAAGTGCACCGCCTGCTGGCTCGACCCGCACTGCCGATCGATCGTCGTGGCCGGGACGTGTTCGTCGAAGCCGGCGGCCAGGACCGCCTGGCGCGCGACGTTCATCGCCTGGTCGCCGACCTGGCTCACGCACCCCAGGAGCACGTCGTCTATCTGCCGCGATTCGAGGCCGTTCCGCTCGAGCACGGCGCTGAGCACGCCCGCGGCGAGATCGACGGGATGGATCGACGACAGCGCGCCGCCCGGCTTGCCCCGGCCCGACGGCGTCCTGATCACATCGACGATGACGGCTTCGCTGACAGTCCCGCTCATGCGGCATCCCTTCTCGAGCGACGATCACTCGCCGGGTCGATTCCTGTCCTCGACGATCTCATCACTTCACCTTGCGCGATACCGTTCTTGCGAGACGAGGAGGCACGGTGGCGCGTGTGAGAAGACCCCCGATAGACCCCATTGCGGAGGCTCGCCGGCAGTGGGACGCCCACGGGTGGACCGACGCGTCGGCCGGCATGACGGTCGTCACGAGCATCATGCGGGCACAGCAGCTGCTGCAGGCCCGCGTCGACGAGGCGCTCCGGCCGCACGGCCTCACGTTCGCGCGGTATGAGCTGCTCACGCTGCTGAGCTTCACGCGTGACGGGCGGATGCCGGTGTCGTCGGCCGCCGGACGCCTCCAGGTGCACCCGACGAGCGTCACCAACACCGTCGACCGGCTGGAGCAGGCCGGCCTCGTGCGTCGCGAGCCGCACCCGAGCGACGGTCGCGCCACCCTCGTCGTGCTCACCGACGCCGGTCGCGACCTCGCGCGTGCGGCCACAGCTTCCCTCAACCGCGACGTCTTCTCGCGTCCCGGGCTCTCTCCCCACGACGCCGAGCAGCTCATCGGGGTCATCTCACGGCTGCGTGCCGACGCCGGCGACCCGGTCGTCTGACGAGGCGCCCTGCCGTCAGCGGTGACCGAACCGGGGTGCGCGCTTCTCGCGAAAGGCGGCCATCCCCTCCTTCTGGTCGGCGGTGTCGAACAGCGACGCGAAGACGTGCTTCTCGACTCGCAGTCCCTCGGCGAGCGGAGTCTCGAGCGCCGCGTCCAGCGCCGCCTTCGCGGCATACAGCGAGGGCAGCGACTTCGAGGCGATCGCCTCCGCTGCCTTCTGCGCCTCGTCGAGCAGATCGGATGCCGGGACCACGCGCGAGACGAGACCGGCCCGTTCGGCCTCATCTGCCTTCATGTGGCGCCCCGTCAGCACGAGGTCGGCCGCCTTGTACGCGCCGACCGCCCGCGCGAGCCGCTGGGTGCCGCCCATGCCCGGGATGACGCCGAGCCCGATCTCGGGCTGCCCGAAGGTCGCCGTGTCGGCGGCGAGGATGATGTCGCACATCATCGCGAGCTCGCACCCTCCGCCCAGCGCGTAGCCGGCGACGGCGGCGAGGACGGGCGTGCGCACGTCGGCGAAGCGACGCCAGGCGCCGAAGTGGTCGTCCATGACCATGTCGAGGCCCGTCTTCGCCTCCATCTCCTTGATGTCGGCGCCGGCGGCGAAGGCGCGCTCGCTGCCCGTGACGACGATCGCCCCGATGCCCGGGTCGGCGTCGTAGGCCTCTGCCGCGGCGACGACGTCGCGCATCGTCTGCGTGTTGAGGGCGTTCAGCGCCTCGGGCCGGTTGAGGGTGATCCAGCCGACGCGCCCGCGCGTCTCGGTGAGGATGGTCTCGTAGTCGGTCATGGCCTCATGCTCGCAGAAGATGGCGGCCGATGATCACGCGCATGATCTCGTTCGTCCCCTCGAGGATCTGATGCACGCGCAGGTCGCGGACGATCTTCTCGATGCCGTAGTCATGCAGGTAGCCGTAGCCTCCGTGGAGCTGGAGCGCCTGATTGGCGACCTCGAAGCCGGCGTCGGTCGCGAACCGCTTCGCCATCGCGCACTGCATGGCGGCGTCGTCGGCCCCTTCGTCGACGGCGATCGCCGCGTCGCGCACGAGAGCACGGGCGGCACGCAGCTGCGTGGCCATGTCGGCGAGGGCGAACACGACCGCCTGCTTCTCGGCGAGAGGCTCGCCGAATGTGAATCGCTCGTGCACGTAGGCGGTCGCGCGATCGAGCGCCTCCGGGGCGCCGCCGAGCGAGCAGGCGGCGATGCCGAGGCGTCCGCCGTTGAGGCCGCTCATCGCGATCTTGAACCCTCCGCCGATCTCTCCGAGGACAGCGGATGCCGGGACGCGCACTTCATCGAGGATCACCTGCCGGGTGGGCTGAGCCTTCCAGCCCATCTTCTTCTCCTCGGGTCCGAACGAGAGGCGGTCGGCGTCGCCGGGCACGAGGAACGCGGTGATGCCGCGCGGGCCGGGCTCGCCGGTGCGGGCCATGACGACATACACGGCGGCCGACCCGGCGCCGGAGATGAACTGCTTGACGCCGGTGAGCACGTACTCGTCGCCGTCGGCGATGGCGGAGGTCGTGAGGGCAGCGGCGTCGGAGCCGGCGCCGGGCTCGGTGAGGCAGTACGACCCGAGGTGGGCCATCGTGACCAGGCGCGGGAGCCAGTGGCGACGCTGTGCGTCGTCGCCGTAGCGGTCGATCATCCAGGCGACCATGTTGTGGATGGAGATGTAGGCGGCGATCGAGGGGTCGCCCATGGCGAGCGCCTCGTACACGGCGACCGCGTCCTGCCGTGCGAACGCCGACCCCCCGACGTCTTCGCGCACCGAGATCCCCCCGAGCCCCAGCTCCCCCGCTCGTTCGAGCACGTCGCGCGGGAAGTGCGCGTGGTCATCCCACTCCAGCGCGTGCGGTGCGAGCTCGGCGCGGGCGAAGGCGCGCACGGCGTCGAGGATCGCTTCCCGTTCCTCGGCCGACAGGGAAGGGGTGAGTGTCATGCTCATTCGTTCACGTCCTCGTGAGACAGGGTGACGGCAGTGTCTGTGCCGGGTTGGGCACACTGCTGATTTTACATGGACGTCCATGTAAATGCGCGAACGATTTCCCGCGAGGGTCAGCGGGACGAGGCTATGACGCCACCCGGTCGACGATCAGCTCGGCGCTGCGTGCCGTGAGTCGTGCGGCCGCCGCTTCGTCGATCACGAGCGTCGCGGCCGGGTGGCGCTGGAGCACCGACGCCGGCATCGCCTCCGTGACCGGTCCCTCCACAGCGCGGGCCACGGCATCCGCCTTGTGGGCGCCGAAGGCCAGCAGCGCGAGCTCCCGGGCGTCGAGGATCGTCGCGATCCCCTGCGTGACCGCCCGTCGCGGAACGTCGTCGACGGAGGGGAAGAAGCGCGCGTTGTCGAGAATCGTCTGCTCGGCGAGGTCGACGACCCGCGTGCGCGACGTGAAGGCCGAGCCCGGCTCGTTGAACCCGATGTGTCCGTTGGCGCCGATGCCGAGGATCTGCAGGTCGACGCCGCCCGCCTCGTTCAGCATCGCCTCATAGCGGTCCCCCGCGGTCGCCAGCCTGTCGAGGGCGCCGTCGGGAACCTGCACGCGCGCCGGGTCGAGTCCGAGCGGCTCGACGAACTCCCGCGTGATGACGCTCCGGTAGCTCTCGGGGTGCTCCACCGGCAGCCCGACGTACTCATCGAGCGCGAAAGCCCGCACGCGGTCGACGGGGATGCCGTCCAGCCGCTCTCGCAAAGCGGAGTACACGGGGAGCGGCGTCGATCCGGTCGCGACGCCGAGCACCGCGTCAGGACGCGTGCGGATCAGTGCGGCGATGCCGTCGGCGACGAAGGCGCCGCCTTCTTCGGGGTCGGACACGACGAGCACGCGCATCAGCAGCTCTTCCTCTCGGCGGCGGCCTCACGGGCGCCGTTGCTCGCTCCGATCAGCTCGGAGGCGGCCCAGCCATAGCAGTAGTAGATGACGTCGTCCGCGTCGCTCGCGTAGCTCGCGACCGCGGCCTCGAACAGCTCCTCGGGCGGCAGATTCCACATCTGCACGCCGGAGTAGATGTAGGTGCCCGGTGCGGAGAGCTCGCGCACGAGGGCGTTCTGGTCGGCGACCAGAGAGATGGGGAATCCGCCGGCGCGGAAGCGCTCGTAGCTGAGCCCGTAGTCCACGCCGAAGAGCCGCGCGAATGCCCGGAAGGCGCGCTCCCTCGACTCGGGCGTCGCGCCGAGCGCGTCGATCAGGCTCTGCACGTCGGCTCCGCCTCCGAGGCGGTGGTAGGGGAAGTGCTTGAGCTTGGGCGAGATCGCCGTGAGCGCGCGGTAGTCCTGGCCGAGGATCCACGAGTACGCCGGCGGCCACATGTCCAGCCACAGCTCGACCTCCGGGTGCTGGGCGCGGACGCCGTCGACGATCGTCCGCACGAGACGCGTGACGGACTGCTGCCGGAACGCGATCCAGCGCTCGACCACGGGAGTCGCGAAGGCGGCCACGACGTCGTCGAACCGCTCCTCGCGTGCGGCCTCCACCAGCTCGGTCAGCGCCGCGCGCACCTCCGCCTCATCGAGCCCCTCCTCGACCATCCGACCGCGGCACGAAGCGCAGAAGCAACTCAGGAGGTTCATCGGGTCGACGGTCTCGCCGCCCCAGTCGGGGAAGCGGATGCGGTCGATCAGGTAGGTCGTGTACCCGTAGCGCCGCACGATGGCGTCGATCACGGCGATCCACATGGGCGCGACGTCGGGCCCGTTGGGACACAGCCAGCGGGGCACGACCCGGCCATTCAGGTCGACGACGCCGTTCTCGTCGACGGCGCCCTCCCACTGCCCGTTCGCGATGTTGAGCCACGGGACGATGCGATAGCGCTCGCCGATCGGCGACGACGCGACGAGGGCGAGCGCGTCCCCCGCCTCGGACGTCTCAGAGCCGCGCTCTTGCCACAGTCGGGGCGACAGGTCGGAGGCGGGCACGTCCGCGAGGAGTCGTCCCTGTCCCAGGACGACGTCGCGACGCGGATTGCGCTCGAGCACGCCGACCGGAGAGGGGTTGCGCTCGTAGATGTCGTTGACCTGCACGAAGACCTCGGTGAGGTCGTCGATGCGCTCGAGCCACGGGGCGATGGCCGCCGGCCCCTCATCGACCAGATCGTGATGGTGCACGTGGATGCCGGCCATGTCAGATCCCTTCCTCCGACACGCTCATCCGGGCGAGGATGCGCGCCTCATCGAGCTCCGAGACGGGGATCGGCGCGTCGAGGCGGCCGCCGCGCATGATCGCGATGCTGTCGCAGATGGCCAGCAGCTCCTCGATCTCGTCACTCGTCACGACACACGCGGCACCGCGCTCGGCGAGGCGGTCGATGTGCCCGTAGATCTCGTTCTTCGCGCCGATGTCGACACCGGCGGTGGGCTGGTCGAACAGCAGCACGCGCGGCGCGGTCTCCGTCGCGCGGGCCAGCAGGACCTTCTGCTGGTTGCCTCCGGACAGTCCGCCGACGGGGGCCGACGGGTCGTTCACGAGGATGCGGAAGGTCTGGATGGCCTCCTCCGCGGCCCGCTCGACGCGCTTGGAGCGGACGATGCCGAAGCGCGAGAACCGCCGCGTCAGGGCGGAGAGCACGACGTTCTGCGCGACGCCCTGCTGCATCACGAGGCCGCGGTGCTTGCGGTCCTCGGGGACCAGGACGATGCCTGCGCGGGAGGCGACGGCGGGCGTGCGGGGGACGACGTTGGCACGGCCGACCCGCAGGCGGCCGTGGGAGGGACGCGCACCCGCGATCGACTCGAGGAGCGACGACCGGCCGGAGCCGACGAGGCCCGCGATGCCCACCACTTCGCCGGAGCGCACGGTCAGGCTGCTTCCCGGCCGCCCTTCCTGGGCGAAGTCGTCGAGCTCGAGCACGACCTCGCCGGTGCGCAGCGCACCGCGGACGGTGCGCTCGGTGCGCTCGGTGTCGCCGATGATGAGGTCGGCGAGGGCCTCGACGGTGAACCCGGAGGCCTCCCCTGCCGCGGCCACGGCGCCGTTGCGCAGCACGGTCACGCGGTCGGAGATGTCGAGCACCTCCTTGAGGAAGTGGCTGATGTAGACGACCGCGACGCCCTCCGACGTCAGCCGGCGGATGATCGTGAAGAGCGACTCGCGTTCCGCGGGCGCCAGACGCGAGGTGGGCTCGTCCATGATGAGCACCTCTGCGCCGGCGGCGAGGGCCTTGGCGATCTCGGTGAGCTGCTGATGCGCCACGCTCAGCCGCGAGACCGGGATCCCCAGAGGGATCGACAGCCCCACGCTGTCGAGGAAGTCCCGGGCCTGGCGGGCCATGCGGCGGTGCTGGACGAGACCGCCCTTGCGGGGCTCGCGTCCCAGGTAGATGTTCTGCGCGGCCGTGAACTCGGGCACCAGGGAGAACTCCTGGTGGATGACCGCGATGCCGGCCGCGGCGGAGGCGCGAGGCGACGAGAGGTCGACCTCGCGCCCTCCGACCGTGACCGTGCCGGTGTGATCGGGATACATGCCGGCGAGCACCTTGATGAGCGTGCTCTTGCCGGCGCCGTTGTGGCCCACGAGCGCGTGGACCGAGCCGCGCTCGACCTCGAAATCGACACCGTGCAGGATCTCCCGCCCGGAGAACGACTTCCTGATGTCTCGCGCGGTCAACCACACGCTCGTGGGCTCACTCATCTCGGCGTATCCGTCTCTACTCGGTTCAGTTGCCCCAGGCGGCGGGGTATTCGCTGACGTTGTCGATCGTGACGATCGGCAGCTCGAGGTACTCGTTCGGCTGCGTGACCTTGTCCTTCTCGCCCGTCAGCCACTGCACGGCGGCCTCGATCGAGCGGGTGCCCTGCGGCTTCGGGTCCTGGTTGACCGTGCCGAGGACGTAGCCATCCTCGATCGCGGTGCGGACGTCGAGCGGGTAGTCGCCGAGGACGAACGCGATGTCGTCGCGGCCCTGCTCCTTGGCGTACTTCGCGGCGTTCGCGGCCTCGGGGCCCTGCGCGACGATCGCGTCGATCTCACCGGCCGGGTACTTGTTCAGCCAGTCCTGCGTGACCGACAGCGCCTCGGCGGCATCCCAGTTGGACGTGCCCTCGACGACGACCGTGACACCGGGGTGCTCGGCCATGACCTCGTCGAAGCCCTGCTTGCGCAGCAGCTGCGCGGAGGTGCCGAGCGCGCCCATCATGTAGGCGACGTTCGCCTCCTCGCCGAGCTCCTGGAGCACGAGGTTCGCCTGCTGGCGACCGAACTCGACGTCGTCGGCGCCGATGAACGTCACGGTCTCGACGCTGTCGTCGACGCGGTTGTTCACGGCGAAGACGGGGATGCCGGCCTCGACGGCCTGCGTGGCGACGGGGGCGATGGCCTTGGCGTCGGAGGCGGTGATGAGGATCGCGTCGACGCCCTGCGTGATGAGCTGCTGGACGGCGGAGACCTCGGTGCCGATGTCGCCGTTGCCGTTGACGAGCTTCAGCTCGACGCCCAGCTCCTCAGCCATCTCCTCCTGGCCCGCGATGAAGTTCGAGTAGAAGGGGACCGAGGTGTTCCAGATCATCGAGCCGATGACGAGCTTGTCGTCGCCCGACGAGGCGTCGGGGGTGGTCGACTCGGCGGCGCAGCCGGTGAACGCCAGTGCGACGAGTGCTGCGGTGGCGGCGGCGATGCCGACGCGCGAGCGCGTGCGTGCCATGCGATTTTCCTTTCGGGTGGGTGGGGTGGTGCAGGTCTGGTCGGGGCGCGTTGCCGGCGTCAGGAGCCGGTGCGCCGACGGCGCTGGACGGTGTCGAGGCCGACCGCGATGATGATCACGGCGCCCGTGATGGCCGGCTGCCAGTAGGGCGAGATGCCGAACTGGTTGAGGCCGTTGGAGATCGTGCCCAGCAGCAGCGTGCCGATCACGACGGGTCCGACCGAGCCGCTGCCGCCCGTGAGCGGGACACCGGCGATCGCCACGGCGGCGATGGCCGACAGCGGCCAGGTGGTGGCGGCGGACGGCTGGCCGACGGAGGTCTGGCCGAGGAGGATCAGGCCGCCGACGGCCGCCAGGACCGCCCCGATCGTGTAGACG
Organism: uncultured Microbacterium sp.; assembly: GCA_937926065.1. Classification (GTDB taxonomy): domain Bacteria; phylum Actinomycetota; class Actinomycetes; order Actinomycetales; family Microbacteriaceae; genus Microbacterium. The sequence goes on from CALANM010000104.1 coordinate 10,836, forward strand.
AGGATCGTCGTGCGCGTCACGGGAAGGCCCGCGAGGCGGCTGGCCTCCTTCGATCCGCCCACGGCGTAGATGTGGTGGCCGAAGGTGGTGAACTTCAGCAGCGCCCAGACGAGTACGGCGACCGCGAGGAAGACGAGCGCGGCGACGGGCACCGGCCCGATACGGCCGAGGCCGAGTAAGGTCAGCTCCGGCGGGACGCCGTAGACGGGGTTCGCGTTCGTCGCGACGAACAGCAGACCCGTCAGCAGCGACTGCATGCCCAGGGTGACCACGAACGGGTTGATGCCGAGCTTCGCCACCAGCCAGCCGTTGGCCAGGCCGACGACCGCGCCGAGCGCCAGCGCCGCGATCACACCCAAGAAGATGCCCGAGGATGCCATGACCGCCGCGGCCAGCACGGAGGTCGCGGCGCCGGCGGCGCCCACCGAGAGGTCGAAGCCGCCCAGCATGATCATGAGCAGCATGCCGCAGGCCACGACTCCGATGATCGACTGCTGCTCGACGATGTTGATGAGGTTCGCCGGGGTGCGGAAGGTCGGCGACGCGATGGCGAGCACGATCACGAGGACGAAGAACACGACGAGCAGGGCGTGATGGGACACCCATGAGAGGACGCGGTTCACCGGCGGTCTCCTTCAGAGTTCAGCGGCGTCAGCGACGAGGGCGCGTCGAGACGACGGAGGTGCTGGATCGCGGCCGAGATCGCGCCGCGGACGGTCGAGTTCGGGCCGATCGCCGAGGCGGTCAGCCGGGGCGGGGTCAGCACGTGGTTGCGGACGAGGGCGCCGACCTCGTCGAAGAACGGGGCGAGGGCGCGGCCGACGCTGCCGTCGAGGATCACGATCTCGGGGTCGGTCACCGATGACGTGTTGATGACGGCGACGGCGAGGGCGTGCAGCACGCCGTCGATGAGGCTGCGCGCGTGCGGGCGGCCCGCGAGCGCGGCCTCGATGACGTCCTTCGCGGTGGGCGCTTCCCCGAGCTCTTCGCGAGCGGCGCCGTCGCCGGCGACCCGCTCCGCCGCGCGGCGGGCGATCGCCGCTCCGCTGAGCACGCTCTCGAGTCCGCCGACCTGCGCGGTGCGCGGCTGGGGCAGCATGGCGGATTCCGGCAGCATGACGCCGATCTCGCCGGCGGCGTTGTGGCGACCGCGGACGAGGCTGCCGTTGCTGACGATCGCCGCGCCGAGGCCCGTGCCGATCGAGAGCAGGAGGTAGTCGCGCACGCCCACCGCCTGCCCGACCTCGCCTTCGGCGATGGCAGCCAGGTTCACGTCGTTGTCGACGACGAAGGGGACTCCGAACGCCTCGATCCCGCTCAGCAGGTCGAATCCGTCCCATCCGACGTTGGGGCCGCGCGTGGCGAGGCGCGTGTCGGGATCGATGACGGCGGGGACGCCGACAGCGAGCGATCCGATCGCGATGTCGCGCTCGGCTGCCTTCTCTGCGAGCGTGCGCCACACCGTCTCGAGGGCGGAGAAGGCTCCGCCGGCGTCGGCCACCGTCACGACCTGCTCGTCGAGGACGACGCCGTCGATGCTGCTGAGGGCGCCGTGGCACTTGGTGCCCCCGAGATCGATGCCGACGACGGCGATGCGGTCGAGCACGAGCTTGAGCACGGTCGAGGGGCGGCCGGGGCCCGCCGTCGCGGCAGCGGGTCCTTCGGAGACGAGGCCGCGCTCGAGGAGGCGTCCGACGATGCGGCTGATGGTGGCGGGCGACAGCGCCAGGGCCTCGGCGATCTCGGCACGCGTCGCCTCGAGCTGCTCGCGCAGGAAGTCCAAGACGAGGAACTCATTGATCTCGCCGAGAGCGTCGTGCCGCATCCGATTTATTCCTTTCAGAGTGGAATAAATGGACTATAGCACAGCGCACACCCGCGCCCCGCCGTCGGCCTGCGGAGCGGGTCTCGCCGGGGCGCCGGTCAGTACACGAGGAGCGGAACCGGAGCGATCATGCGGGAGTCGCCGTGGTCGCCGCCGCCCGCGAACGAGGTGCGCAGCAGATGCAGTCCCCGCGAGAGCCTCGGCAGGGCGACCGAGAACCGACCGCCCGCGGATGCCGCGAGCTCCGCCGTGGCGACGACCTTCCTGCCGTCGGTCACCGTGATCGTTCCCTCGGGGGCGCTGCCGTCCTCGGCGACGACCTTGCCGGCCACCCGCACGGTCTTGCCGTGCGCGGCGAGCAGCCGGTCGGGCGCGCCGACGACCTTCGTCGCGACGGGAGCCTTGTCGACGAGCACCGCGACGGTGCGCGCGGGGACCGTGACCGTGCCGGTCGCGGCATCCCACGTCGTCGTCTTGACGACCGCGTCGGACCCGTTCGCCTGGGCCGGCGCCAGTGCGTACCCCCGGCCGGCGAGCGCGTCGATCGTCTGCGTCGTCGCCTCGGGCGAGGCGTTGAACACGACCAGTGCTCAGGCGTCCGCTTCGGCCTCGCGCAGGGCGATGGAGGCGGTGCCGACGGTGTCGACGAATCCTTCGATGTGGCGCTCCTCCGCACCGACGTACTCCGACAGCGGCCGGATGAGGGCGTTCGACGCAGCCTGCTCCATGATGTGCGCCGTCCACCCCGTCACGCGCGCCGCGACGAACAGCGGCGTGAAGGTCAGGGTGTCGAAGCCCATGAGGCTGTAGGCCGGACCCGACGGGTAGTCGAGGTTCGGGTAGATGCCCTTGCGTGACACGAACTCCGTCTCGAGCGTCGTGTACAGCGCCTCGACGTCGGGGCGTCCGTAGTGCTCGACGAGCGTGTCGAGGGCGGCCTTCATCGTCGGCACGCGAGAGTCGCCGCGCTTGTAGACGCGGTGCCCGAAGCCCATGATCTTCCGCTTCTCCGCGAGCGCCTTCTCGAGCCACGGCACGACGTTCTCGGCCGATCCGATCTCGTCGAAGATGTGCAGCACGGCCTCGTTCGCCCCGCCGTGGAGGGGTCCCTTCAGCGCGCCGATCGCGCCGGTCACCGCCGAGTACAGGTCGCTGAGGGTCGACGCGATGACGCGGGCGGTGAACGTCGACGCATTGAACGAGTGCTCGGCATACAGGATCATCGAGCGGTTGAAGGCGTCGACGACCACCGGGTCGAGCGATGCCTCGTCGCCGAACGTCATCCACAGGAAGTTGGCCGCATAGTCGAGGTCGTCGCGTGGTTCGATGAGCTCCAGCCCCCGGCGGCGGCGCTGCCCGTATGCGACGACCGCGGGAAGGGCGGCGAACAGGCGGACGCTGCGGGCGAGGTTCTGCTCGGGCGTTCCGTTGGCCTCGAGCACCGACCCGGTGCCGGCGAGGTCGCGCGCGCCGAGCACGCTGACGGCCGAGCGCACCTCGTCCATGGGGTGCGCGTCGAGCGGGGTGAGCTCGATGGCGGCGCGCACGTCGTCGCTCAGCGCCCGGTGCGCGCGCTCGGTGGCGCGCAGCTCCGCGAGCTGCGCCTCGTCGGGCAGCTCGCCGTGCCATAGGAGGTGTGCGACGGCCTCGAACGGCTGCGTCGCGGCCAGCTCGTGCACGGGGTACCCGCGGTACAGCAGCGAGTTCGTCTCAGGGTTGACCTTGCTGATGGAGGTGACGTCGGCCACGACCCCCGCCAGGCCCTTCATGATGTCTGCCATTGCTCAGTCCTCTCTCACGCCCGGTGCCGTTCGCGGCGCGCCGTCGCTGGTGCGCCCACGTCCGGGTGGGTCGTCATCGGTCGATCTGGAAGTTGAAGACGTTCGTGTCGAAGTGGCTGTAGCCCTCGTAGTCGACGAGGTCGTACAGGTCGGCGCGGTGCTGCATCTCGCCGAGCTTCGAGGTCAGATGCCCCTCATCGGCCAGCGTATCCAGCGCACGGCCCGCCGCGCCCATCGCGATGCGAAGCAGCGACACCGGCCAGATCACGATCCGCACGCCGGCATCCCTCAGCTGGTCGACGCTGAACAGGTCGGACTTCCCGAACTCGGTCATGTTGGCGAGGATCGGCACGTCGAGTGCGGATGCCATGGCCTCGAACTCGGCGAGGTCGCGCATGGCCTCTGGGAAGATCGCGTCGGCGCCGGCGTCCACGAGCGCCTTGGCCCGGTCGATCGCCGCCTGCGGACCCTCCACGGCGCGGATGTCGGTGCGCGCCATGATGAGGAAGTTCGGGTCGCGTCGCGCATCGGCGGCCGCGCGGATGCGGCGCGTCGCGGTCTGCTCGTCGACGACGGCCTTGCCGTCGAGGTGCCCGCACCGCTTGGGGTTGACCTGATCCTCGATGTGCGCGCCGGCGAGCCCGGCGTCTTCGAGCGTCTGGATCGTGCGGGCGACGTTCATCGGCTCGCCGAACCCGGTGTCGGCGTCGATGATCGCGGGAAGCTCCGTCATCCGTGCGATCTGCTGTCCGCGCCCGGCGACCTCCGTGAGGGTCGTCAGGCCGATGTCGGGAAGCCCGAGGTCGGCCGACAGCACGGCGCCTGAGATGTAGACGCCCTCGAAGCCCTTGCGTTCGATGAGGCGCGCGCTGAGAGGGTGGAAGGCGCCGGGGAACCGCAGGAGCTCGCCCGACGCGAGCCGCTCGCGGAACAGTCGCCGCTTCTCGTGCGCCGGCGTCGTCGCGTACAGCATCAGAACAGCCCCTTCGGTGCGGGCGCCGACTCGAGCACACCGGCCCGCGCGACGATGCCGAGCTCGCGCACCTCTTCGGCGGACAGCTCCGGCAGGCGCTCGGCGAGCGCGAGGAACCGCTCGATCTCGGCGGGCTCGAGCACGGGCTCGGCCAGCAGGCGGAACTTGCGGACGTAGTCGCCCCGCGCGAACGGGCGGGCGCCCAGCGGGTGCGCGTCGGCGACGGCGATCTCGTCGACGAGCGTCGAGCCGTCGGCCAGCGTGATCTCGACGCGGCCGCCGAACGCCTTCTCGTTCGGGTCTTCCGAGTGGTAGCGGCGGGTCCATTCCGCATCCTCGGCGGTCGTGATCCTGTGCCACAGCGCGACGGTGTCGGGGCGCGCGGCACGCTCGGGCGCGTACGAGTCGACGTGGTGCCAGCCGCCGTCCTGCAGCGCGACCGCGAAGATGTACGGGATCGAGTGGTCGAGGGTCTCGCGCGAGGCCGTCGGGTCGTACTTCTGCGGGTCGTTTGCCCCGGAGCCGATCACGTAGTGGGTGTGGTGCGAGGTGTGCAGCACGATGGACGCGACGTTCGCGGGGTCGGTCAGCTCGGGGTGCTCACGGTGGAGCTTGCGGGCCAGGTCGATCCACGCCTGCGCCTGATACTCGGCCGAGTGCTCCTTCGTATACGAGTCGAGGATGCCGCGCTTGGGCTCGCCCGGCGCGGGCAGCGGCACGTCGTATGCCGCGTCGGGGCCGTCGAGCAGCCACGCGATGATCCCGTCTTCGCCTTCGTAGATCGGGTTCGGCGACGTCTCGCCGCGCATCGCCCGGTCGACGGCCTCGACCGCCATCTTTCCGGCGAAGGCGGGAGCGTGCGCCTTCCACGACGAGATCTCGCCCTTGCGGGACTGGCGCGTCGCGGTGGTGGTGTGCAGCGCCTGCGCGACCGCCTGCGAGATGGTGTCGACGTCGAGGCCGAGCAGCGTGCCGATGCCGGCGGCGGCGGACGGTCCGAGGTGCGCGACGTGGTCGATCTTGTGCTTGTGGAGGCAGATGGCGCGCACGAGGTCGATCTGGATCTCATAGCCGGTGGCGATGCCGCGCACGAGCGCCGCGCCGTCGGCGCCGACGTGCTGCGCGACGGCGAGGATCGGGGGGATGTTGTCGCCCGGGTGGGAGTAGTCGGCGGCCAGGAAGGTGTCGTGGTAGTCGAGCTCGCGCACCGCGACGCCGTTGGCCCAGGCCGCCCATTCGGGGCTCGTGCGGGTGTCGCTGCCGACGCCGAAGACCGTCGATCCCGCGCCGCCGCGGGACACGCCGTGGGCGAGCGCCTGTTCCCGCGCGGCGCTCACGGGAGCACGCGTGAGGGAGGCCGCGGCGACGGCGGCGTTGTCGATGACGCGGTTGATGATCATGTCGACCACGTCAGGCTCGACGGCGACCGGGTCGGCGGCCACCTGGGCGATCTTGTAGGCGAGCTGGTCCTCGCGGGGCAGCTGCTCTTCGCTGCGGTACACGCGGACGCGGTGGGTGACGGTCATGAGGCTGCCTCCAGGGAGTCGAGGATGCTGGTGAGCGCGTTGTGCAGGTGCACGTGGGTGGCGTGCGCTGCCAGGTCGGGGTCGCGTGCCGCGATGGCGGCCGCGATGAGCCGGTGCTCCCCCGCCGACGCCGCCAGCCGCGCGGGGTTGTCGCGCGCGAGGCGGCGCACCCGCACCAGGTGGGTGCGAACGGTGCGGAGCATCGAGGTGAGGTAGTCGTTGTCGACCGCCTCGTCGAGCGCCGTGTCGAAGCGCGCGATGAGACCGTAATAGCGGTCGAGGTCTCCGGCCGGCTCGATCGCGGAGAACTCGTCGGCGAGGGTCGCGAACACGTCGGCGGCGCCGCGGACCGCCGCGATCCGCGCCGCTGTCTCCTCCAGCGCGCGCCGCACGGCGAACAGGGCGCGGATGTCGTCGGCGTCGATGTCGGTGACGACCGTCACCCGCGGAGAGACCTGCGCCACGAGTCCGTCGGCCGCAAGGCGCCCGAGCGCCTCACGCAGCGGGGTGCGGCTCACGCCGAGCCGCGCCGCCTGCTCGACCTCGCCGAGGACGGTGCCTGGGCGCAGGGCGCCGGACTGGATCTCCTCGAGGAGCGCCCGGTAAGCGCGATCGCTGGCGCGCATGACTCGCTCCTCCTTCGGCCGACCTTCGCCTCCGCCCTCAGTGTATACATAAACGGCATCACTAAGCGCGAGATCGCACTTATCCCCAGCGAAGGTATACAGAACGGGCGCGCGCGATCGATCGACTACCGTCGAGGGGTGACTGATTCCGCCCCGTACACCGTGGCCACCGACGGCGCCTGCAAGGGCAACCCCGGCCCCACCGGATGGGCCTGGGTGGGCGAAGACGGGCACTGGGCCGCGGGGTCGCTCCCCGTCGGCACCAACAACATCGGCGAGCTGCTCGGCCTGCTCAAGGCCATCGAAGATCACGCCGACGTCGAGCACCTGATCGTGCAGGCCGACTCCAAGTACGCGATCGACACCTACTCGTCGTGGATGGACGCGCACCGGCGCCGCGGCTGGAAGACCTCGACCGGCGCGCCCACCAAGAACCGCGACCTGCTCGAGCAGCTCATCGCCGCTCGCGATGCCCGCCGCGCCGCCGGACTTCCGGACGTCGTGCTCGAGCACGTCCGCGGTCACCGCGGCCACATCCTCAACGAGTGGGCCGACGAACGCGCTGTGCGCGCGTCGGAGCACGCGGCATCCGGAAAGGCCAGCGCCTGGTCGTCGCTGGGCGGCCTGCACCCGCGGCTCGACGTGTCGAGCGCCCCCAGCCGCAAGCGCTGAGGCCGCGCGTCTCAGACGGTGCCCTCGTACAGCCCGATGTGATTGCCGTCGGGGTCGACGATCACCGCCCACCAGCTGGTCTCGCTGATGTTCCCCTTCGGCAGTGCGACCGAGCCGCCCGCGGCCTCCGCAGCGGCGATGACGTCGTCGATCGAGTCGACCTCGACGTACGACCGCGGCTGCGTGAAGCCCTCCGACCGAGGAGCCAGCCCGCCGCCGCTGATGCCGTTGGGGGCCCGCCACATCGGGTAGCCCTCGAAGCCGGGCATCTCCGCGATCTCCCAGCCGAACAGCTTCGAGTAGAACTCGCCTGCGGCCTGCAGATCGGAGACGGGGATGTCGATGTGAGTGATGTCGCCGTGCGCCATGTCGGTGCCTCCTTGTGGACTCACCCGACAGTCTGAGCGCTCCCGCCGACACTCGCCAGAGGGGTGCGGACGGGGCGACTCACTGCACCGAGCGCAGGAGCTCCTCCAGCCGGTCGAGCGCGGGGCGCTGGCCCTTCACGAGTCGCTCCCTCGCCCGGGACACCGGCATCCATTCGACGCGGTCGACCTCGGGAAACGCGCGGGTGCGTCCCGAGCGCGGCGGCCACTCCAGCTCGAACGTGCCGAAGTCGAACTCGGATGCCGTGAAGTCGCGACCGTCGGCGACGAACACCACCACCCTCTTGCCCGACGAGTACGGGAACGTGCCGAGCTCGGCGTAGGGGGTGTCGGGCGGATCGACTCCGAGCTCCTCACGGAACTCGCGCTTCGCGGCATCCAGGGCCGGCTCGTCTTCGTCGAACTCGCCCTTGGGGATCGACCACGCGCCCTCGTCCTTGCCCTGCCAGTAGGGTCCGCCCATGTGCGCGACGAGCACCGACACCTCCCCCGCGTCTGCGGCGACGCGGTACAGAAGGATGCCGGCGCTCGTCTTCATGTCGTCGTCCGGTCGCGTCGCCCGATCAGGCCGGGCGGCTCTTCGGCGACACGGAGTACGTCTCCTCGACGTCCGAGACGATGACGGGCGCGAGAGCCTCGTCGATCGCGGTCATCGTGTCGCTGTCGAGCACGACCCCCGATGCCTTGACGGTGTCTTCGAGCTGCTCCGGACGCGACGCGCCCACGAGTGCGGCCGACACGTTCGGGTTCTGCAGCACCCACGCGATCGCGAGCTGCGGCATCGTGAGCCCCGCCTGCTCAGCGACCGGCTTGAGCTTCTGCACGGCTGCGAGCACGTCGTCTCTGAGGAACTGGCCGATGAAGCGCGCGCCGCTCTTCTCGTCGGTGGCGCGCGAGCCCTGCGGCAGGGGCTGGCCCGGCAGGTACTTGCCCGACAGCACGCCCTGCGCCATCGGCGACCACACGATCTGCGAGATGCCGAGCTCCTGCGACGTCGGAATGACCTTGCCCTCGATGACGCGCCACAGCGCCGAGTACTGGGGCTGGTTCGACACGAGCTGGAAGCCGAGCTCCGTCGCGAGGGCGTGACCCTCGCGCAGCTGCTCGGCGGTCCACTCGCTCACGCCGATGTAGAGCGCCTTGCCCTGGCGGACGATGTCGGCGAAGGCCTGCATCGTCTCCTCGAGCGGGGTCTCGTAGTCGTAGCGGTGAGCCTGGTACAGGTCGACGTAGTCGACGCCCAGACGTCGCAGCGAGCCGTGGATGCCGTCGAAGATGTGCTTGCGCGAGAGCCCCTGATCGTTGGGGCCCTTGCGGCCGATGGGCCAGTAGAGCTTGGTGAACAGCTCGAACTCGGCGCGGGGCAGGCCCCTGAGCGCCTCGCCGAGCACGACCTCCGCGGCGGTGTTCGCGTACGCGTCGGCGGTGTCGAACGACGTGATGCCGAGGTCGAGCGCCTTGTGCACCGTCGCCACCGCCGCGTCGTTCTCGACCTGTGACGCGTGGGTCACCCAGTTTCCGTAGGTGATCTCCGAGACCTTGAATCCGCTGCTGCCGAGATAGCGATAGTTGACCATCCCTCCACGCTAGCGGCGTCGGCGCCCCTCAGGGGTCGTGGGGTCGTGGGATCGGCGGTCAGGCGACGGGCGCGGACGCCGCGGCGGCCGCCTTGTCTTCTTCGGTGGCGACGAGCTGACCGCAGGCGCCGTCGATCTCCTTGCCGCGGGTGTCGCGGAGCGTCGTCGGGATGCCGGCTTCGTTGAGGCGGCGCACGAACTCGTTCTGCACCGGCACCTCGGATGCCGTCCAGACCGACCCGGGGGTCGGGTTCAGCGGGATCGGGTTGACGTGCACCCAGCCGCGACCGCGGGCGTTGAGCTTCTCGGCGAGCAGGTCGGCGCGCCAGGCGTGGTCGTTCATGTCCTTGATGAGCGCGTACTCGATCGACACGCGGCGACCGGTCTTCTCGAAGTAGCCGCGTGCGGCGTCCAGCGCCTCGTCGACCTTCCAGCGCGAGTTGATCGGGATCATCTCGTCGCGCAGATCGTCGTCGGGAGCGTGCAGCGACAGGGCGAACGTGACCGGGATGTCCTCGGCGGCGAGCTTGTTGATCGCCGGCACGAGACCGACCGTCGACACGGTTATGCCGCGCGCGCTCATGCCGAGCCCGTGCGTCGGGTCGACCATCGTGCGCACGGCCTGCATGACGCGGCTGTAGTTGGCGAGCGGCTCTCCCATGCCCATGAAGACGATGTTCGTGACGCGCTCGCCCTTGTGGTGCGCGGGTCCGAAGCCGCCCTCGGCGATGAGGCGGTTGGCGCGCACGATCTGCTCGACGATCTCCGCTGCCGACATGTTGCGCGTGAGTCCCGCCTGGCCCGTGGCGCAGAACGGGCAGTTCATGCCGCAGCCGGCCTGGCTCGACACGCACAGCGTGATGCGGCCGGGGTAGCGCATGAGCACCGACTCGACGAGCGCGCCGTCGTGGAGCTTCCACAGAAACTTGATCGTGTCGCCCTTGTCCGTCTCGAGGCGGCGCACCTCCGTCAGGAGCGGCGGCAGCATCGCGGCGACGAACTCCTCACGACCGGCCGCGGGAAGATCGGTCATGGCCGCCGGGTCGGACGTGCAGTGCTGGAAGAAGTGCTTCTCGAGCTGCGTGGCGCGGAAGCCCGGCATCCCGAGCTCCTTGACCTTCTCGACCCGCTGCTCGGGGGTGAGGTCGGCGAGATGCACGGGAGGCATGCCCCGCTTCGGCGCGGCGAACTGCAGGAGCGGACGGCCGGAGGCGTCTTTCTGCTGCGTCCACCCCTCGGTGCGGGGGCGCACCTGACGCGGCCCGGTGCTGCGCACGGGCCCGGCATCGCGCACGGGGGTGGTCTCGGTCATTGCTCCAGGGTATCGAGCCTTGCTGAACATCCGCCGGAGCGGGAGCGAGCGCGCGGACCGCGAGAGGCTCTCGCCGCTGCGAGCGCGCGGGAGTACGGTGGCGGCGTGGACGTGCGGCTGCCCGCGGAGCGGCGACATGGATGCCGCTGACCGCGCCGAACTCGAACGCCTCCGTCGCCGCGTGTTCGGGCCCGAAGGCGACGACTCCCCTGCGGTCTTGGAGCGGCTGGCCGTGCTCGAGGCGGAGCTGCATGCCGAGCCGCGCGCTCTCTCGCCGAGTGCTGAGCCCGAGCCGGACCCCCCACGGGAGCCGTCGCCGCCGTCAC
>CALANM010000105.1 GCA_937926065.1 uncultured Microbacterium sp.
CGGTGCCCTCGGCGATCTTCTTCGACATGATGCTCGACGCGATGAGCGGGATCGCCTCGACGGTGCCGGTGACGTCGCGGAGCGCGTACAGGCGCTTGTCGGCGGGGGCGAGTCCGGAGCCGGCTGCGCAGATGACGGCGCCCACGTCGCGCAGCTGCGCGAACATCTCGTCGTTCGACAGCGCCGCCCTCCAGCCGGGGATCGACTCGAGCTTGTCGAGCGTGCCGCCCGTGTGACCCAGGCCGCGGCCCGAAAGCTGTGGCACGGCGACGCCGAAGGATGCCACGAGCGGCGCGAGCGGCAGAGTGATCTTGTCGCCGACGCCTCCGGTGGAGTGCTTGTCGACGGTGGTCTTGCCGAGTCCGGAGAAGCTCATCCGCTCCCCGGAGGCGATCATGGCGTCGGTCATGACGCGGATCTCGTCGCGGGCCATGCCGTTGAGCAGCACGGCCATGGCGAACGCGGCCATCTGGGAGTCGGCGACGTATTCGCGCGTGTATGCGTCGATCATCCAGCGCAGCGCGTCTTCGGGGACTGCTCCCCCGTCGCGCTTCGTGCGGATGATGTCGACGGCGTCGAACGGCTCGACGGCCGGCTCGGAGGCACGTCCGGTCATCGGGCGTCCTCGAGGTCGCGCGGACCGAAGGCGTCGGGCAGCACTTCGTCGATCGTCCGGATGCCGGACACGGTCTCGAGCAGCATCCCCGGGATCGCGAACTCGTACAGCAGCTGGCGGCAGCGTCCGCACGGCATGATGGTCGCGCCGTCGTTGTTGACGCAGACGAACGCGACGAGCTGGCCGCCGCCGCTCATGTGGAGGTCGCCTACGAGCGCGCATTCGGCGCACAGGCCCACCCCGTAGGAGGCGTTCTCGACGTTGCAGCCCGACACGATGCGCCCGTCGCTCACGAGGGCGGCCGCCCCGACGCGGTAGCGCGAGTACGGCGCGTAGGCGCGCTGCATCGCCTCGGTGGCGACGTGGCGGAGATGGTCCCAGTCGATATCGGTCATGTCATCCCTTGATGTACGGCTTGCCGGATGCCGCCGGCCCTCGGATCTGCCCCGCGAAGCCGGCGACCGCGAGGATCGTCACGACGTAGGGCAGCATGAGCATGAACTCGCTGGGGATCGGCGTCTTGAGGATCGTCAGCAGGTTCTGAAGGTTGGTCGCGAAGCCGAAGAGCAGCGCGGCGAGCGACGCGCGGATCGGGTCCCAGCGGCCGAAGATGACGGCCGCGAGGGCGATGAAGCCGAGGCCCGCGGTCATCTCCTTGCCGAACTGCGGCACCGACACGAGCGTGAAGTACGCGCCGCCGATGCCGGCGATGACACCGGCGAGCGACACGTTCCAGAAGCGTGTCGGGTTGACCTTGATGCCGACGGTGTCGGCCGCCTGCGGGTGCTCTCCGACGGCGCGCAGGCGCAGGCCCCAGCGTGTGCGGTAGAGGCCCCACGCGACGAGCGCGACGGTCACGAACATCAGGTAGACGATGAAGGTCTGGTTGAACAGCACCGGGCCGATGATGGGGATGTCGGCCAGGAGCGGGATGCGGATGCTCTCGAAGCGCACGGGGCGGTTGAGCTCGCTCTCGTTCGGCACGAGGAGGGCGCCGTAGAGGAATCCCGTGAGGCCGGTGACGAGGACGTTGAGGACGACACCGACGATCACCTGGTCGACGAAGTACTTGATCGCGAACGCCGCCAGCACGAGCGAGACGAGCACGCCGCCGATCATGGCGCCGATGAGGCCCACGAACGGGTTGCCGGTGATGCTCGACAGCAGCGCGGCGGCGAACGCGCCGAGCAGCAGCTGCCCCTCGATCGCGACGTTGACGACGCCGGCCCGCTCGCCGATGACCCCGCCGAGAGCGCCGAAGACGAGCGGCACCGAGAGCGACACAGCGCCGAACAGGAGGCTCGACACGGGCACGAGCCCGCCCGCGGCGGCCCACACGAGGAACGCGAACACGCCGAGCACGCCGAACACGGCCGTCAGCCACAGCGGGACGCGCCGGTACGACCAGGCCTCCCAGGTCGCCCAGGCGGCGAGGAGCACGAGGAGCACGAGGAGGATCCAGCTGGTGACTGCCGTCGGAAGGCCGACATCGGGCAGCGCGATCGCCGACGCGCGGTCGCCGAGCCGGAACGTGGACACGCCGTCACGGGGCGCGAACAGGAACAGCGCCGCCAGCAGGACGATGACGATGCCGAAGACGAGCGGCACCTTGAAGTGACGCTCCTTCACCACCGCCAGCTGGATCGTGCCGTCTTCTGCTTCGAGCGAGGGTGCGAGCGCGCTCATGCGGCCACCGCCTTCTTCGCCGCCTTGGCTCGTGCCTTGGCCGCCTTCTCGAGATCGGTCTTGGGGAGGAAGAACACGGCCCGCAGCAGCGGCGGCGCCGCGATGAACAGCACGATGAGCGACTGCACGACGAGCACGATGTCGACCGGGATGCCCTGCGCCTGCATCGAGAACGATCCGGCCTTCAGGGCGCCGAAAAGGATGCCGGCGGCGAATGTGCCCCACGCGCGGCTGCGGCCCAGCAGGGCCACGGTGATGGCGTCGAAGCCGATGCCGGCGTCGATCGTGGCGGCGAAGCCGGTGGTCACGGTGCCCTGGATCTGGTTCATCGCCGCGAGACCGGCAAGGCCGCCGGCGAACAGCATCGCGTAGATGTAGAGGCGCTCGACGTTCATGCCGGCCGCGCGCGCCGCGTGGGGGTTCTCGCCCACGGCGCGCAGGCGGAGGCCGAGGCTCGAGCGCTCGATGAGCCACCAGACGAAGACGGTGGCGACCACGACGATCGCGAAGCCCCAGTCGAGGGCCGGGAACTGGGGGCCGAGCAGCTCGGGGAACTGCGCCGAGGCGGGCGTCGGCTTGGTCTGCGGCTGGTTGCTGCCCGCCATCTGCAGGAGCCCCGGCGTGCGCAGCATCCACAGCAGGAGGTAGTACGCGACGTAGTTGAGCATGATCGTGAGGATCACCTCGTGCGCGCCCGTCTTGGCCTTCAGCAGACCGACGAGGCCGCCCCACAGCGCACCTCCGACGATGCCGGCGATGAGCGTGATCGGCAGGTGCAGCGCCATCGGCAGGTCGAGATTGAACGCGAACAGTCCCGCGAACATCGCGCCGACGAGCATCTGGCCGCGGGCGCCGATGTTGAACAGGCCCACGCGGAACGCCAGCGCGACGCCGAGGCCGGCGGCGATCAGCGGCGCTGCGAAGCCGAGCGAGTTCGTGATGGGACGGATCTGGGTCGCGAAGGTCGTGGCCCGGGTGTTGAACACGGCGCCGCGGAACAGCGCCTCGTAGCCGTTGTAGACGGCGTTCCAGATCGCGACGAAGGTGTCGCCGGGCCGGGCGAAGAAGTATCCCGCCGCCGCCTGCACGGTCTCGTTCGTCGCGGCGATGAGCACGCCGCCGACGATCATCGCGAGCACGATCGCCAGCAGCGTCGTGACGGCCGAGCCGCGCAGGAGCTCCCTGACGAAGACGTTCGCTCGAGGCGCGTCGGGGGTCCTGTCCCCCGTCAGCGGGCCGCCGGCCGCCGGCAGCTGCTCTTCGGGCCGCGCCGCGTCGGCGGCGCCGGGCGTCGTGCCGCTCATGCAGCCACCTCCGGGTCGGTTGCGCCGGCCATCATGAGGCCGAGAGTGTCACGGGGCGTGTCACCGGGGACGATGCCCACGATCGTGCCGCGGTACATGACGGCGATGCGGTCGGCGAGCGCGGCGACCTCATCGAGCTCGGTCGACACGACGATGACGGGGATGCCGGCATCCCGCGTCTCGATGATGCGCTTGTGGATGAATTCGATCGAGCCGACGTCGACGCCGCGCGTGGGCTGGGCGGCGACGACGAGCTTGAGGTCGCGGCTCATCTCACGCGCGATGACGACCTTCTGCTGGTTGCCGCCCGACAGCGTCCCCGCCGGGGTCTGCGGCCCCTGGGTGCGGATGTCGTACTCCGCGATGCGCGCCTTCGCGAACTCCTCGAGGTCGGCGCGGCGGATGGTGCCGAAGCGGGCGAACTCCCGGTCGTCGGAGCGGTCGAGAATGAGGTTCTCAGCCACCGACATGCCGCCGACGAGCCCGTCTTCCTTGCGGTCCTCAGGGACGAAGCCGACGCCCTCCTCGAGGATGCCGCGCACGCTGCGGCCGACGAGCTCCTCGCCGTCGAGGCGGATGGAGCCCTCGACGCGCGCCGCGAGACCGACGATCGCCTCGACGAGCTCTGTCTGCCCGTTGCCCTGGACGCCGGCGATCGCGAGCACCTCTCCCGGCTTGACGTCGAAGCTCACGTCGTCGACCACGATCGCTCCTGCGGGGGTCAGCACGCGGAGGTCGCGCACCTCGAGCCCGCCCGCGTCGCGGGTCTTCGGCGGCGCCTTGTGCACCGTGAGCTCGACGGACCGGCCGACCATGAGCGAGGCGAGCTCGGCGTTGGTGGCGGTGGGCGACGCCTCGCCGACGACCTTTCCGAGACGGATGACGGTGATGCGGTCGGCGACCTCTCGGACCTCGCGCAGCTTGTGAGTGATGAAGACGATCGATGTGCCCTCGTCGCGCAGCTGGCGCATGATCGCCATGAGCTCGTCGGTCTCCTGCGGGGTGAGCACGGCGGTCGGCTCGTCGAAGACCAGGACCTTCGCATCTCGCGAGAGCGCCTTGATGATCTCGACGCGCTGCTGCACGCCCACGGGCAGCTCGCCGACGATGGCGTCGGGGTCGATCTGGAAGCCGAACCGGTCGGCGACGGCGCGCACGTGCTCGCGCGCCTTCTGGAGGTCGAGGCGACCCAGGCCCTTCGTGTCCTCGTGGCCGAGCATGACGTTCTCTGCGACCGTGAAGACCGGGATGAGCATGAAGTGCTGGTGCACCATGCCGATGCCGGCGGCCATCGCGTCGCCGGGACCGCGGAAGTGCTGGACGACGTCGTCCAGGAGGATCTCGCCCTCGTCGGCCTGGTACAGGCCGTACAGGACGTTCATCAGGGTCGACTTCCCCGCGCCGTTCTCGCCGAGGAGGGCGTGGATCTCGCCAGGCTCCACGACGAGGTCGATGTGGTCGTTGG
This sequence comes from uncultured Microbacterium sp., assembly GCA_937926065.1. Classification (GTDB taxonomy): domain Bacteria; phylum Actinomycetota; class Actinomycetes; order Actinomycetales; family Microbacteriaceae; genus Microbacterium. Next base: position 5,072 of record CALANM010000105.1, read on the forward strand.
CGACGAGGCTCCCGAATCGCTTCGTGATGCCCCTGAGTTCGAGCTTCATGCTGGCCAATCTACCGAGAGGGAACTTCAACAGACAGGAGCGGGGCCGGGCGAACGCGCCCGGCCCCGCTGGGATCAGTCCCGGATCACGGGGAGTTCGGCGACTCCACCGTGATGTCGCCCGCGATGATCGACGCCTGGAGGGCGGAGATCTCGTCGAGCAGACCCTCGGGCAGCTGCGACTCGAAGTCGTGGAAGCTCGAGAGCTTCACGCCCTCGTTCTCCAGCGTGCCCACGTAGGGCGCGGCGTCGAACTCGCCCGCGGCGGCGGCCAGCGTGGCGTCGTAGACGGCGACGTCGATCGCCTTCATGATCGAGACGAGCGTGATGTCGGTGACGCTGGTGTCGGCGACGGCGAGGTCGCTGTCGACGCCGAGCATCAGGGTGTCCTCACCGCTGTCGGCGATGGCCGCGGCAGCGCTCTGGTAGATCGGGCCGCCGACGGGCAGGATGACGTCCACGCCCTGGTCGAGCACCGACTGCGCGGTCTGCTTGGCGGTGTCGTTCGCGTCGAAGCCGCCGGTGAAGGCGCCCTCCTGCGACTCGACGTCCCAGCCGAAGACCTCGACGTTCGCGCCCTTGTCCTCGTTGTACTTCTCGACGCCGAGCTGGTAGCCGTCCATGAACACGGCGACCGACGGGATCTGCATGCCGCCGAAGGTGCCCACCTTGTTCACGCCGGACTGCGCCGACCATGCGGCCGCGGCGTAGCCGCCGAGGTACGCGGCCTCGGCCGTGTTGAAGACGAGCGGCTTGATGTTCGGAGCGTCGGGCTGGCCGTCGTAGACGGGGTTGCCGTCGGCGTCGACCTCGGTGCCGTCCGCGTAGTCGTCGATGATCGCGAACTGAAGCTCCGGGTTCGCCTTGGCCGTGGCGACGGTGGCGGCGGCGAGCTTGAAGCCCACGGCCACGATGAACGTGCAGCCCTCGGAGACGGCGGTCTCCATGTTCGGCGCGTAGTCGTTGTCGTTGGCGGACTCGAACTCGAGCTGGTCGACGCCGAGCTCCGCGGCGGCCTTGTCCATGCCGTTCTTGGCGGACTCGTTGAACGACTTGTCGTTCCAGCCGCCGGCGTCAGAGATCAGGCAGGGCTTGAAGCCCTCGACGACGGTGGGTGCGTCGCCGCTCGCCGAGGACGTCGGGGTCGCCTCGGGAGCCGTGCCACAGCCGGCGAGCGCCGCGATCAGCAGCGCCGCGCCCGCCATGCCGGCGAGCTTCTTGGTGGTCGAGATGGTCAATGCAGCCTCCACATTGATGGCCCCGCGGATTTCGCGGGGAACGAGTCGAAGTTACCGATTGTTTCGACGCGGCGGCACGCTGATCAGCGTGGCGGGCGGGAATGGTTACAAAGACGCAATGAACCCGTCACGAAGTCGGCATCCTGATCCCCCGATTCGGAGGGTGGCCGCTGCGCTGTCGCTCAGAGCACGTCGCCCCGGCCGGTGAGCTTGAGCGCGTCGACGACGCCCTTGACCCGCTGTGCGTGCTCGCTCGTCGTGACCAGGAGAGCGTCGGGGGTGTCGACCACCACGATGTCCTTGACCCCGATGAGGCTGATGACGCGCTTGGTGTGGCTGACGACGATGCCGCTGGCGGCATCCGAGAGGATGCGGGCGTTCTCGCCGAGGATGGCCAGGTCGTTCTTGCGGCCCCCGGAGTTGAGCTTGGCGAGGCTCGCGAAGTCGCCGACGTCGTCCCAGTCGAAGTGGCCCGGGACGACGGCCAGGCGGCCGCGCTCCGCGGCGGGCTCTGCCACGACGTAGTCGATCGCGATCTTGGGGAGCTCGGGCCACACGCGGTCGACGACGGGACCGCGGCGGTCGCGGTCGTCCCACGCCTCGGCGAGCTCCAGCAGGCCCGCATGCAGGTCGGGCCGGCTGGCCTCGATCTCGGCCAGCAGCACATCGGCGCGGGAGATGAACATCCCGGCGTTCCACAGATAGTCGCGTGACTGCAGATACTCCTTGGCCGTCTCGAGGTCGGGCTTCTCGACGAAGCGCTCGACGAGCGCCGCCTCGGGTGCTCCCGGCACCGTGAGCATCTCCGACTTCTTGATGTAGCCGAAGCCGACCGACGGCTCGCTCGGGGTGATGCCGATGGTGCAGATGTATCCCTCGCGGGCGACCGCGACGGCCTGCTGCACCGCCCAGTGGAAGACGGGGAGCACGCGGATGACGTGGTCGGCGGCGAAGGAGCCGATGATGACGTCGGGCTCGCGCCGGTGCAGGATCGCGGCGGCCAGGCCGATCGCGGCGGCCG
>CALANM010000106.1 GCA_937926065.1 uncultured Microbacterium sp.
TATCGCGTTCTCGATCATCGCGGGCGTCGACCCGCGCCCCGGGCTGTTCTCGTCGTTCGTCATGGCCGTCGCGATCTCGTTCCTCGGCGGCCGCCCCGCCATGATCACGGCCGCCACGGGCGCCGTGGCCCTCGTGATCGCGCCCGTTGCGCGCGAGCACGGCATGGACTACTTCATCGCGACCGTGCTGCTGGCGGGCGTCATCCAGATAGCACTGGCCCTGCTCGGCGTCGCCAAGCTCATGCGCTTCATCCCCCGCAGCGTCATGGTCGGCTTCGTCAACGCGCTCGCGATCCTCATCTTCCTCTCGCAGCTCGAGCACCTCTTCGACGTGCCGTGGGCTGTCTACCCGCTGCTCGCCGCGGGACTCGTCATCCTGTTCCTCCTGCCGCGCTTCACCCGCGCCGTGCCCGCGCCGCTCGTGACCATCGCACTGCTGACGACCGTCGTCGTGCTGTGGGGAATCTCCGTGCCGACCGTCGGCGACCAGGGCGAGCTGCCGCAGAGCCTTCCCGAGCTGTTCATCCCCAACGTGCCGCTCACATGGGAGACTCTGCGCCTCATCACTCCGTATGCGGCCGCGATGGCCGTCGTCGGACTCCTCGAATCGCTCATGACGGCCAAGCTCGTCGACGACATCACCGACACCCACTCCCCCAAGACGCGCGAGGCGTGGGGGCAGGGCGTCGCGAACCTGCTGTCGGGACTGTTCGGCGGCATGGGCGGCTGCGCGATGATCGGCCAGACCATGATCAACGTCAAGGTGTCGGGGGCGCGCACGCGCATATCGACGTTCCTCGCGGGCGTCTTCCTGCTCGTGCTCGTGCTCGTGCTCGGAGACGTCGTGGCGATCATCCCGATGGCCGCACTCGTCGCGGTCATGATCATGGTGTCGTTCGCGACCTTCGACTGGCACAGCATCCGCCCGTCGACGCTCCGACGGATGCCGAAGAGCGAGACGATCGTCATGCTCGTCACGGTGGCGATCACCGTCTGGACCCACAACCTCGCGATCGGCGTCGCCGTCGGCGTGCTCACGGCGATGGTGCTGTTCGCGCGCCGGGTCGCGCACTTCGCGACCGTCAGGCGCACCGTCGAAGAGACGCCGGAAGGCACAGTCGCCCGCTACACGGTCGACGGCGAGCTGTTCTTCGCGTCGAGCAACGACCTCACGACGCAGTTCGACTACGCCGCCGACCCCGAGCGGGTCGTCATCGACATGACGCGCTCCCACATCTGGGACGCCTCCACGGTCGCCGCCCTCGACGCGATCGTCACGAAGTACGACGCCCGCGGCATCGTCGTGGCCCTCGAGGGCATGAACGAGGCGACCGCGGCGTTCCACGATCGGCTGAGCACAGGCGCCTAGACCACGAGAAGGGCGCCGCGAAGGGCGGTCAGCGGCACATCACCGGCACGGGCGAGCCGTCGGCCGTCGTCGTGGCCACCTGCGCCGCGTGGTATTCGTCTTCGAACGGATGCTGTGGATACCCGTCACGCGAGTCGTACCGCGCGACCGCGAACCCCGCCTCCAGCATCCGCAGCGCGACGTCCGCACCGTCGACGGTCGTGACGTGACGAAGCAGCCGGCCGTAGCGATCCTCCGAGTTCTGACCCTCGGAGAGCGTCAGCGTCACGACATCGCCGGGCGCGAGGAGCTCCTCCAGCGCCGCCGTCGCCTCGTCGTACCCGCACTCGCCCTGCTCGGGCGTGTCGATGCCGACGATCCGCACGCGGCCGGCATCCGTGCGGATGGTGTCGCCGTCGGTCACCGACACGACCGTCGTCGTCTCCGCGTCGGCCGCGAGGTCTGCGGCGGGTCGCCCGGGCGCCTCGAACGGCACGCACGCCGCGAGCGCCGCCAGGACCGCGGCGAGCGCGGCGAGCCCCAGCGGGCGGACGGGCGAACGGGTCACCCGATCAGGATGCCGTGTCGTCCTCGGGGAGCGCACGAACCGCCTTGCGGTCGGCGATGAGCGTGTCGCGAACGCGTCGCCGCAGGACCTTGCCGATGAGCGAGGTGGGAAGCTCCTCCCACACGAGGTAGCTCGTGGGGCGCTTGTACTCGGCCAAGTGCTCGCGGGCGGCGGCGCGGGCGGCATCCTCGTCGAACTCGGCGCCCGGCTCGAGCACGACGACAGCCGTGACGACTTCGGCCCCGCCACCGCGGGGAACGCCCACGACCGCTGCCTGGGCGACGCCGTCGACCGCCGTGACCACGCGCTCGACCTCGCTCGGCGACACGTTGAAGCCGCCGGTGATGATCAGCTCCTTCTTGCGGTCGACGACCGTGACGAAGCCCTCCTCGTCCTGCACCACGAGGTCTCCCGTGCGCAGCCAGCCGTCCTCGAGCAGCGCCGCGGCCGTCTCCTCGGGGCGATTCCAATAGCCCTGGAAGACCTGCGGCCCCTTGATCTGCAGCTCGCCGACCTCGCCCTGGGCGACGACGCGCTCCGGCTCGTCGGGGTCGACGACGCGGATGTCGGTCGACGGGAACGGGATGCCGATCGTGCCGATCTTGCGGTGGTCGGTGAACGGGTTCGCCAGGGCTACGGGGCTCGTCTCGGTGAGCCCGTAGCCCTCGTTGAGCATGCTGCCGGCGAGGTCCTCCCAGCGCTTGACGACTGCGGGAGTGAGCGTCATCGCACCCGAGATGGCGTACACGACGCCGCTCAGGTCGAGCTTGCCGTCGCGCGCGACGCGAGCCAGCCGGTCGAACATGGGCGGAACGGCGGGCACGAACGACGGCGGGAACTTCCTGGCGGCCTCGATGACGAGCTCGGGGTCGAACGTCGGGAACAGCACGGCCCGCGACGCCGTCTCGACCGAGTAGATCACCGACAGCAGCAGCCCGAACGAGTGGAACATGGGCAGCAGGCCGTAGATGCTGCTCTCGCCGCGCACGAAGTCAGGCATCCACGCGGCGCCCTGCCGGGCGTTCGCCAGCAGGTTGCCGTGCGTGATGATCGCACCCTTCGGCGCGCCCGTCGTGCCCGACGTGTACTGCAGGCACGCGACGTCGGTCACCGCGGGCCTCGGGGTCGCGGCATCCACCGGGCGCGACTTCTCGAGCTGCGCGAACGGCACCGTGCCGGGTGCGGGCGCCGTGAGCTTCTCGCGCGACTGGCGGGCCTTCTCGATCGGCAGACGCAGCGCGAGGCGCGTCGCGAGCGGCATCGCTCGGGTGATGTCCACCGACACGATCGTGCGGATGCCGAGGTCGTCGGGCAGCGAGCCGATGAGAGGCGCGATCTTGTCCCATGCGATGACGTGCTGCGCGCCGTGGTCGCGGAACTGGACCTCGAGCTCATCGCGCGTGTAGAGCGGGTTGTGCTCCACGACGATCGCGCCCAGGCGCAGCACCGCGTAGAACGCGACGACGTGCTGCGGGGCGTTCGGGAGCACGAGGGCCACGCGGTCGCCGGGGCGGATGCCGAGCACCGACAGCCCCTCGGCGACGCGCGAGACGCGGTCGCCCAGCTGGCGGTACGTGAGGGTGGCGCCGAAGAACGAGACGGCGGGACGGTCGCCGAAGCGGGCGACGCGGTCGTCGAGCAGATCGACGAGCGACCCCGTGGGCGGCTCGATGTCGACGGGAGTGCCCGGTGCGTAGAAGCGGTTCCAGGAGCGGTTCTCGTTCAGGTCCACTCGTTCAAGATTACGTTGCCCTCGCGCCGGTTCCGGCCCCCACTTCGCACGCCCCACGTAGAATCGCTCCGTGATCGCTTCTGTCCCCCGTGTCCGCAAGGAGGTCGGCGGCGTCTTCGACGCCGCCACGAGGTAGCCGCGCGTCCGGGCTCTGGTCCCGGATACGCATCTCGAACTCGACCTCAGTCGAGAACCCAGATCACCGGCCGCATCGGCATGCGCCCATGCCCGCAGACATCACAGGACACACTCATGATCACTCTGGACGACTCTGTCATCCGCTCTTCCTTCGTCAACGCCTCGCGCAAGGAGGTCTCCAGCGCGACCCTCCCCGACGGCCTCGACGCCGTCGACTGGGAGCGCCTGGACTACTTCGGCTGGCGCGACCCTCGGCTCCCGCTGCGCGCGTACGTCGTCATCCCGCTCCTCGACGGCCGGCTTGTCGGCATCGTGCTGCAGCGCGCCGGGACGACGCCCACGTCGCGAGCGCTGTGCTCCTGGTGCCGCGACGTCACTCTCCCCAACGAGGTCGTGCTCTACACCGCCCGGCGCACCGGTCCCTCCGGGCGCAAGGGCGATGCCGTGGGAGTGCTGCTGTGCGAGGACTTCCAGTGCTCCCACAACGTGCGTCGGCTGCCGCCGCTCGCATATCCCGGCTTCGATCGCGAAGCGGCCCGCCAGCGCCGCATCGAGGATCTGAGGCTGCTGTCGGCCACCTTCGCCGAAGAGCTGTAGACCCGGGCTTCTGCGCCGAGAACGCCCTCCGCTGCCGAGAACGCCGGCTGCTGCAACGCAGCAAGCGGCGGTCTCGACAGTACGGGGCGATCTCGGCGGGGCAGCGGAT
>CALANM010000107.1 GCA_937926065.1 uncultured Microbacterium sp.
CGCGTGGGGAGCGATCCCCGCCGCCGACCGGTCGCGCGCGCTCCAGGCCATCGCACGTGCCTTGGAGGCGCGTCGCGGCGAGCTCATCGAGGTCGCGGCATCCGAGACCGGCAAGGTCTTCGCCGAAGCCGACATCGAGGTCAGCGAAGCGGTCGACTTCGCCGGCTACTACGCTGCGACCGCGCGCGAGCTCGACAGCGTCGCCGGAGCCCGCTTCGTGCCCGCGAAGGTGACGGTCGTGACGCCGCCGTGGAACTTCCCGATCGCGATCCCGGCGGGCGGCGTGCTCGCCGCGCTCGCAGCCGGCTCCGGAGTCGTCTTCAAGCCGGCGCCCCAGGCGCGCCGGTGCGCAGCGGTCGTCGCGTCGGCGATCTGGGAGGCGCTGGAAGCCGCCGGCGCCCCGCGCGACCTGGTCGCTCTCGTCGACGTCGACGAGGGATCGCTCGGGCAGCGTCTCATCACGCACCCCGACGTCGATCGCGTCATCCTGACCGGGTCGTGGGAGACGGCGGCGCTGTTCCGCTCGTGGCGGCCCGATCTGCCCCTGCTGGCCGAGACGAGCGGCAAGAACGCGATCATCGTGATGCCCTCGGCCGACCTCGACCTCGCGGCGTCCGACATCGTCAAGAGCGCCTTCGGCCATGCCGGCCAGAAGTGCTCCGCGGCCTCGCTCGCGATCCTCGTGGGGCCCGTGGCGCGATCGGAGCGGTTCGCGCGGCAGCTCGTGGATGCCGCGAGGTCACTGCGGGTCGGGCCGCCTTCCGATGCTCGCAGCGAAGTGGGTCCCGTCATCGAGCCGCCGCAGGGCAAGCTCGCGTGGGCGCTCACGGAGCTCGAGGAAGGCGAGCGCTGGCTCCTCCAGCCCGCGCCGATCGGCGTCGCACCCGGGTCGCGCGCCGAGGCGACCGCGGACGCCTACGAGGGCAGGCTCTGGACGCCCGGCATCCGCACCGGAGTCAAGCCGGGGTCGCGCACTCACCTGGAGGAGTTCTTCGGGCCCATGCTCGGCATCATGCACGCGCGGTCGCTCAGTGAGGCGATCGAGCTGCAGAACGCGGTCGCCTACGGACTCACCGCGGGCCTGCACACGCAGGACCCGGGCGACCTCGAGGTGTGGCTCGACCGCGTCGAGGCGGGCAACCTCTACGTCAACCGGGGCATCACCGGCGCGATCGTGCAGCGCCAGCCCTTCGGCGGATGGAAGCGCTCGTCGGTGGGCGCAGGCGCTAAGGCCGGCGGCCCGAACTATCTCATCGGGCTCGGATCGTGGCGGGCGACGTCGGGGGCGCCGCAGTCGTCGACACTGCACCTGCGCGGGCTCGACAGCCGCATCACCGCCGTCATCGAGGCGGCTCAGCCGACCCTCGACTTCGAGGCGTTCGAGTGGCTGCGCCGCGGCGCACTCTCGGACGCCGTCGCCTGGCACCGCGAGTTCGGCCAGGTGAAGGACGTGTCGAAGCTCGGGATCGAGCGCAACCTCTTCCGCTACCGGCCCGTGCCGGTGGCGATCCGCGCCGCCAGGGACGCCGCCTGGCAGGAGGTGCTCCGCGCCGTCGTCGCCGGAGTGCGCGCAGGGGCCGACTTCACGCTCAGCGCCCCCGTCGGCATCCCGGCTCCCGTGCGCCGCGCGCTCAGCGAGCTCCAGGTGCCGGTGTTCGTCGAGACGGATGCCGAATGGATCGCACGAGTGCGCGCCGCCGGCATCGGACGGGTGCGGCTCATCGGCTCCCGGGACTCGGTCGCCGAGGCGCATCGCGACCTCGCGGTGGCCACATCGGGCGACCCCGACATCGCCGTCTACGACAACGAGGTGACCACGGCCGGCCGCCTCGAGCTGCTGCCGTTCCTGCATGAGCAGTCGGTGACCATCACCGCGCACCGGTTCGGCAACCCCGACCCGTGGAGCGAGGGCGTCATCTGACGGGGCACCGACGCGCCGAGTCGAGACCGTCACGTGCGGTCGCATGCCGGCCCCGAGTAGCGTGAGCGAGTGACCGCAGAGACCAACTGGGCAGGCAGCCTCCGCTACCGCGCGCGGGCCATCGTGGCACCGGCGAGCGTCGACGAGCTGGTCGACACGATCGTCGCCGCGGATCGGGTGCGGGTGCTCGGATCCCGGCATTCGTTCAACGACATCGCCGACACCGATGGCATCCTGCTGTCGCTCGCGGAACTGGTCGACGAGCCTGTGCTGCATCCGGCCGACGGGACGGTGAGCGTCGCGGCGGGCATGCGGTACGGCGACCTCGCACCGTGGCTGCACGAACGGGGCCGGGCGCTCGCGAACCTCGCGTCCCTGCCGCACATCTCCGTCGCCGGCGCCGTGGCGACCGGCACCCACGGGTCGGGCTCGCGCATCGGCTCGCTCGCGACGCAGGTGGCGGCGATCGAGCTGATCGACGGCGCGGGGACGCCGGTGCGCGTGCAGCGCGGAGATGTGGACTTCGACGGCTCCGTCGTGTCGCTGGGGGCCCTCGGCGCCGTCGTGCGGCTGGAGCTCGACACCGTGGCATCCGAGCCGTACGGGCAGACCGTGTACGAAGGCATGCGCTGGGATGCGGCGCTCGACGCGTTCGATGAGCTGCAGTCGTCAGGCGACAGCGTGAGCCTGTTCACGACCTGGCGCGACGCCGACGCGATCGACCAGGTGTGGGTGAAGTCGCGACGTCCTGCCCCCGATCTGTCGGGGCTGGGCGGTCGGCCGGCGGACGGCCCGCGGCATCCGATCCCGGGGATCGACGCGCAGCCGTGCACCGAGCAGGGTCATGTGCCCGGGCCGTGGTTCGAGCGGCTGCCGCACTTCCGCCTCGCGTTCACGCCGTCGGCGGGCGACGAGCTGCAGAGCGAGTACCTCGTCGCGCGCGCCGACGCCCCGGCGGCGATCGCCGCCCTGCGAGGACTCGCGCCGCGGATCGCGCCGCTGCTGCTGGTGTCGGAGGTGCGGACGGTCGCTGCCGACGACCTATGGTTGAGTCCCGCTCACGGCGCAGATATCGTGGCGCTCCATTTCACGTGGCGTCGCGAGCCGGATGCCGTCACCGCGCTGCTGCCCGCGATCGAGGAGGCGCTGCCGGCCTCCGCCCGCCCGCACTGGGGCAAGCTGTTCACGCTGCCTGCCGACGCCCTGAAGGCGCGGTACCCGCGCTGGGACGACTTCCGTGACCTGCGCGCGCGTCGCGACCCGGCCGGCCGGTTCGCCAACGGCTGGATCGCCCGGCTCGGCCTCTGACGGGCCCCCGTGGCGCGCTGCCGAAAGCGGACTCGCGGAGGCAAGAAACAAGTTATCTTTCTGGTCGCCGAGGGCGGTCTCGGAAAGGATGGCAGAGGCGCTTCTGGGGAGCGCCAAGCGGAGTCCAGTTCCAGTTCGGCCGGAGCCGAGGTCACTCCGTGACACCACCGGGGGGAGTGTCGCTCTGGGGTCGGCTGTGCTCGGCCCCAGAGCTCTCTGGAGCATCGGCCGTTGCGGCGGCGCGCGTCGGGAAGCGACGCTCCGGCGGGATCTCACCGTCGTCGATCGGCACCATGAACTCGTTCACGAGCGCCCGCACGGAGAGAGCGAACAGGGTCCAGCGGCCCTCGGGGATCTCGTCTTCCGCGCCGGCGTCGAACACCGGGTGATCAGCGCCTTCGAGGGCACGCACGGCGAAGCCCTCGCCGATCGCCGCGAGCGCCTGTGTGAAGTCATCGATCGTGAGCGGCGCTTTCATCCGCAGACCATACGAGTCCATCAGGTACTGGTAGAACTCATTGAAGGCCTCGATCGATTCACGGTGACGCTCGCGGCTCGCCTCCTTCAGCTCGGGCCAGGTGTGCGCGGTCGTGCGCAGGGCGAGCGCGATGAGGAACGAATGCGCCTCCGCCTCTTCGGTCGAGTCGTCGACGTCGCGCCACGCGGCACGCACGTGCGTCTCGGCGGCGGCACGGATGACGTCGTCTCCGGGCGCACCCTTCTCGATCAGGTCGACGACCGCGTCGCGAGGGTAGTCGGCCGGGCCGCTGAACCGCAGCTTCATCATCGAGACGGCGAGGTCGCGCTGGTAGTCCGTCTGATCTGCCCACAGTCGGTAGGCGGCGCCGGTCGTCAGTCCGGCTCTTCGCAGCACGTCCTGCAGACGGATGTGCTGAACACCGGCCGCCACTCCACGTTCCAGGAGCATCTGCATCCCGATGCGCAGAAGCAGCGCCCGCGTCTCTTCCCCAGTGCGTCGCGCCACGAGTGAAGCATCCCAGATCAGATGCATGATCGGGGTCATTCGGGCGTGCGTCTGGGCCTTTTCGTCTGCGAACCCACGCATTTCGGAGGGGGTGACGCGCGAGGGAGGGGCTGCAGGGCCCCTTCGAGGCCCCTCTGGCACAATTGAGTACGGCGTGCTCGTCACGACCTTTCCTCGATGGAGACCCCGCGAGTCGAAGGGCCGCCGGGCCTCTGGACAGCGTCCGCCGCCTTCCCCGACGAGGAGCGAAGATGTCGACCCGACTGACGCACGAGAACGGATCGTCCCTGCCCGTCCCCGATGCCGCGCGGCCGCCGCAGCGCGTCGCGCACCGCCGGCGCTACCTCATGTGCCGGCCCGAGCACTTCACCGTGAGCTATCGCATCAACCCGTGGATGGAGCCGCAGAAGCCCACCGACACCGCCAAGGCCGTCGCGCAGTGGGAGGTCCTGTACGACACGTATCTGTCTCTCGGCCACGAGGTCGAGCTGATCGATCCCGTTCCCGGTCTTCCCGACATGGTCTACACGGCCAACGGCGGGTTCGTGATCGACGGTCGTGCTCTCGGTGCGCGCTTCCGCGTCGAGGAGCGCCGCGGCGAGGAGCGTCCGTTCATGGACTGGTTCACGGCTCACGGCTTCGAAGTGATCGAACCGGTCGAGGTGCAGGAGGGCGAAGGCGACTTCCTGCTCGTCGGCGACACGATCCTCGCCGGCACCGGCTTCCGCTCCGTCGGCGACAGCCACCGTGAGGTCGGCGAGGTGTTCGGCCGAGAAGTGGTGTCGCTGCGGCTGATCGATCCCCGCTTCTACCACCTCGACACCGCGATCGCCGTGCTCGACCCTGTCGAAGGGGAGGGCGGCGTCGAGCGCGCCAACATCGCCTACCTTCCGTCGGCGTTCGACGAGGCGTCTCAGCAGGTGCTCGCTGAGCGCTACCCGGATGCCATTCGCGTCTCGGATGCCGACGGCGCCGTGTTCGGGCTGAACTCGGCATCCGACGGACGGAACGTCTTCATCTCGCCCCGCGCGACGGGATTCGAGCAGCAGCTGCGCGAGCGCGGCTACAACCCGGTGCTCGTCGACCTGTCGGAGCTGCTCCTCGGCGGCGGGGGCATCAAGTGCTGCACTCTCGAACTGCGAGGTACCCCATGACCGCTCCCGCGCTGGACACGGCGACGATCCGCATCATCGACTCCGAGGGGGAGCACGTCGCTCACAACTACCACCCGCTGCCCGTCGTGATCGCGCGCGGCGAGGGCGCGTGGGTGACCGACGTCGAGGGCAAGCGCTATCTCGACCTCCTGTCGGCGTATTCGGCCCTCAATTTCGGGCACCGGCATCCCGCGCTCGTCGCGGCGGCGACCGAGCAGCTGGGGCGCATCACCCTCACGAGCCGGGCGTTCCACAACGACCAGCTCGGCGCGTTCGCGGCAGAGCTGGCCGCCCTGTGCGGCAAGGACCTCGTGCTCCCCATGAACACGGGCGCCGAGGCGGTCGAGACGAGCATCAAGGTGGCGCGCGCGTGGGCGTACCGGGTCAAGGGAGTGAAGGCGGATGCCGCGCGCATCGTCGTCGCCGACGGCAACTTCCACGGACGCACGACGACGATCGTCAGCTTCAGCGACGACCCGCAGGCCCACGACGACTTCGGCCCCTACACTCCCGGATTCGTGTCGGTGCCGTTCGGCGACGCCGCCGCGATCGAGGCCGCGATCGACGAGAGCACGGCCGCCGTGCTGCTGGAGCCGATTCAGGGGGAGAACGGCGTCATCGTCCCGCCCGAAGGGTATCTGCGCGCGGTCCGCGAGATCTGCGACCGGCACCGCGTGCTGTTCATCGCCGACGAGATCCAATCGGGTCTCGCCCGCGTCGGAACGACGTTCGCGTGCGACCGCGAGGGCGTCGTTCCCGACATGTACCTGCTCGGCAAGGCGCTCGGCGGGGGCATCGTCCCCGTGTCGGCCGTCGTGGCCGACAGAGACGTGCTCGGCGTCATCCGTCCGGGAGAGCACGGCTCGACCTTCGGCGGCAATCCGCTGGCCGCCGCGGTGGGTCGCCGGGTCGTCGAGATGCTCGCGTCGGGCGAGTTCCAGGCCCGCGCGATCGCCCTCGGCGAGCACCTGGAGCAGAGGCTGCGGGAGCTCGTCGGTCACGGTGTCACGGCCGTGCGCGTCGCGGGGCTGTGGGCCGGCGTCGACATCGACCCGGCCGTCGGCACGGGCCGCGAGGTGGCCGAACGGCTCCTCGCGCGTGGCGTGCTCGTCAAAGACACCCACGGTCAGACGATCCGCATCGCGCCGCCGCTCGTCGTCCGGGCGACCGAGCTCGACTGGGCCGTCGAGCAGCTCCGCTACGTCATCGCCGGCTGACGGCATCCGCGCGCCGCGCCCCGCCCTGCCTCGGCAGCCCTGCCCCTTCCCTCTGGAGGTGACGCAACACCCGCGAAACACACCCGGGGTTAGGCTCGTGGAATGGGAGACCTCTTCGACGGATACGGCTCCATGCTCGCGCCGCGGAAGACGCCGTCGGGAGTGCCGGCCTTCGACGAGATGTTCGCCCACCCTCAGCATCCGGGGGCGGCAGCCGAGATCCGCGCGCCCTACCGCGAGCTGTATCAGACGCTCGCGCAGATGACCCAGGATGAGCTGCGCGGTCGCACCGAGTCGCTCGCCAGCTCGTACCTCGCGCAGGGCGTCACGTTCGACTTCGCGGGGGAGGAGCGACCGTTCCCGCTCGACGCCGTGCCCCGCGTCATCGAGTACGACGAGTGGTCGCACATCGAGAAGGGCGTGCAGCAGCGCGTGCGGGCGCTCGAGGCGTTCCTCGACGATGCGTACGGCCGCCAGCACTGCGTGCGCGACGGCGTGCTCCCGGCCGCGCTCATCGCGTCGTCGCAGTACTTCTACCGGCAGGCCGCCGGCATCCACTCCGCCAATGGCGTGCGCATCCAGGTGGCGGGCATCGACCTCATCCGCGACGAGCACGGCGAGATGCGCGTGCTCGAAGACAACGTGCGCGTGCCGTCGGGCGTCAGCTACGTCATCTCGAACCGCCGCGTGATGGCCCAGACGCTGCCGGAGCTTTTCGTGTCGATGCGGGTGCGTCCCGTCGGCGACTACCCGAACAAGCTCCTGCAGGCGCTCCGCGCGTCGGCCCCGCCCGGCATCGACGACCCGAACGTCGTCGTGCTGACACCGGGCGTCTACAACTCGGCGTACTTCGAGCACACGCTGCTCGCGCGCCTGATGGGCGTCGAGCTCGTCGAAGGCCGCGATCTGCAGTGCATGGGCGGCAAGGTGTTCATGCGGACCACCCGCGGGCCCAAGCGCGTCGACGTCATCTACCGCCGTGTCGACGACGACTTCCTCGACCCGCTGCAGTTCCGCGCCGACTCCATGCTCGGCGCCCCGGGGCTCATGCTCGCCGCGCGTCTGGGCAACGTCACGATCGCCAACGCGGTCGGCAACGGCGTCGCCGACGACAAGCTGCTCTACACCTACGTGCCCGACCTGATCCGGTATTACCTCGCGGAGGAGCCGATCCTCAAGAACGTCGACACGTGGCGGCTCGAAGACCCGCGCGCCCTCGAGGAGGTGCTCGACCGGCTCGACGAGCTCGTCGTGAAGCCCGTCGACGGGTCGGGCGGCAAGGGCCTCGTCGTCGGCCCGGACGCCAGCCCCGCCGAGCTCGAGAAGCTCCGCAAGAAGCTCGTGAAAGACCCTCGCGGCTGGATCGCGCAGCCGGTGGTCATGCTGTCGACCATCCCCACGCTCGTCGAAGACGGGATGCGGCCGCGCCACGCCGACCTCCGTCCCTTCGCCGTCAACAACGGCGACGAGGTGTGGGTGCTGCCGGGCGGACTCACGCGTGTCGCTCTGCCGGAGGGACAGCTGGTCGTGAACTCGTCCCAGGGCGGCGGCTCGAAGGACACCTGGATCGTCGGCGGCGACGCCCCGCGCAGCCGCGAATACGGGCAGAGCCTGGCCGGCCTCGTCGCCGAGCAGGCATCGGCCACCGAGCCGAGCACCGTCGACTACGAGCCGCAGGAGGAGCCGACGGTGTCGCCTCACGACCGGACCAGCGGCGGCGAGCATCAGGAGCAGCAGGAACAGCAGCAGCAGGCGCAGACGCAGCAGCAGGCGGAGACGGCGGCGGGCGGTGAGCTCGCATGCTGAGCCGCATCGCGGAGTCGCTGTTCTGGATCGGGCGCTACATCGAGCGATCCGACGGCACCGCGCGCATCCTCGACGTGCACCTGCAGCTGCTGCTCGAAGACCCGTGGATCGACGAAGACACCGCCTGCCGGTCGCTGATGGCGGTCATGGGCTCGCTGCCGCCGGAGGG
>CALANM010000108.1 GCA_937926065.1 uncultured Microbacterium sp.
CTTGCCGAGCCCCTTCGCGAACTTCAGCAGCAGCGACCCGGATCCGGCGGCAGGGTCGTACACCTTGTTGACGCGGGTCTTTCCCATCACGGTGATCCGCGCGAGCACTTCCGACACTTCCTGCGGCGTGTAGTACTCGCCACCGGACTTACCGGCCTGCGAGGCGTACATCTGCATGAGGTACTCGTACGCGTCGCCGAACAGGTCGATCGAGTTGTCGGCGAAGTCCCCCAGCGGCAAGTCGCCGATGGCGTTCAGGAGCTTGACGAGCTTCTCGTTGCGCTTGGCAACCGTGTTCCCGAGCTTTGAGCTGTTGACGTCGAGGTCATCGAACAGGCCCTTGAGGTCGTTTTCGCTGTCGGTGCCGACCGCGGAGCCCTCAATGTTCTTGAACACCCGCTCGAGGGTCTCGTTGAGGTTCTCGTCCTTCGCGGCCCGTGCCCGGACGTTCTGGAACAGCTCGGACGGCAGGATGAAGAACCCCTTCTCCGCCACCGTGTCGGCACGGCCGAACTCTGCGTCCACGTCGGGGAGCGTGGCGTAGTCGAAGCTCGCCTCGCCCGCCGCGCGTTCGCCGGCATTGATGTAGGCAGTGAGGTTCTCGGAGATGAAACGGTAGAACAGCATGCCGAGCACGTAGGTCTTGAAGTCCCACCCGTCCACCGACCCTCGAAGGTCGTTGGCGATCCTCCAGATCGTCTTGTGCAGTTCCGCGCGCTGGGCTTCGCTCGTCGTGGGCGTCATCGTGTTGTGCTGCTCTCCATGCGTGCCGCGTCCTTCACGGCGTCGGGTATGAACAATGTATCCACGGGACACGACACCGGCGCTAAGCGACGCTCGCGAATACGGTACGCGCACGGGGAATCACCCGACCAACTCATGAGGACGAGAAACCAGAGCTAGGGAGCGGCCTACAAACCTGCTTCGTACACGAACGACATTTGATGATCACCCCGAAGCCGGTGCCTCCAGCCAGCCGGGTGCCGCCAGAGTCACGATGACCACCGCGATACCGGCGATTCCGAACAACAGGAGTCCGATCTCCCACACCACGAACGCTCGATACCGCTTCATCCAGTCAAACCAAGGATGGATCTCCGTATCGTCACGGCGATCCCTCCACGCGCTTCCGTGCGCCTCCATAATCTGCTTGCTCGCACGACCTCTGCGCTCTTCGAGATCCGCCAGCCACTGGGCATCGGCGATGTCTGCCTGTCGGTGCCGGGCAAGGAGCAACATGCTGAGCGCGGTGACCGCTACTGCGAGGGAAGCCGAGATGATCCGGGCGAAGGGCCGAGAGTCCGGCCCAAGCGCGATCGTGAACAGGAACGCCTGCGCCGTGAGGCTGATTATCGGCACCTGCCACGCCATACTGTCGAAGCCAGCGCGCCGTGACGCGACCGCCGCATAGATCGCGTCATCTGAAATCTCCGGGTTCTTCCCCATACGAGGAGGCTAATGGCTGCGAGGGCCGCGCCCCTCGAACCGTGGTCTGTGGTCTGCGGTTCGAGCTGGGCGACCGCAGCCGGCGGGCAGGCCGGTGGTGAAAGCTGACAGGGCGCTGCCGCGGGGACCCACGCCGTTCGGTCGCCTGCTCTCATGAAGCTTCAATACGGCGAACGTATGGCCTCCTCGGAAGAGTGACGCCGCGGCGGGCCAGTTCCTTTCGAATAGCATTCCCGCTGACACCGACCTCGCGCGCAAGAGACTCCACCCCCGCGGTGGCGATGTGCCGAAGCATCACTACCGTCTCCGGGTAGGCGGCCTTTACGATTCGACCCGGTGTCGGCACCTTCACCAGGTCGACTCCCCTGCGCAGCAGGTAGCGCCGAAGAGCTTGTGTGCTCCCGCCGAGCTCCCGGGCGTAGGCGGCGATGCCGACTTCCCCGATACGGCGAGTTATCTCTGAGAGGTCATCTGGGTATCGATCTGTTCTTACTGAACTCATGCCGACCATGTACGCGGCGCGAAATTGTTTTGCGTTGCCGTAGCGCGGCCGCTCGCGCCTAGGAAGGCACTAGCCCCTTCGATAGGCCCCGCACGCAGACACACACGTTGACGAGATCACCCCCCGTCCACGTCGTGCCTCGCAGCAGACCGCTTCGGACGCAGCCGCGCCCCAGACGCCCTGGTAGCCGTCGGCGAGCGGGTTCTTCACACCTCCCAAGCCCGGTGGTGAGGTAGCCGCGAACGATGAGTTCCTCACCGAGTGGTGCGGTGGAGCGGGGTCCTCCTTCCACGGCATCAATCTCGACGCGGAGTACGGGCTGATCTTCCCCGTGTTGCTCGGTTGCCTGAGGCCGCGCTCGGATTGGAATCGCTGTCGTCCGACCAGCAGACTCGGATCGGTACTGGCTCGTCCCAGTGTGAGCATCCGGACATGGCGATCACGTTCAGCCGCACGGGTCTGCTCTGTCGCATAATCGGCGGCTTGGTGTCGGTGACACAGGACATGATCGGAGAGCCGCGCTGCCATTTGCCTTGACCGCGGGACGGTCGCAAACGCTCCGCGACAGCGCCAGATCGACACGAGCGAACGGCGGAACGGAGGAACACCACCCTACGAGCCGCCGGCAGGCTGAGTCGTTCGCGGGGATCATTTCCACGACCCGCAGGGACCATCGCCACTTAGGCGGCCGCCGACAGCTCGCAGCATGCATGACCCGTCGGACGAGCCCAAATCGCCCGACCGCAAGGACGAATCCATGAAAGACCCCCTCAAGAGCCGATACCGACCCGTGGTGGCAATCGACATCGACGGCGTTCTCCGCCTTGCCGTGCCACCAGAAGGCCCGGGCCCCGCGGATGCGTTCAAAGTTGAACTCACCGTTCACCGGAACGCGTACCCGAGGATCTACCACAAGGCCCCACGTTGGGACCGCGACGGCACCGCTACCCGCACCTACTGGCTCTCTGGAACGGGAGCTCGTTGGATCCGATCACTCCTATCCCGCGACATAGAGGTCGTGTGGGCGACCACCTGGCAATCCTTCGCAAACGTCTACTTCGCCCCGCTCCTGAACATCCCGCCCCTACCCGTCGGAACGGAGGGGACATACGAACAGCAATACACGTCGTCAGAGTGGAAGACCAGCGAGCTGGCATACCGGTACCCAGGCCGCCCGCTGGTCTGGGTCGATGACTCCCCAGTACACCTCGATGCCTACGAGCTGCAGGCGTTGAGGAGCCCACGCGACCGAGCACTCACGCTTTCGTGGTGGATCAAGGACCCCCGACGAGGGATCACCACCAACGACATCGCCGGCGTCGAGGCGTGGCTCGAACTCGCCTTCACCCCGGACGGACACGACGCACTCCGTCGACAACGACGCAACGAACAAGCGGCACAGCGTCGACGACGGGCGCTCAGCCGTCACGGCACCCTCGAGCGTGCACGAC
>CALANM010000109.1 GCA_937926065.1 uncultured Microbacterium sp.
GGCGGCGGCTCACGGTGCTGCTCGTCCTGCTGTTGATCATCGCGGGCGTCGCGCTCGCGGTGTGGCAGCCGTGGCGCGCCTCGGGCGGAACCGGCGCGACCCCCGGCGCGACTCCTGCCGCGCCGTCGACGTCGGCCGGGGCAACGCCGGCGGGGGAGGCGACGCCGTCGGGAGAGGCGACGTCGTCGGCGGAGGAGAGTCCTGAGGCCACGGCATCCGAAGACCCCGAGCCGGAGAAGACGGATGCCGCGAGCCCCGACCCGTCGGCGACGCTCGCCGTGTGCACGTCGCGCGATGTGATCGTGACGGCCGTGACCGACAAGCAGTCGTACGGCGCGGCGGAGAAGCCGGAGCTGTCGATCCGCATGGTCAACGAGGGCGACGTCGAATGCGTCATGAACGTGGGGACGGCGGCGCAGTCGTTCGTCGTCGCGAGCGGCAGCGACACCTGGTGGCGGTCGACTGACTGCCAGACGGCGTCGAGCGACCAGCTCGTGACGCTCGAGCCCGGGCGTGAGGTCACGAGCGTGCAGCCGCTCGTGTGGGACCGCACCCGTTCAGGCGCCGACACCTGCGACAAGGACCGCCCGAAGGCCGGCAGCGGCTATTACAACCTGACCGTCACGGTCGGTGGCATCGAGTCGGAGCCTCGCCAGTTCCAGCTGCGCTGACGCGCGTCGAGGCCGTCAGGCGTCGAGGGCGGCGATGATGTCGGCGGGTGTCGCCTGCATCGGGTGCGGACCGGCGAGGTCGAACATGACGGACGTGATCTCGTCGCCGTGCACACCCAGGAAGGCGCGCAGCCAGCCGGGAGAGTGGAGCCCGACGGTCGGAGGCAGCGCCGGCGGCTTGTTGGCGACGTCGCTGAACAGGAGCAGCGCGACCTGGCCGGTGCGCGGATCGCGATAGGTCCACACTTCGCCCGTGTCGAGCGGGTTGTCGCGCTGGCCGGGCCGCATCAGCGGCACGACGGTGGGGCCGTGACGGAGCGCGAACGCGACCGCAGCCATGTCCTGCGTCTGCAGTGCGTCCGCAAGCTGCGGGTTGCGGAACTCGATCGGCGGCTTGCCCTTCGCACGCTTCTTCCCGGCCATGCATCCAGCCTACGGCGCGCCCGGATGCCGGCACCGCGCACGCGAGCATGCCTGACCTCGACGAGCCCGCCGGGGGAAAGAGGTGGGCCCTCTCGATCCCCCCATTGGGGACTGGGAAACTCGAGAGGGCCCTTCGCTCACTGTGGCCGTGAACCTGACCGAGATCTCTGGGGTCGATCTCGGCAACCGATGCTGGGGACAACGGGGTCGGCCGGAGAGGAGCTATCTCTAGAGTACGCAACCGTATCGGGTTTTGTGTCCACCAATCGGGGGACAAACGATGAGAATGTTCTCAGTCGAAAAATCGCCTCTGGGGGATCCCGGAGGGCTTCCATCGGCTCCTCCGCGCGGCGTCGCGGGGCGGCCGCGGTGCCGAGTGGCGAGACGGCCGTCTCGGCACCGCGCGTGAGACCGTCCGTGGCGGTCAGCTGCTCGCCCCCTTGCGAGGCTTGATGAACGCCTCGGGCTCACGCTTTGCGCGCTTGGCGGCGCGCTTCTCCTTGAGGGACATCTGCGCGACCTTCTTGCCGCCGCGCAGCTGCGGTGTCTTGCCTGCCATCTCTCCTCGCTTCCCCTTTTCGGCTGGCGGGTGGAACCATCGACCATAGCCGAGAAACAGGGAAAGTCAATTCGCGGAAATTCCGTGTGACCGGGAAATTCCGGCGCGTCAGAATCCGGGCTCGTCGCCGGGCTCTGGGCGCTCGTGGCGGGCGATGTCGGTCAGGGCACCGGCGAGATCGCGTGACGAGGTGTCGATCATGGTGCGGTAGCCGAGGCGGTCGGCTTCGGCGCGGCGCTGGGCGTGCTGGGTGACCGCACGCACTTCGCCGGAGAGGCTCAGCTCTCCGACGGCGACGAGTCGCGCAGGGTTGGGGCGGTCGCGCACCGCCGACGCGACGGCGAGGGCGATGGCGAGGTCGGCTGCGGGCTCGGTGAGCCGCACGCCTCCTACCGTCGAGACGTACACGTCGGACTGCGACACGGGGATGCGGGCCCGCTTCTCGAGCACCGCGAGGATCATCGCGACGCGTGCGGAGTCGACCCCGCTGACGATGCGGCGGGGGTTGGGCGCCTGTGTCTGGATGGTGAGTGCCTGCACCTCGACCGGCAGGGCGCGGCGTCCTTCGAGGGCGATCGTCACGCACGACCCGGGCTGCCGGGACCCGTGGCCGAGGAAGAGGCTGCTCGGGTCGGGCACTTCGGCGATGCCGTCGCCGGTCATGTCGAAGCAGCCGACCTCGTCGGTCGCGCCGAAGCGGTTCTTGAGTGCGCGCACGAAGCGCAGCGAGGTCTGGCGGTCGCCTTCGAAGTGGCAGACGACGTCGACGAGGTGCTCGAGGATGCGCGGGCCGGCGATCGACCCGTCTTTCGTGACGTGGCCGACGATGATCACGGGGAGGTCGCGCTCTTTCGCGACGCGGATGAGCGTGGATGCCACTTCGCGCACCTGGCTCGGGTGGCCCGCCACGCCGTCGCTGAGCGCCGACGACACCGTCTGCACGGAGTCCACGATCAGCAGCTCGGGGCGCACCTCGTCGATGTGTCCGAGGATCGTGGCGAGGTCGGTCTCGCTCGCGAGGAAGAGCTCGTCGTGGAGTGCACCCGTGCGCTCGGCGCGGAGCCGCACCTGGCCGAGTGACTCCTCGGCACTCGCGTAGAGCACGCGTCGGCCGGAACGGGCGCTCTGCGCCGCGACCTCGAGCAGCAGCGTCGATTTGCCGACGCCCGGCTCGCCCGACAGCAGGATGGCCGCGCCGGGCACGATGCCGCCGCCGAGCACGCGGTCGAACTCGCCGACACCGCTCGTGCGTCGCGGCGTCTCTGTCGTGTCGATCGAGGTGATCGGCTTCGCCGACCGTGTGGGCGTGAGCGGTGCGACGGACTGCACGATCCCCGTCTGCGTCGCGGCTTCGACGACGGTGCCCCACTGCTGGCATTCCCCGCAGCGGCCGACCCACTTCGAGGCGGTCCACCCGCATTCGGTGCAACGGAAGGCAGTCGTGGGCGCGGGTCGACGGGATGCCATGTCCTCAGCGTACGTGGGGCCTCCGACGCTGCCGGTCTCGGCGGGCGCGGGTCGCCTCAGCGTGGGGCTGCGGCATCCGTTCGGCCGGTCAGCGCAGCGTCGCGGCGACGTCGGCGAGCGCCGTGGCCGAGTGGTGCAGCAGCTCGCTCTCCTTCGCCGAGAACGCGACCTCCGGGATGGGGAAGGCGCCGGCGCTGCTGACGACCGACGGCACCGACAGTGCCACACCCGACACGCCCTGGTAGCCCTCCAGCACGGTCGAGACGGGCATCACGGCGTGCTCGTCGTTGAGGATCGCCTCGACGATGCGCGCGCTCGACAGGCCGATGGCGTAGTTCGTCGCGCCTTTGCCCTGGATGACCTTGTACGCGGCGTCACGCACGTCGACCGCGATCTGGTCGAGCTCCTCAGCGGTGAACTTCGGCTGCCCATCGAGCGGCACCCAGTCGAGGATCGGGACGGTGCCGATCGTCGCGTGCGACCACAGCGGGAACTCGGTGTCGCCGTGCTCGCCCACGATGTACGCATGGACGCTCGAGGTCGACACTCCTGCGCGCTGCGCGATCTTCCAGCGCAGGCGTGACGTGTCGAGCACGGTGCCCGACGCGAAGATCCGCTCGGTGGGCAGGCCTGTCGCCTCCTGAGCGAGCACCGTGAGCACGTCGCACGGGTTAGTGACGATGACGTACACGGCATCCGGGGCCACGTCGAGCAGCTGCGGCATCATCGTCTTGAGGATGCCGGCGTTCACGCCCGCCAGTTCCATCCGGGTCTGTCCGGGCTTCTGCTTGGCGCCGGCGGTGATCACGACGACGTGCGACCCCTCGGCGACCGAGATGTCGGCGCCGCCGACGATGTCGCTCGAGCCGGTGAACTGTGCGCCGTGGGCGAGGTCGAGCACTTCGGCCTCGGTCTTCTGCGCGGCGATGTCATAGAGGGCGACGTGCCGTGCGGAGCCTCTGATGAGGGCGGCGTAGGCCACACTCGACCCGACCGCGCCCGCGCCGATGACGGTCAGCTTGGAGTTCTCGATCACGCTCATGCGCACAGTCTTGCAGGGCGTCGATGCCGGGGCCACAGGGGGTGGCCGTGACTACCTCGGCTGCTCCCGCCGGGACGATTGTGGAGGAACCGCGGAGCACCGACGGCCGCGCCGTAGGGCCTCGCTCGCCCCTATGGCGCCGGCGCGGGCTGAGCGGTGTCACGCTGCGGATTGCGGATGCCGACGAGTGAGACGACTCCGCCGATCACGAGCAGTGCGGCGGTGACGATCGCCGCGCGGTGGAAGCCGACGAGGTCGAGCGCGCCGCCCGTGATGGCGGCGAGCGCGGCGACCACGAGCAGACCGGCAACGCGTGCGACGGCGTTGTTGACCGCCGAGGCGATACCGGAGCGGTCGTGGTCGGCGGCGCCGAGAATCGCGGCGGTCAGCGGGGAGACGGTGATGGCGAGCCCGAGGCCGAACAGGAGCATCGAGGGCAGCACCTGCCACCAGTAGTCGAAGTCGGTCGACACGGTGAGGAGCAGGATCGCGCCGACGGCCATGACGAGCGGGCCGACGGTCATGAACAGCCTCGGGCCGAGACGGCCTGCCATCGCGCCGGTGCGCGAGCTCAGGAGGATGACGAGGATCGTCGTCGGCAGGCCGGCAAGCCCCGCGAGGGTGGCGCTCAGTCCCGCGCCCTGCTGCAGGTAGACGGCCACGACGAACACGTTGAGGGACAGTGCGGCATAGATGAAGAGGGTCGCGATGTTGCCGGCCGAGAAGTTGCGACTGCGGAACATGTCGAGCGGCAGCACCGGATGCGACGTCGCGCGCTGACGCCACACGAACGCGATCAGCAGCAGGATGCCGACGACGAGCGGCACCCAGATGAGCGGCGACCATCCGAGGTTCGGCTGCTCGATGAGCGCATAGACGGTGGCCCCCAGCCCGAGCGTGCAGAGCACGGCGCCGAGGATGTCGACGCGCGCGTCGGGCGCGCGCTCATCCGGCATCCCGAGCCGCGCGACCAGCCAGAGCGCGATGGCGATCGGGATCACGTTGATGAAGAACACCCATCGCCACGACCACTGGTCGACGATGACGCCGCCGATGAGCGGACCGAGGACGAACGCGACGGTCGTGAGAGAGGTCCAGATGCCGATCGCGCGCGAGCGCAGGGGATCGTCCATCGTGCCCGTGATGAGCGCCAGCGAGCTCGGCACCAGGAACGCGCCCGCCGCGCCCTGCACCGCGCGCGCGACGATGAGGAACGTCGTGTCGGGAGAGAGCGCGACCGCCACCGACGCGACTCCGAACCCGATGAGCCCGATCTTCAGCACCAGCTGACGGCCATACGCGTCGCTCACCGCGCCCGCGACGAGGATCAGCGCGCCCAGCGTGATGAGGTACGCATCGACCGCCCACTGCTGCGTCGCCAGACCGCCGCCGAGCTCCCGCTCGATCGCCGGCAGTGCGACGTTGACCACCGTCCCGTCGAGGAAAGCGACGAACGACCCCAGCACCGCGATCGTCAGCACCAGCCGCTGCTCCCGCGTCATCCGCTCCGCCATGGCGCACACGCTACGCCTGACCCGAGACGTCGGGCAGGGGGGCCGCGGCGGCCGCGCCGCCTGCCGTGCGCTGCCTGCTGCCGAGATCGCCGTCTGCTGCCGAGACCGCCCGTCGCTGCCGCGCACTACCCGGCGATGTCGGCAGGAAGCGGCGATCTCGCGCCGCTCTGGCTCGATTGGCGCCTGCGGGTCGCGTCACGTAAACTGGTCGATGGTGACGTGTCCGAGCGGCCGAAGGTGCAACTCTCGAAAAGTTGTGTAGGGTAACCCCCTACCGTGGGTTCAAATCCCACCGTCACCGCCACTTCAGAAGCCCCGCGAACCCTTGGAAACATTGGGACCGCGGGGCTTCTCGTTTATCAGTCGCCCGTTCCCAGCGGCGCAGCCGCAACGCGAGGGCGGCGGCCCAGATCTCGTAGTCGAAAGCTGCGAAGGCTCTCGGTATCGCGCAAGTCCGGCGGACTGCGGACGTTGCGCGGAAACTCGGTGCTCGGCGAGGGGCTCGTGGTCAAGCCCAGGTGACACGCCCAGCACGACGGAGGGCCCCTCGCCGTGAGCGGGAGGCCCTCCTCGTGCTGTGGATGGTCTACTGCTTGCTCATCTCCACGGTCATCGTGACGCCCATAGCGGTGAGCTCGTAGCTCAGCACGCCGTCTTTGAAGGCGAACGTCTTCGTCGGGTCGCTCGAAGCGAGCAGCGCGTTCTCGGTCTTGCTGGTGTCGTTAGCGGAGTCCCACGTGTACTCGGTGACGTCCTCGGTGGGGGCGACGTAGGTCCCCACCCAGTAGATCGCCGTTCCCGAGTCGGCTTCATTGACCCAGTTGATTTCGATGACATCGCCGCTGATGGTGGCCGCCTGGTAGCTGTCCTCGGACTTCGAGTTGGTCTGCTTCCACTCGCCGGTCAGGTCAAGCGGTTCGGCCGGCGCGACCTCTTCCTCGGT
>CALANM010000110.1 GCA_937926065.1 uncultured Microbacterium sp.
GGACGTCCGGAGGTGCGCGGCCGCGTCCCGCGACCATTCTATCGAAGGGCGGTGCTGTCGATAGTGCGAGCGGGAGTCCCGGTTCGCGAGTAGTGGAGGGGCAGGCAAGCTCAGGCCGCCTTCAGCGATCCTTCGCGCGACCCGTTTGATTGCGGCTTAGAAGACCGCGAGAAAAGTTCAGCTCGTTTGACCAAACCTAGTGTTCGGCACGTGTCGCATAGCGCCTATTTCCGTGGACCAGGTGGCACAAGTCGCACTCGCCAAGTGAGGGGCCTCACAGCTGATCGCTCCACAGCGAGGGAGCGTGGCGCATGAAGCTGCTTCTCACCTCGGGTGGGATCACCAACGACTCCATCCGTAAGGCGCTGCTCGGCCTGCTGGACCGGCCGGTCGAGGAGAGCGATGCTCTCTTCATCCCGACTGCTCAGTGGGGCCATCCATTCTGCTCTCCGCAGTCGGTGTGGCTGTCGACGGTGGGAGGCCGACCCGGGCGGTCGCCTTTGACCGACCTGGGGTGGCGGTCGGTGGGAGTGCTCGAGCTCACGGCGCTTCCGTCGATCGGGCGCGACCGATGGGAGCCGTGGGTGCGGGATGCCGATGTGCTGCTCGTGGACGGGGGCGAAGCGGTCTACCTGCGCCACTGGATCGAGGAGTCAGGGCTCGCGGATGTTCTGCCCTCGCTCGACGACACGGTGTGGGTGGGGGTGAGCGCGGGCAGCATGGTGATGACGCCGCGCGTCGGCAAGGAGTTCGTCGACTGGCGACCCCATGACGATGCGGGTCTCGGGGTGGTCGATTTCTCGATCTTCCCCCACCTGGACTACCCGGGCTGGGACCAGAACACGATGCAGAGCGCCGAGGCCTGGGCCGCCCGCATCGGAGCACCTGCCTACGCGATCGACGATCAGACGGCGATCGTCGTCGACGGAGACCGCGTAGAGGTCGTCTCTCAAGGCGCCTGGCGACGCTTCGACGCCTGACCCCGGATGCCGGGGCTCAGAGGCGCGGGACGATGATCAGGATCGCGGCGGTGGCGATCCAGAACAGGGCGACGAAGACGGCGTCGCGGCGGCGGAGCGGCACGGTGTGGCGCTCGGTGCGCTGCGGGTAGGCGCCGAAGGCGCGGGAGTCCATCGCGAGGGCGACGCGTTCGGCGTGGCGGATGGCGCCGGCGAGCAGCGGCACGATGTACCCCCACCAGCGCGAGACCGCGGCGAACGGTCCGCGACCGGCGTGCGCGCCACGCACCCGGTGCGCCTGCCGGATGACGTCGAGCTCGTGGCCGAACCGGGGCACGAACCGGAAGGCGGCGAGGGCGGTGTAGCCGATGCGGTACGGCACGCGCAGGTGCTGCACCGACGAGCGCACGAGGTCGACGCCGTTCGTCGTGACGCCCGCGACCATCGCGAGCGCGATGATCGCCCCAAGGCGCACCCCGGTCGCGAGACCGACCTCCACGGCGCCCGCGTAAAGCGTCCACGAACCGATCGTGAGCAGCTCGACGGAGCGGTCGACGTGCACGGGGTCGGTCCACGCGGCGAGCCCGGCGGCGACGAGGGCGATCGCGGCCGGCATCGCCACGAACAGCACGAGCGCGAGGCGCCACGTCATCCGTGCGCCGACGATCAGCGCGGCGTACGCGACCGCGAGGAAGACGAGCGCTGTGGGGATGTCGCGCACGAACACGAGCAGCAGCATCGCGGGGAGGGGAGCGGCGAGCTTCGCCAGCGGATTGAGGCCGTAGAGGAACGGCCCCGACCGCTGCGCGGCATACGGGTTGGTGATGGGCCCGGTCATCGCACGACCCGCTCTCGGGTGAGGTCGGCCAGGCGTGTGACGGCAGCGAGCTGCGGATGCCGTGAGCCGGCGAGGGCGGCCCGCAGCGGAGGTGGGCGCAGGCCGGTGCGGGCGAGCAGCTCTTCATCGGCGAGCACGGATGCGGTCGCGGCATCCGTGACGATGCGTCCCTCGGCGACGACGACCGTGCGGTCGGCGTACTCGGCGACGAGCTGCATGTCGTGGGTGACGACGACGATCGTCGTGCCCTCGTCGTTGAGCTCCTGCAGCAGCCGCAGCAGCTCGTCGGCGCGAGCGCGGTCCTGCCCGAAGGTCGGCTCATCGAGACACAGCACGGGTGCTCCCGCGACGAGGGCGGTGCCGACCGAGAGTCGCCGCTTCTGACCGCCCGACAGGAGGAACGGGTGCACGCCCGCTCGCGCCTCGAGCCCGAAACGCGCGAGCACCTCGTGCACGCGCCGACGGACCTCGTCGTCCGGAAGTCTCTGCCGTCGCAGGCCGTGGGCGAGCTCTTCGTACACGGAGTGCGCGACGAACTGGTGCTCCGGGTTCTGAAACACGAACCCCACCTGCCGTGAGACGGCCCGCCCCGACGCGCGTGCGGGGTCGAGGCCGCCGATGCGCACGGTGCCGCGCGGCACCGGGATCACCCCCGAGAGCGCTTGCAGCAGCGTGGTCTTGCCCGCGCCGTTCGGGCCGACGATCGCCACGAACTCGCCGCGTCGCACCGCCAGGTCGACGTCGTGCAGGACGCGGTGGCGGGCGCGGGTCACGCTGAGCCCCCGCGCCTCGATCGCGACCTCCGGAGCAGCAGCGGCAGGCATCCCCGCGGGCTCGGCCGCCACGGTGACGTGTGCGGATGCCGCGGGCGGCTCGACCGCATCGACGGAGGTGCGGAGCTCGGCGGGCGTGAGCGGGAGCCGCTCGATCGACCAGCCGGCGTCGCGCAGACGCATCGCGGCGAGCGTCGACGATGGAAGCCACACGCCGAGCGCCTTCAGGTCGTCGGCCTGGCCGCGCAGCACGTCGTCTGTCGGGCCGTCGGCGAACGTGCGGCCGTCGGCGTCGAGCACGACGACCCGGTCGGTGAGGGCGATGGCGGCGTCGAGGTTGTGCTCGATGAGGACGATCGCGTGGTCGCCGGTGGCGGCGAGCTCAGCGAGCACGGCATAGACCTCTTCGATGCCCGCGGGGTCGAGGTTCGCGGTGGGTTCGTCGAACACGAGCAGGGGCGACCGCAGGGCGAGCGCACAGGCGATCGCGAGGCGCTGGCGGCCGCCGCCGGAGAGGGAGTCGGGGTTGTCGCGTCGACGCTCCCACAGCCCCACGCGGCGCAGAGCGTCTTCAGCGCGGGCGAGCACCTCGCTGACCGGAAGGCACAGGTTCTCGGGGCCGAAAGCCACCTCGTCGAGCAGGGTGCCGGTGACGAGCTGCGCGTCGGGGTCCTGGAACACCATGCCCACGCGCGTGCTCAGCCGCGAGACGGGCGTGCGGGTGGTGTCGAGGCCGTCCACGATGATCGCGCCCTCCACCCGGGCATGCACGGCGTGCGGGATGAGCCCGTTGAGCGACAGCGCGAGCGTGGACTTGCCCGACCCGCTCGGCCCCAGCAGCAGCACCGTCTCGCCGCGCGCGACCGTGAACGTCGCCCCCGCGAGCGCCGGATCCCTTTCGCCCTCATAGGTGATGGCGACGCGGTCGACCGAGACGAAGCCGTCGCGGGCGTCGTCTGAAGAGGCTGCGGTCACCGTGGGTCCCAACGCGATGGAATCGCCGCACGCCGGGCGGGGCGAGGTGCGGACGCGTACTTAGCTGAGCCTAACCTGCCCGGTCGTCAGGCCGGGATGTCGTCGTGCGGCGCACGCGCACGGGCGACGCCGGCACGCCGGAGGCCGCGGCCGATGCCGAGCGCGGCGGCCGTCCAGACGATCGGCGACAGCACCGACAGCGCGACGTACGCGATCTGCGCCCACGCGGGGAGCTTGCCGAGGTCTGCGGCGAAGAAGACCGTCACCGCGACGATCACGCCGATGATTCCCGCCGAGACGAAGAAGCGCCACGGTCCCCACGCCCGGTAGCGCGTGGCGGCGGCGACGCCCTCCTGGATGAGCCCGAACAGCAGAGCCGTGCCGAAGTAGCGGCCGATCCACATGGGAGCGAAGGCGCTGCCGACGAGGGCGGCGAGCAGATGCGTCGTGAGGGCCACGAGCGGCAGACGCAGGACCTCCTGCGCGACGATGCCCGGGATCACGTGCGCGCCGAGCAGCATGCCATAGAGGAAGGGGGCGGCGGCCAGCACGACGAGGCTCAACGATCCCGCGATGCCCACGGCGATGCCCGTGCCGACTCCGATGGCTGCGCACACGAGAAGCGCGCGCGTCGTCAGGAATTGAGGGGCCACACCTCCAGCGTAGTCGCGCGCGGTCAGGCCACGGCCGTGCAAAGGGCCGTGGTCAGGCCCGCCGGCGCCGCGGCGTCAGGCGCACGCCGGGGAGCGGCGGCGCAGGGATGCGCTCGTCGCCGTGACCGACGACATGGCCGAAGCGGTCGCTGCCCGACTCCCACGCCTCCCGTGCCTCGACCACCTCTTCGTGCGAGCGCGCGACGAAGTTCCACCACATCACGATGTCGTCTTCGAACGGCTCGCCCCCGAGGAGGAAGACCGTGGCATCCGTCTGGGCCGTGATCCGGATGCCGTCACGCCCGGGACTGAGATAGAGCAGTCCCAGGTCGGGCACCGTGACGGTGTCGGTCACGCCGTCGCCGTCGGGTGCGGCGAACACGACGGGGTCGCCGGCGATGCCGACCACGGCGTACTCCCACTCCGGGTGAAGGGGGATCGTGGTGTCGGCGCCCGCGGGCAGGAAGATCTCGGCGCCCACGATCGGCGTATACATGCGTGCGGGCGACGTGACCCCGGCGAGCTCGCCCGCCACGACGCACGCCGACGCCCCGCCGTCGAAGTCGACGACGGGAAGATCGGAGATGCGCTCGAAGTCGCGCTCGCCGTGGCGTCGCGACTCGGGAAGCGCGACCCAGAGCTGGAGGGCGTCGAGCGGGACAGGCTCCTCGCCCACCGAGTACTCGGAGTGGGCGATGCCTGCGCCGCTCGTCATGATGTTCAGGACTCCGCGGCGCACCACGACGTCGCTGCCCAGAGTGTCACGGTGACGCACCTGGCCGAGGAAGGGCCAGGTCACCGTCTGCAGACCGATGTGGGGGTGAGGCTCGACGCGCATGCGCGTGGTCTGGGGTCCGAATCGGTCGAGGAAGCACCAGGCGCCGACCATCGGCAGCGTCCGCTGCGGCAGCGCACGGTGAACGGTCATTCCGCGGACGCCGCCCAGCGGAACCTCCCGGGCCTCGAGCAGCAGCGCACGCGGGGCCGCTGTCACCTCGATAGGGCTGATCTGCTCGGCCATCCGCTCGCCTTCCCTCGAACCAAAAGGGTATCGCCGCCACGGGCGGTGCGGGGCGCGGATCTGCGGCTTCGGCGCCGACCCGCGGGGGAGGTCAGCCTTCGGTCTCGGCCGCCGCGGCGGC
>CALANM010000111.1 GCA_937926065.1 uncultured Microbacterium sp.
CGATCTGACGTTCCGTCGCGCCCGAGGCGGAGCCGCACGGACACCGACAGCGGATCGGGCGGCGGGGCTCTCGCGCCACCCTGCCATCGCCGGGCGTGATCTCCCGAACGCGCCGTCCTCCCACGGGTAGGCTGGTGCGGTGACGGTCCGGCTCTATGACACCAAGGCGCAGGCGCTGCGCGACTTCGTGCCGCTCGACCCGCAGAACGTCACGATGTACGTGTGCGGCCCGACGGTGCAGTCCGGCCCCCACATCGGGCACGTGCGCGCCGCGCTCTCGTTCGACCTCCTGCGCCGCTGGCTGGAGCATCGGTTCGGCCGCGTGACCTTCGTGCGCAACGTCACCGACATCGACGACAAGGTGCTGGTCAACGCCTCGGACTCCGAGCCGTGGTGGGCGCTCGCGTACCGCATGGAGCAGGAGTTCACGCGGGCCTACGCGGCGGTCGGCATCCGTCCGCCCACTTACGAGCCGCGGGCGACGGCGTCGATCCCGCAGATGATCGAGCTCATCGAGCGCCTGGTCGCGGCGGGCCACGCCTATCCCGCGGAGGATGCCGCACCCGGTGACGTCTACTTCGATGTGCGCTCGTGGTCGGCCTACGGGGAGCTCACGCGCCAGTCGATCGACGCGATGGAGTCGGCTGCCGACGCCGACCCGCGCGGCAAGCGCGATCCGCGAGACTTCGCCCTCTGGAAGGGCGCAAAGCCCGAAGAGCCGTCGTCGGCCGTGTGGGACTCCCCGTGGGGCAAGGGCCGCCCCGGCTGGCACATCGAGTGCTCCGCCATGAGCCGCCGCTACCTCGGAGCCGAGTTCGACATCCACGGCGGCGGACTCGACCTGCGCTTCCCGCACCACGAGAACGAGCTCGCGCAGTCGACGGCGGCCGGCGATGCCTTCGCGCGCTACTGGGTGCACAACGGCCTCGTCACGGTCGACGGCCAGAAGATGTCGAAGTCGCTCGGCAACTTCCTCCTCGCCGACGACGTGCTGCGCGACCACGACCCGCTCGTCGTGCGGTACGCCCTGGCATCCGCGCACTACCGCTCGAGTCTCGACGTGTCGCCCACGTCGTTCGACGAAGCCGAGGCCGCGCTCGACCGCATCCGCACGTTCCAGCAGCGTGCGGCCCGCGCCCGGCGTGACAGCGGCGAAGGCGACCGGCTGGTCGCGGCGGATCTGCCCGCCGCGTTCGCCGACGCGCTCGACGACGACCTCGGCGTGCCGCAGGCGCTCGCCATCGTGCACGAGCACGTCCGCGCCGGCAACGCCGCGCTCGACGCGGGGGATCGCCGTACTGCCGCCGTCGCCGCCGTGCAGGTGGGGCGGATGACGGGGCTGCTGGGGCTCAACCCCGCCGACCCGCAGTGGCGCGTCGAATCGGGTGCCGAAGCAGGAGCGCTCGACGCGCTGCTGCAGACCATGATCACTCAGCGCGCCGAGGCGCGTGCAAGCAAGGACTGGGCGACGGCCGACCGCATCCGCGACGCGATCGCGGCGGCCGGCATCGCCCTCGAAGACGGTCCCGACGGGACGCATTGGAGTCTGAACAATGGCTAAGCCGGGAAACCCCTCCGCGGGCAAGGGCAAGAAGAAGGGGCCCACGAAGGGCACCGGCGGCAAGAACCGCCGCTCGCTGGAGGGCCGCGGCCCGACCCCGAAGGCCGAGGACCGCGCCTGGCACCCCGCCGGCAAGCGCAAGGCCGCAGCTGAGCGATATGCGGCGGCCGGCGGCAAGGGCAAGCCCGGTCAGGCGGCGAAGACGCAGGGCGCCGCTGCGCGCACCAAGGCCAAGAAGGACGACGACACCGAGATCGTCACGGGTCGCAACTCGGTCCTCGAGGCGATGCGCACGAAGATCCCCGCGACGGCGTTCTACATCGCGCAGCGCGTCGAGATGGACGACCGTGTCAAGGAGATGCTCGCCCTCGCGACGCAGCGCGGCATCCCCGTGCTCGAGGTCACGCGCCCCGAACTCGACCGCATGGCCGGCTTCGACGGCGTGCACCAGGGCGTCGCGATCAAGGTGCGCCCCTACGAGTACGCGCACCCGCAGGACCTCCTCGAGGAGGTGATCGACCGCGGCCAGCTGCCGCTGTTCGTCGCGCTCGACGGCGTGACCGACCCGCGCAACCTCGGTGCGATCATCCGGTCGACGGCCGCGTTCGGCGGTCACGGCGTCATCATCCCGCAGCGCCGCTCCGCGAGCGTCAACTCGGCCGCCTGGAAGACGAGCGCGGGGGCTGCGGCACGCATTCCCGTCGCGGTCGCCGCGAACCTGACCTCGACGCTCAAGGAGTTCAAGAAGCAGGGCGTGTTCGTGCTCGGCCTCGACGGCGGCGGCGATGTGTCGCTTCCCGCGCTCGAGCTCGCTGACCGTCCTGTCGTGATCGTCGTCGGCTCGGAGGGGAAGGGCCTCTCACGGCTGGTCACCGAGACGTGCGATCAGATCGTGTCGATCCCGATCTCGGCGGCCACCGAGTCGCTCAACGCCGGCATCGCGGCATCCGTCGCCCTCTACCAGGTGTCGACTCGGCGCGCGGCCCAGGAGTAGCCCGGCCGCGGGTCGGCGCGGCTTCGGCGCTGCAGGCGACCCGGCCGTGATCGGGCTTCGGGCCGGGCCGCCCACAGCGCGGTCTACACGGCGACGACGGCGTCGATCTCGATCTCCGCGCCGCCCACGAGCGATTCGACGCCGATGAGCGTGCTCGCCGGCAGGTCGGACGAGATGAAGCGATCGCGGATCGCACGCCACCGTCGGAGCCGGTCATCGTCGAGTCCGACGATGTACACGTTCACGCGCACGATGCCGGCGACGGAGCCGCCTCCGACGGTCACCGCGCGGCGGAGTCCTTCATAGGCGAGCTCCACCGCACGGTCGAAGTCGGGCGGCGCGCTGCCGTCGTCTTCGAGTCCGACCACCCCGGAGACGAACAGCAGGTCGCCCGCCGAGACCCGCACGCTGTCGGAGATCCCGGGGTAGACCGGCGCAGGGTGGCGGACGATCCGCGCTGCCGCGCCGCTCACTTCTTGTACTGGTAGGGGTTGTACAGCACCTCGGTCTCGGGGATCTCGGGGTGCTGGCCCGCGATCCAGTCGTCGCCGACCTCCTGCTCGAGGTACGAGACGGTGTCGTCGAGCTTGGCACGCACGCCCGGCAGGTCACCCGCCGTCAGCTTGCCCTCGAACTTCACGACCTCGCCGCCCACCGTGACGGTGTGCACGTCGCCGCGCTGCGCCTGGTAGACGATCTGTCCCCACGGGTTGATCAGGGGAGCCCACGTGGGGGAGTCCTCGTTCTTGAGGAGCACGACGTCGCCGAGCTTGCCGACCTCGAGCGAGCCGATCTGGTCGTCCTTGCCGATCGCCTGCGCGCCGCCGCGCGTCGCCATGTGCACGACCTCCTCGGCCCGCAGCTTGACGTGCGTGACGGTCTCGGCCGGCTCGAGCCGGTGCGCCAGGTAGTGCTCGAGGGCGCGGTCGGCGTTCAGGGTCGCCCGCATGGCCGAGAAGAGGTCGGCGCTGAACCACACGCTCGTGTCGACCGACAGCGACGTCGGGATGCCGTACTGACGCAGCTGGTGGAGGGGCGGATACCCCTGCCCGCACGTGTCCTCCGACTCGGTCGCGAGCGACACGTTGCCGCCGGTCGCGGCGATCTTCTGGTACGACTCGGCGCTCAGCGAGGCGGCGTGCACGTACGTGTAGCCCTCGCGCATGACGCCCGCCTCGTAGGCGTTGCGGATGCCCCAGTCGTTGGTCGCGCCCCACACGCCCGCGTGCGTCGTGACGCGCAGGCCGAGCTCCTCGGCGACGCGGTATGCGGCGAGCTCCGGGAACTCCTCGTCCTGGTTGGGGACGTCGAAAGCGATCTGGGTGCCGAACATGCGCGAGTCGTCGCGGGACGCGGTGAGGACGCGCTGAACGGCGGGGTCGGCGGTCCACTCCCACGGGGACTGGTGGATGTTGCCGTACGCGAAGACGAAGCGTCCGGGGGAGTTCACGAGCGCCTCGTATGCGGCCTCGCCGTGCTCCACGGTGCGCAGGCCGTGCGACCAGTCGACGCTCGTCGTGACGCCGGACTCGATGGCGTCGAGCGCCGAGATGAGGTTTCCGGCGGCGTAGTCCTGGGGGCGGAACTTGGCGCCGTGCTGGAGGTAGTACCAGACGAAGTACTGGGTGAGCGTCCAGTCGGCGCCGTAGGCGCGCATCGCGGTCTGCCACATGTGGCGGTGGGTGTCGACCATGCCCGGCATGACGATGCCGCCGGCGGCATCGATGACGAACGCGTCGTCGGGGGCCTCCACGTCCACGCCGACCTCGGCGATCCTGCCGTCCTTCACGAGCACGTCGCCTCGCGGGAGGACGGTGTGTCGGTCGTCCATCGTCAGGACGATGCCGTTCCGGAAGAGGATCGGCTGGCCTTCGCGCGGGGTGGGTGTGTCCGTCATCGCTCATCTCCTTCGATCAGCTGCGCCCGGGCTTCCGGGTCGGTGTCTCAGGCGCGCTCCGAGCATCGCCCCCGGGGCGGCGATGCCTCGGGATGCCGGAGAGTCCGCGGCTGTTCAGCGCTTTGTACAGTCGGGTCAAACGCCATGTGGGCAACAGCATGACGCATTCGGGCGGGAAGCGGAAGAGGCATTTCCGGACCCTTCGGAAGATGTCGGAGTCGTGTCGTCCTTGACAACGGGTGACGGCGCTGGTTTACATAGGGTTTAGTGAGACTGAACACACCGATGGATGTGTTCTGTGCCCCGGTGCGCGAAGACGCGCACCGACGAAGAAGTCAGCAGGAGGCAGGCACATGGCGAGGTTCGTCGTCCGACGTGCAGCGGATGCCCATTACGAAGACCCCGGTCCGCTCGCGCCCGGCGCCGTCGGGATGACCCGGTGGCGGGGCGTCGGCGAGGAAGACGGCGCCGCGCACACCGATTTCGGCATCACACGGCTCGAGCCGGGAGGGCGCACCGCGACGCACGTGCACTCCTTCGAGGAGAGCTTCCACATCCTCGAGGGCGAGGTGATCCTCGCCACCCCTGAGGCCACCGTGCACCTGGTCGCCGGCGACTACGGCGTGATCCCGATCGGCGTGCCCCATGTGTGGCGCTCGGCAGGCGAGCAGAGGGCGGCGTGGGCCGACCTCTTCACCCCGCCCGCCCGCGAGCGCTACGGCTCCGACACCTACCAGGTGCCCGAGATCCCCGAGCGCGAGCCGATCCGCATCGACACCCGCGACCCGCGCACGCGCTCGTTCGGCAACATCACGCAAGAGCACATGAACCCGGGCCGACAGTCGCAGGAGCTGCTGGCGGTCTCCGCGAGCATGCGCACGGCACTGCTCGTGTACAGCGGCATCACGCTCAAGATGATGGTCGACTCCGACCTGGGCGCCACGCTCGGCACCCTGTTCATGGTGCGGTACGACCCCGACGGCAAGGCCGGCCCCCACGATCACCCGCTCGAGGAGGCCTACCTCATCACGGAGGGCGAGGTTCGCGCGATGTTCGACGGCGAGGAGTTCCTCCTCACCGAGGGCGACATCGCCTGGGCGGCGGTGGGCTGCGTGCATTCGTTCGAGGCGACCGGCGCAGAGGTGCAGTGGCTGGAGACCCAGGCGCCGCAGATGCCTCCCCGGCATGCGTACCGCTTCGTGCGCGATTGGCAGTATCTGGAAGAACGTCTCAAGGAGGAAATGTGACCGGACGCACCGTTCTCGTGGCCGGAGGCTCATCCGGTATCGGGCTCGAACTGGCGAAGGACCTCGTCGCAGGCGGCGACAGGGTCGTGCTCACGAGCCGGAGCCGGGAGAAGGCGGAGGAGGTCGCGGCCGAGCTCGGCGACGGCGTCACCGGCATCGCGCTCGACGTGTCGGAGCCCGAGGGCATCGCCGACCAGCTGCGCGGCGTCGGGCGACTGGACGGCGTCGTGATGGTCGCGATCGAGCGGGATGCCAACAGCATCCGCGAATACGACATCGCGCGCGCTCGCCGCCTCGTCACGCTCAAGCTCGTCGGCTACGCCGAGACGGTGCACACCCTCCTCGACCGCCTCGAGCCGTCGGTGGACACCGGCATCGTCCTGTTCGGCGGGCGCGCGAAGGACGCCCCGTACCCGGGCTCCACGACGGTGTCGACGATCAACGGCGGCGTCGACGGCCTCATGAACACCCTCGCGCTCGAGCTCGCCCCCATCCGCGTCAACTCGCTGCATCCGGGCATCATCGGCGACAGCCCGTTCTGGGCGGCGAAGCCCGAGAGCGTGCTGCACGGGTACGAGAGCCGCACGCCCGGGGGCGCGCTGGCGACGATGGCGGACATCGTCGACGCCGCGAAGTTCCTGCTGTTCAACAGGGGCGTCTCCGCCCATAGCCTCAACGTCGACCGCGGCTGGCGCATCAGCTGAGCCCGGACGGCCACGATCACACGACACGACTAGGAAGGCCACATCATGAGCATCGCCACACGCGGAACGATGGGCGTCGACTGGGAGGCCCGCGTCGACTTCGAGCGTCTCCGCGACGCGCGGCTGGCGCGGCTCCACGCCGAGCTGGAGCGCTCGTCGCTCGGCGCCGTGCTCGCGTTCGACTTCTCCAACATCCGATACGCCTCGGCCACCCACATCGGCACCTGGGCGATGGACAAGCTCATCCGCTTCTGTCTCGTCACCCGCAAGACCGATCCGATCGTGTGGGACTTCGGGTCGGCCGCCAAGCATCACGCGCTGCTGAACCCGTGGCTGCACGAGACGCACATGGAGGCCGACGCCGACCCGCACGCGCCGCACCATGGCGCCACCCGGCCGCGGCAGGAGTCCGGTGCGCGCGCCGGCATCTCGACGCTGCGCGGCGCGTTCCCGCCCGACGCGGGGATCGCCGAGGAGGTCGCCCGCAAGATCAAGCGCGAGCTGGAGCGGTTCGGCCTCGCGAACGAGCCGCTCGGCGTCGACGTCGTCGAGCTGCCCATTCTCTTCGCCCTGCAGCGCGAGGGCATCGAGGTCGTCGATGGGCAGCAGGTGTTCATGGAGGCACGGCGCATCAAGACGGAGGACGAGATCACGCTGCTCACGACGGCCGCCTCGATGGTGGATGCCGCGTACGACGAGCTGTACGAGTTCCTGCGCCCCGGCGTGCGCGAGAACCAGTGCGTGGGGCTGGTGGCCAAGTCGCTCTACGACCAGGGGTCGGAGTACGTGGAGGGCGTCAACGCGATCTCGGGCGAGCGGTGCGCGCCCCACCCGCACGTGTACTCCGATCGCGCCGTGCGCCCGGGCGATCCGGCGTTCTTCGACATCCTTCACTCGTACAACGGCTACCGCACGTGCTACTACCGCACGTTCGCCGTCGGCTCGGCGAGCCCCGCACAGCGCGACGCCTACAAGCGGTGCCGCGAGTACATGGACGTCGCGATCGCCGCCGTCAAGCCCGGCGCGACGACCGCCGACATCGTCCAGCTGTGGCCGAAGGCGGAGGAGTTCGGCTTCCCGGACGAGGAAGCCGCTTTCGCCCTGCAGTACGGGCACGGCGTCGGACTGTCCATCTGGGAGAAGCCGATCTTCTCGCGGCTGACCTCGCTGGAGCACCCTGAGGTGCTCGAGGAGGGAATGGTGTTCGCGCTCGAGACGTACTGGCCGGCGGCCGACGGCTGGGGTGCGGCGCGCATCGAGGAGGAGGTCGTCGTGACCGCCGACGGGTGCGAAGTGATCACGAAGTTCCCGGCCGAGGAGCTGCTGGTCGCCGGCGGCGGACGCTACTTCACGGTCAACGGTCCGCTTCCCGGCATCCGCGACTCCCAGTCCCACCTGAACACGCCCGAAGGGCGAGGTGAGAAGTCCGTCTGACCGCACAGTGGGCACGCGCCGGGCGGTGTCGCCCGGCGTCGTGCTCCCGCTGGTCATCTTCTGGTCGACGCTCGACCGGTCGCTGATCCTGCCGCTCGTGCCGGCCATCGCGCGCGACCTCGATGCGCCCGTCGCACTGGCGGCGACCGCGATCACGTCGCACGCCATCGCGTACGCCGTGCTCCAGCTGCTGTGGGGTCCGCTGTCGACGCGCTGGGGAAGGATCCCCGTGCTCGTGCTGACGACGGCGCTCGCCGCTCTCGCGTGCGCAGCGTCGGCGCTGGCGGGCGACATCACGATGCTCCTCATCGCGCGCACGGTGTCGGGAGGGGCTTTCGCCGCGACCTTCGCGGCCGTGCTGACGTACTTCGGGGACACGCTCCCGCTCGCCGACCGGCCCGCCGTCATGTCGAACCTCGCGACGGCGACGGCCCTCGGCCTGGCAGGCGGGACCCTCGTGTCGGGCGCCGTCGTCGAACTCATCGGCTGGCGAGCAGTGTTCGGCGCCTACGCCGTGGTGACGGCGGTGTTCGTCCCGCTGCTGGCGAGTCTGCGCGAGCCTCCCCGCACCGACACCGCGCCGCTGCGGGAGCAGGTCGTCACGCTGCTGCGGGCGCGGTGGGCACTCGCGATCTGCGTGCTCACGCTCGTCGAGGGCGTGCTGCTGATCGGGCTGTACAACGTGCTGCCGCTGACCCTTCAGTCTGTCGGCGGCGACGCCTTCACGGCGGGAGCGGTGACCGCGGCCTTCGGCGTGGCGGTGGTCGCCGTCAGCCAGCTGATGAAGCTCTTCGTCGCGCGCGTGCCGCCGTGGCTCTTCATCGCCGTCGGGGGAGCGCTCGCCGTGGTCGCGATGACGGTGCTCGCCGCGGTCGTGTCTCCCGTGTCGGTCCTCGTCGC
>CALANM010000112.1 GCA_937926065.1 uncultured Microbacterium sp.
GGTCGCCCGCGCGCTGCGCGACCTCGGCGCGGCCGGCATCCGTGATCTCGTAGATCGTCTTGCGGCCGTCGACGGTCTTGGTCACGAGGCCCTCTTCTTCGAGCTTCGCGAGACGGGGGTAGATCGTGCCGGCGCTCGGCGTGTAGGTGCCGCCCGTGCGGTCGGACAGCGCCTGCATGAGGTCGTAGCCGTGCCGCGGAGCCTCGTCGAGCAGGCTCAGCAGGTAGAGACGGAGGTCGCCGTGGGAGAAGACGGGAGGCATGGTCACCACTCCTCGGGGGTGGGGGCTCCGTCGGCGCCGACGGGGTCGACGACGCGACGCAGCACGGTGATGGCGCCCGACACGGAGTTGGCGCGCACGTCGACGAAGCTGCCGCTGAGCTCGCCGACCGAATCGGTGTAGTTCGTGGGGGTCGAGGTCGAGCGCTTGATGCCGTCGACGGTGACCCGGCCGCTCACGCTGCGCAGCACGAAGTTGGCCGCGAGGCCCTCGTCTACGCGGATCGTCGCGTCGCCGCTCACGGTGTTGAGCGAGACGGCGTGGATCGCGCCGGACGAGTCGACGAGCATGGCGCCCGACACGGTGTCGATCGACGCCTTGCGGAGGACGCCGGTGGCTGCGACGTCGCCCGAGACGGAGTTGGCGCTCAGCGCGCCCTCCAGGTCGCGGATCTGCACGTCGCCTGACACGGCGTTCACCGAGACGTCGCCGCGGTGGCCGTCGATGATGACGTCACCCGACACGGTGCTGATGCGCGCGTCTGTCGCCAGCCCTGACACGAGGGCGCT
Organism: uncultured Microbacterium sp.; assembly: GCA_937926065.1. Classification (GTDB taxonomy): domain Bacteria; phylum Actinomycetota; class Actinomycetes; order Actinomycetales; family Microbacteriaceae; genus Microbacterium. Next base: position 790 of record CALANM010000112.1, read on the forward strand.
CGCGCTGACCACGCCGAGGTTCAGGTCGATGCCGCGGGGGACGGCGACGCTGATCTCGGCACGGGGGCCGCCGCTGCCGAAGTTGCGGAACACCTCGAGGAAGTTGTCCCAGCGCAGCTGTGCGTGGTCGATCTCGACGGTGTCGCCTGTCGCCTCGATGCGGAGGTCTTTGACCGTGACGCCGTGCACCTCGATGCGCACGCCCGGTTCGTCGTGGGCGACGATGTCGACCTGTCCGCCGACCAGCCCCACCTTCAGCCTGCGCACGCCTTCGATGTCGATCACGCGCGTCTGGCCCGGCTGAACGAGCCACTTCTCCAGGGTCATGCTGGTTCTCCTTGTCCTGTCGCGCTCGGCCCGGCTCGGGTCGAGATATATCGCGTATCGGAAGAGTAACACGATATATCGTGTCTGCGTCAAGTGCCGGAGCAAAATCTCCGTACCAGACGCTTGACCTTGACGTCGCGTCAACTTCTAGCCTGGCTGTCATGACGAACGAATGGTCGATCCAGCAGATCGCCCGCCTCGCCGGCACCACGAGCCGCACCCTGCGGCACTACGGCGAGCTGGGCCTGCTGCCGCCGTCGCGCACGGGTCACAACGGATATCGCTACTACGACGAGGCGTCGCTCGTGCGCCTCCAGCGAATCCTGCTGCTGCGGGACCTCGGGCTTCCGCTTCCGCAGATCGCGGAGGTGCTCGCCCGGCCCACGAGAGAGGCGGACGCCTTGAGCCGTCACCTGGAGTGGCTGAGGCAGGAGCAGGAACGGCTGACGCGCCAGATCGCGTCGGTCGAATCGACCATCGCCGCATTGAGAGGAGGAGAGGAACTCATGGCAGAGAAGATGTTCGACGGCTTCGACCACACGCAGTACCGCGAAGAGGTCGAGGAGAGATGGGGCGCCGACGCCTATAGGGCCAGTGACCGGTGGTACCGCGGGATGAGCGACGCCGAGCGAGCCGCCTGGCTTGAGCGCGCCGCACAGCTGGGCGCCGACTGGATCGACGCCGCCGACCGTGGCATCGCGCCCGACAGCGACGAGGCGCAGGCGCTCGCCGAGCGTCACGTCGCGTGGCTCACCGGCATCCCCGGCACACCGGCCGCAGAGCCCGGCGGCGACGTCGCCGGGTACGTCCGAGGACTCGGCGACATGTACGTCGCCGATCCGCGGTTCGCGAAGAACTACGGCGGCGAGAAGGGCGCGAGCTTCGTTCGCGACGCCCTGCGGCACTACGCCGACGCCCGGCTCTGAGCCGACGGCGCCGTCGGCCGCGCCTGTCGACGCCGCCGGCGCACACGAAAAGGGCCCCCACGGCTGATGCCGGTGGGGGCCCTCGGTGGGGGAGAAATCAGGTGCGGGTGCCGCCGCGGACGACCCTCAGCAGGAAGGCGATGAGTGCGATCACACCCACGATGATCGCCACCCACAGCAGCCACTGCAGTGCTTCGGTCATGCCTCCGACGATGGCCAGCACGATAGCGACCACGATGATGATGAGGAGTGCGATGTTCATTTCGTTGCTCCGTTCTTCGGACCCGTTGAGCGATCCGTTTCGATCCCGATACGGTCCGATCCGGGTGTGAGCGGTGTTCCGTTCGCGTTGAATTTACGGCCGGCTCCCAGCTTCGCAACAACCCCTTGACGGTGAAGCGCGCGCAGTGCTAATCCCTGAGGCACCCGATGGCTACCGAGCACGCGGTGGCTCGTCAACCCCCTGCGCCCCCGCGCGGCCCGCCCCTACCGTTCGAAGGACGAAGGAGGATGCCATGCCCCAAGGACGCGGATCGAACAGCCTGAAGGATCCGGAGCTCTATGAAGAGCTGCGGGATGACGGCGCGTCGAAGGAGAAGGCCGCGCGCATCTCGAACGCCGCCGCACGTGACGGCCGCAAGACCGTCGGCCGGCGCGGCGGCAAGTCGGGCGACTACGACGACTGGACGGTCGACGAGCTGCGCAAGCGGGCGAAGGAGCTCGGACTGTCGGGCTACTCCGGCAAGCGCAAGGCGGAGCTCATCTCGATGCTCCGCAATCATTGAGCGCACGCAGGCGGCGACCACGCGCCCGGAGCCGCGTCGACGTGTGGGAGATTTGAGGCATGCCTCGACTCACGCGCGTACGCCCAGGGCGTGACCTCGGGTATCGCAGGCTCCGCGCGGGCAACGGCTTCCGCTACGTGGATGCCGATGGGGCCGCACTGCCCGCCGAGGAGCGCGAGCGTGTGGCGGGCCTCGTGATCCCGCCCGCATGGAAGGACGTGTGGATCTGCGCCGACCCGCAGGGCCACATCCAGGCGACCGGCATCGACGACGCCGGACGTCTTCAGTACCTGTACCACCCGCAGTGGAGCGCCGGCCGCGACAAAGGAAAGTACGCCCGCGCGCTGCAGCTGGCGGAGTCGCTGCCGCGCGCCCGCGCCCGGGTGACGACCTCGCTCCGGCGCGACGACCTCGATCGCGAGCGGGTGCTCGCCGCCGCGTTCCGGCTGCTCGATCAGGCGGCGCCGCGGGTCGGATCCGAGCGGTATCTCGAACGTCACGGCAGCCGTGGGCTCACGACGCTCAAGCGCCGCGACGCGCTCATCGACGGTCCCGTGACGCATCTGCGCTTCCCGGGCAAGAGCGGCAAGCGGCAGCAGCTCCAGATCGACGACGAAGACCTCGCCGTCGTCATGGCGCTGCTGGCAGCCGGGCGACCGGCATCCCCTCTGCTGGCCTATCAGCGCAGCCGCCGGCGGGTGCCGCTCACGCCGCGTGAGGTCAACGCCTACGTGCGCACCATGACGGGCGGGTCGTTCACGGCGAAGGACTTCCGCACCCTTCGCGGCACGATCCTCGCCGCCGACGCCCTCGCGCGCATCGGCACCGCCGGCACGAAGACCGACCGCAAGCGTGCCGAAGTGCTCGCCGTCAAGGCGACGGCCGAGGCCCTCGGGAACACTCCGGCAGTCGCACGCAGCTCGTACATCGACCCGCGCGTGTTCGCGGCGTACAAGAAGGGGCGGCTGCTCGACACGTCGATCTCGCCCGAATCCGCGATCCGCGCCCTGATCCTGCGCTGATCCGGCCGTACCGTGGAGGAGTGACCTCCGCCCGCTGGTTCTCGCCCGCGGCGCTCCTGCTCGTCGTCCTCGGCGGGGCGCTGGGCGTCTCAGCGCGCGCCCTGCTCACCGTGCCTCCTGCAACGGCAGAGGCGCATCCGCTTCTCGTTCCGGCGATCACCCTCGTCGTGAACATCGCCGGCTCGTTCCTGCTGGGAATGCTCCTGGGCGCCGTCGGCGACCGGATGCCGCGGCTTCGCGCCTTCCTCGGCACCGGCGCGCTCGGCGGCTTCACGACCTACAGCGCCTTCGCGGTGCACGTCGTGTCGACCTACAGCGGCGCTCCCGTGGTCGGCCTGCTCCTGGCGGCGGTATCGCTGTCCGGCGGCGCCCTCGCGGCGGCGGTCGGACTCGGCTCCGGCGAACGGCTCGGCACGCGCAAGGCAGCGAGCGAGGCGCAGGACGGGGATGCCGCGTGAGCCCGCTCGACCTGATCCTCATCGCCGCGGCCGGCGGCGTCGGCGCGGGAGCGCGCTACCTGCTCGACGGCCTCGTCATGCGGGGGCGGCGCGAGGCGTTCCCCGCCGGCATCCTGATCGTCAACGCGATCGGCTCGTTCCTGCTGGGACTGCTCACCGGCATCGCGCCCGACGGGGCGACGTGGCTGACGCTCGTGGGCGTCGGGGCGCTCGGCGGCTTCACGACGTTCAGCACGGTCTCGGTCGACACCGTGCGGCTCGCGCGACGGGGGAGACGCGACTGGGCGTGGACGAATCTGCTCGGCACATTCGCGGTCTGCGTCGTGGCCGCCGCGATCGGGTTCTTCCTGGCGGGTCTCCTCCCCAGCTGAGCTGGACGCGGCCGCGGCAGGGCCAGCGCCTTCGGCGCGGCTGCGGTGGGGCTCACGTGTGAGAATGGACCCGATACACGCCTGTATCGGCTCTTCACCCGCATCCACCGCAAAGGTCCTCCGTGTCGAACCTCGCCGTCCTGAGCCTCAAGAACCGGGCGCTCATCGCCCTCATCACGATCGTCGCGGCGATCTTCGGCGGACTGGCGCTCACCAACCTCAAGCAGGAGCTCATCCCGTCGATCGAGTTCCCGCAGCTGTCGGTGCTCACGACCTACCCCGGCGCCTCGCCCGACGTCGTCAACAACGACGTATCGACGCCGATCGAGACCGCCATCCAGGGAATTCCCGGCCTCGAGTCGACCAGCGCGACGAGCACGACGAACGCCTCGATCATTCAGGCCTCGTTCACCTACGGCACCGACCTCGCGACGGCGGAGCAGAAGATCCTGCAGGCGATCAACCGCATCAAGAGCGACCTGCCCGAGTCGGTCGAGCCGAACGTCGTGTCGTTCTCGATCGACGACCTGCCCGTCATCGCGCTCGCCGTCACCGGCTACGACGATGAGAACACCATCCAGTCGCAGCTCGAGGCGAGCGTCGTGCCCGACCTCGAAGACGTCGACGGGGTCGCGGCCGTCGCCATCATCGGCGGTCAGGCGCAGCGCGTCACGATCGTGCCCGACCAGGCCGAGCTGGCCGCCGCCGGCTACACGCAGAGCGCCATCACCGATGCGCTCGAGCAGAACGGCGTCCTGTTCCCGGGCGGCTCGGTCACGGAGGGCGATCAGTCGCTCACGGTGCAGACCGGCACCAAGCTCGACTCGGTCGATGAGGTCGCCGAGCTTCCGCTGGTCCCGAGCAGCGCCGACCAGTTCGCCGCCGGCGCCCTCACGATCGACGACGTGGCATCCGTCACCCTCGACGAAGACCCGGTCACGTCGATCTCCCGTGTCGACGGCAAGCCGGCGCTCACGCTCTCCATCACGAAGCTCCCGGCCGCCAACACCGTCGACGTGTCGCGCGGCGTCGCCGAGATCGTCCCCGACCTGCAGGACGCGATCGGCGAGGACGCCGAGTTCACGGTCGTGTTCGACCAGGCTCCGTACATCGAGCAGTCGATCGAGGCGCTCGCCCAGGAGGGCCTGCTCGGCCTCCTGTTCGCGGTGGTCATCATCCTGCTGTTCCTGCTGTCGGTGCGCTCGACCCTCGTCACCGCCATCTCCATCCCCACGAGCGTGCTCATCACGTTCGTCGGGATCCAGGCCTTCGGCTACTCGCTGAACATCCTGACTCTCGGCGCGCTCACGATCGCCATCGGGCGAGTGGTCGACGACTCGATCGTCGTCATCGAGAACATCAAGCGCCACTACGTGCAGGGCGCCGACAAGCTCCGCTCGATCCTGCTGGCGGTGCGCGAGGTCGCGGCGGCCATCACGGCGTCGACCATCACGACGGTCGCGGTGTTCCTGCCGATCGCCTTCGTCGGCGACGTCACCGGTGAGCTGTTCCGTCCGTTCGCCCTCACCGTCACCATCGCGATGACGGCGTCGCTGTTCGTGGCGCTCACGATCGTGCCGGTGCTCGCCTACTGGTTCCTCCGGCCGGGCAAGCCGCTGCACGACGCGGAGGGTCGCGTGGTCGACCCGGAGCACCCGGACGCGCCGCCCACCCGCCTGCAGCGCGCGTATCTGCCGGTGCTGCGCTGGACCCTCAAGCACTCGTGGGTCACGCTCCTGCTCGCCGTGCTCGTGCTCGCCGGCACGGTGGCCGCAGCCCCCTTCATGAAGACCAACTTCCTGGGCGACTCCGGCCAGAACACGTTCACGGTCCGGCAGGAGCTCGGCCAGGCCCCGAGCCTCGACGCCGAAGACGAGGCGGCCAAGGTCGTCGAAGAGGCCATTCTGTCCGTCGACGGCGTCGTGACGATCCAGACCTCGATCGGCTCGAGCGGGTCCGCCATCCGCGACGCCTTCGCGGGCGGCAATGCAGGCATCACCTACTCGATCACCACCGACGCCGACGCCGACCAGGTACAGGTGCGCGAAGACGTGCAGGACGCCGTCGCCGACCTCGAAGGCGTGGGCGAGGTCACGGTCTCGGCCGGTCAGGGCGGCTTCGGCTCCAGCGACATCGAGATCGACGTCACCGCTCCCGACGCCGGCACGCTCTCCGAGGCGACGGATGCCGTCATCGCCGCGCTCGACGGCGCCGACGGCATCGGCCAGGTCACCTCGAACCTCGCCGCGTCGCTGCCGTACGTGGCGGTGACCGTCGACCGTGAGGAGGCGGCGAAGCTCGGTCTCTCGGAGGTCGCGGTCGGCGCGCTCGTCTCCAACACGATGCAGCCGCGGCAGATCGGGACGGTCGAGCTCGACGGCACCGCCGTCACCGTCTACCTCCAGGCCGACGACATCCCTGACCGCATCTCCGAGCTCAAGCGCCTCGAGATCGCCTCTGCTGCGGGTCTCATCCGCCTCGATGACGTCGCGACGATCGCCGAGACCGAGGGGCCCACCTCGATCACGACGCAGCGTGGCCAGCGCACCGCGACCGTCACCGTGACGCCGGCGACCGACGACCTCAACGCCGCATCGACCACCGTCAACACCGCCCTCGCCGACGTCGACCTGCCCACGGGCGCCGACGCCGAGATCGGCGGCGTGCTGTCGCAGCAGCAGGACGCCTTCGGACAGCTCGGTCTCGCGATGCTCGCGGCGATCCTGATCGTCTACATCGTCATGGTCGCGACGTTCAAGTCGCTGCGACAGCCGCTCCTGCTGCTCATCTCGGTGCCGTTCGCGGCGACCGGCGCCATCCTGCTGCAGGTCGCCACCGGTGTGCCGCTCGGCGTGGCATCCCTCATCGGCGTGCTCATGCTCATCGGCATCGTCGTGACGAACGCGATCGTGCTCGTCGACCTGGTCAACCAGTATCGCGAGAAGGGCCTGTCGGCCCACGACGCGACGATCGCCGGCGGGGCTCGACGTCTGCGCCCGATCCTCATGACGGCGCTCGCGACGATCTTCGCGCTCGCTCCGATGGCAGCCGGGATCACCGGTCACGGCGGCTTCATCTCGCAGCCGCTCGCGATCGTCGTGATCGGCGGTCTCGTGTCGTCGACCGTGCTCACGCTGCTGGTGCTGCCGACGCTCTACAACCTGGTGGAGGGCGCCAAGGAGCGCCGCGCCGCCCGGCGTGGCGAGACGGCTCCCCAACTCGCGACGGCCCCGCTGGCCACCGTGCACATGACCGCCGAGGGCGAGCCGATCCCCGCCACGCGCCGTGAGCGCAAGCTGCT
>CALANM010000113.1 GCA_937926065.1 uncultured Microbacterium sp.
TGGCGGCCTCGACGAGCCGGCCGCCGAGCCCGCGCCCGCTGTAGGCGTGGTCGATCTCGGTGTGCGGAAACACGAGCCGGCCGTTCTCGTCGGGCCGGAACAGGGTGAATCCGGCGACGGTGTCGCCCACGAGGATCTCGTAGCGTCCCCGCTCTTCATTGCGCTGGACCGTGATCTCGACGTCATCGCTCACGGATGCTCCTCTCGTCGCTGACCCCAACGTAGGCCGGGTCGCCTGTGTTCCGCGAGCCTCGCCGCATGCCGTTCGTCGCGGCATCCGCGCCGCTCGTCGCACGCCCTCCCCGGCAGCCCGTGATCAGCGCGAACCGCTTCTTAGCCTGTCTGCACGCAACGATGCGCCCTTGAGGAGTTCCCATGACTGCACCTTCATCACGGCCCCGGGGTGCGAACGCCGGTCTCGTGGACGAGACCGGCATCGCCACCGATCCGAACCTGCCCCCGGTCGCGCTCAGCGACGAAGACCACGCCCGCAGCGCCCGCTGGACGCCGCTGAAGATCGCGATCTGGGCGGTCATCTCGCTGCTCGGCGGCCTCGCGTGGGTCATGCTCGCGATCGTCCGCGGTGAGACCGTCAACGCCATCTGGTTCGTGTTCGCCGCGGTGTGCACGTACCTGATCGGCTACCGCTTCTACTCGAAGGTCATCGAGCGCTACATCACGCGCCCCGACGACCGCCGCGCCACGCCCGCCGAGGTGCGCTCCGACGGCAAGGACTACGTCCCCACCGACCGTCGCGTGCTCTACGGCCACCACTTCGCCGCCATCGCCGGCGCCGGACCCCTGGTGGGCCCCGTGCTCGCCGCCCAGATGGGCTTCCTCCCCGGCACCCTCTGGATCATCGTCGGCGTCGTGCTCGCCGGCGCCGTGCAGGACTACACGGTGCTGTTCTTCTCGATGCGCCGCGGCGGCCGCACGATCGGCCAGATGGCACGTCAGGAGCTCGGCCGCATCGGCGGCACGGCGGCGATCATCGCGTCGCTGCTCATCATGCTGATCATCGTCGCGATCCTCGCGCTCGTCGTCGTCAACGCCCTCGGCGAGAGCCCCTGGGGCGTCTTCTCCGTCGCCATGACCATCCCGATCGCCCTGTTCATGGGCGTGTACCTGCGGTTCCTCCGCCCCGGCAAGGTCACCGAGGTCTCCATCATCGGCTTCGCGCTGCTCATGCTCGCCATCATCGGCGGCGGCTGGGTGGCCGGCACCGAGTGGGGCCAGGCGATCTTCCACCTCGACCGCACGACCATCGCGTGGGGCATCATCATCTACGGCTTCATCGCCGCCGTGCTCCCCGTCTGGCTGCTGCTCGCCCCGCGCGACTACCTGTCGACCTTCATGAAGATCGGCGTCATCGTGATGCTCGCTGGCGCGATCGTGCTCGTCCGCCCCGAGATCTCGGTGCCCGCGGTCACGATCTTCGGCGAGAACGGCATGGGCCCCGTCTTCGCCGGACCGCTGTTCCCCTTCCTGTTCGTCACGATCGCGTGCGGCGCCCTGTCGGGCTTCCACGCGCTCATCTCGTCGGGAACGACCCCCAAGCTGGTCGAGAAGGAGCGCCAGACGCGCTTCATCGGATACGGCGGAATGCTCATGGAGTCGTTCGTCGCGATCATGGCGCTCGTCGCCGCCATCTCGATCGACCAGGGCATCTACTTCGCGATGAACGCCCCCGCCTCCGCGACCGGCGGCACCGTCGAAGGCGCGGTCGCGTTCGTCAACTCGCTGGGCCTCACCGGGGTGAACATCACGCCCGACATGCTCACCAGCACCGCCGCTGACGTCGGGGAGTCCTCGATCGTGTCGCGCACCGGCGGCGCCCCCACCCTCGCCCTCGGCCTCGCGCACATCATGCAGCAGGCTCTCGGCGGTCAGGCGCTCATGGCGTTCTGGTACCACTTCGCGATCATGTTCGAGGCGCTGTTCATCCTCACCGCCGTCGACGCCGGCACCCGTGTCGCGCGCTTCATGCTGCAGGACTCGATCGGCGCCTGGATCCCGAAGTTCCGCGACGTCTCGTGGCGTCCGGGCGTGTGGATCACCACCGCGATCATGGTCGCCGGCTGGGGCGCGATCCTCATCCTCGGCGTCACCGACCCGCTCGGCGGAATCAACACGTTCTTCCCGCTGTTCGGCATCGCCAACCAGCTGCTGGCGGCCATCGCGCTCGCCGTCGTCATGGCGATCGTCGCCAAGCGCGGCCGCAGCTACGTGAAGTGGCTGTGGATCGTCGCGGTGCCGCTGGCGTTCACGGCGGCGGTGACGATCACGGCATCCCTGTACAAGATCCTGTCGCCGGTGCCGTCGATCGGATACTGGGCCAACCACTTCACCTACCGGGCCGCGCTTGAGGCCGGCGACGACTCGCTCGGCACGCCCGAGGTGATCGGCGCCGTCATGCGCAATACAGCCGTTCAGGGCACGCTGTCGATCATCTTCGTCGTGCTCGCGATCGTCGTGATCGTGATGTCGGTGATCGTCACGGTCAAGGCGATCCGTGCGGGCGGCGGCGAAGAGACGGAAGACGCGCCGGTCGCGTCGCGTCGCTTCGCACCGGCCGGCCTTCTCGCGACGGCGGCCGAGCGCGACCTCGAGAAGCAGTGGGAACCGATCCTCGCCGAGGAGCGCCGCGCCCTCGCACGTCGGAGCCACTGAGATGACCGCCGTGCACAACTCCGGAGATATCGACGCGAAGCGCGGTGCGCCGGGCGTTTCGGGCCGTCCCGCCACCGGTCTTCCGGAGTTGTGCACGAGCGGCGGAGCCGCCCTTCTGCTGGCGGCCCGCGCGGTGCGACGTGGGGCCGGCGCCGTGCGCTGGTACATGTCGCAGCTGATGGGCGACAGCGCCTACGAGACGTATGTCGCCCATCAGCGCCGCACCCACCCCGACGCCGAGGTGCTCACCGAGCGCCAGTTCTGGCGTCAGAAGATGGACGACCAGGACCGCAACCCCGGCGCGCGGTGCTGCTAGGCCGACGGATGCCGTGCCGCTGGCCGCGGTGCCGTGCCGGGCTGATGGACGGCGTCGGTCGGTCTCTAGGCTGATCGCATGACCGATCCGACCGTGCTCGCCGCGCTCGCCGGCGTGTTCGGCGGGATCGCCCTCACCCTTCTGCTCGCGCTGGCCCGTCGGCTCGCCAAGGGCTCGGCCGACCTCGGCACCGACTCGGAGCAGGCCGCCTACCGCGCCCTCCACCAGGCGACGCTCGCCGCCCCGCACCTGCGCGCGGGGCTCGATGCGCCGGAGGTCGAGCGCGCAGCGCGTCACCTGCGCACGCTCCTCGGGAGCACCGCGATCGCGATCGTCGGCGAGAGCGGCGCTGTCGCGTTCGACGGGCAGGCGGATGCCGAGGCGCTGACGGATGCCGCATCCCGCATCGCCGACCGCGTGCGCGACACCGGCCGCCGCCAGGTGTTCCCGCGACGTGAGAACGGCGACGACCTGGAGGCGGTCGGCGCACCCATCGTCGTCGACGGCCGCACGGTCGGCGTGATCGTCGCGTTCGCGGCGCCCGTGCGGGCTGCGCTGGTGCGGGCGACGGCCGACGTCGCCGACTGGTGCGCGGCGCAGCTGGAGCTCGGAGAGCTCGACGCCTCGCGCACGGCGCTCGCTGAAGCGGAGCTGCGGTCGCTGCGTGCCCAGATCTCACCGCACTTCATCTACAACGCGCTCACGGCGATCGCGTCGTTCATCCACACGGATCCGCCGCGGGCTCGCGAGCTGGTGCTCGAGTTCGCGGACTTCACGCGCTACTCGTTCCGGCGGCAGGGGGAGTTCACGACGCTCTCCGAGGAGCTGCGCAGCATCCACTCATATCTCGAACTCGAGCGGGCGCGGTTCGGCGACCGCCTGCAGGTGACGCTGCGGATCGCGCCCGAGACGCTCGCCACGGTCATCCCGTTCCTGTCGGTGCAGCCGATCGTCGAGAACGCGGTTCGCCACGGACTCGAGCCCGGGGAAGGCGGCGGAACGATCCGCATCGAGGCGCGCGACGAGGGCACCCACACCGAGATCACGGTCGAAGACGACGGCGTCGGCATGGATCCCGAGGCGCTGCGCGAGCTGCTCGCGACGGTGTCCGACGGAGCTCATGTCGGCATCCGCAACGTCGACACGCGCCTGCGCCAGCTCTACGGGCCAGACGGCGGGCTTGTCGTCGAGACGGGAACGGGCGCAGGTACCCTGGTCAGGATGCGAATCCCCAAGTCGCAGCCCCTCCACGAGCCGGACTTCGGCTGACCGCGGCCGGCGGAAAGGTGCCCTCGTGATCGATGTGCTCGTCGCCGACGACGAGCGTCCCGCGCTCGACGAGCTCGTGCACCTGCTGCGTGCCGACGAGCGCATCGGCGACATCCTCACGGCGACCTCGGGGGCGGATGCGCTGCGGCAGCTGTCGGAGCGGGCCGTCGATGCCGCGTTCATCGACATCCACATGCCGGGTCTCACGGGGCTCGAGCTCGCGCCGGCGCTCGCCGCGCTCGCCAGCCCTCCCGCGGTCGTGTTCGTCACTGCCGACGATGCCCGCGCGGTCGATGCGTTCGATCTGCGCGCCACCGACTACCTGCTCAAGCCCGTGCGGATCGAGCGGCTGCGGCGATCGATCGACCGCCTCGTCGAACGTGAGGCGTCGCCGGGCGAAGCGGATGCCGATGAGGTGCTCACCGTCACGGTGGGGCAGTCGGTGCGGTTCGTGCGGCGCAGTGACGTGCGGTGGGTGCAGGCGCAGGGGGACTACTCGCGTCTGCATACGGATGAGGGCGCGGGGAACCTCGTGCGCATCCCCATCTCGGAGCTCGAGCAGCGGTGGGCGCCGGCCGGGTTCATGCGGGTGCACCGCTCGTATCTCGTGCAGGCGTCGGCGGTCACCGAGGTGCGCCTGTCGGGCGCAGAGCCTTCGGTGTCGGTCGGCGACATCACCTTGCCGGTGAGCCGCCGGCTCGTGCCGTCGGTGCGTGAAGCGCTCGTGCGGGGCGGCGCTCGCGACGGAGCGGCGAGATGACCGACGGACCGCCCCGCCGCGTACGGGTCACCGCCGACGACGGGCGGCCGACCGCCCCGCGCGGGCAGGTCACCCGGCCTCAGGGCGTGCGCGCCCACGCGGTGTCGGTGCGTGGGATCGCGATGCCCGACTCCCCCGCCGACGAGGCCGAGGCGGTCTACAGCCGGGCGCTTCGGCGCACGCAGCTGCGCCTCGCGCTGGGCACCGTGATCGGGTTCGTCGTGGTGGCGGTGGCGCTGAGCGTCGCGCTGGCCGGCATCTCCGAGCTCGACCGGATCGCGCTGTGGGGCGTGCCGCTGTCGTGGCTCATCCACGCGTTCGCGTTCTACCCCGTCATCGTCGTCTTCGCGGTGCTGTACACGCGCACCGCCGCCCGCAACGAAGAGCGCTACCGGGCGCTGCGGGAGCGGGAGTGAACGCGGCGCTCGACCTCGCCGCCGTGGCCCTGGTCGCCACCGCCACGGTGCTGATCGGCGTCTACGGTCTGCGGGCGTCGCGCACCACGAGCGACTTCTTCGTGGCATCCCGCAGCGTGCGTCCGGTGTGGAACGCGTCGGCCATCAGCGGCGAGTACCTCTCGGCCGGCACGTTCCTCGGGCTGTCGGGACTCGTGCTGCTGGGCGGCGCGCGCGGGTTCTGGTTCCCGATCGGGTACGCCGCCGGATACCTGCTCGTGCTCGTCTTCATCGCGGCGCCCCTTCGCCGCAGCGGCGCCTACACGATCCCGGACTTCGTCGAGGCGCGGCTGCAGTCCGACGCGGCTCGGCGCATCACGAGTCTCATCGTCCTCATCATCGGGTGGCTGTACATCGTGCCGCAGCTGCACGGCGCCGGTCTCACGCTCGTTGTGGTCGCGGGGCTCCCGCCGTGGATCGGGGCCGTGCTCGTGGCGGTGCTCGTAGGTGGGGCGGTCGCGGCGGGCGGCATGCGGGCGATCACGTTCGTGCAGGCGTTCCAGTACTGGCTCAAGCTCACGGCGCTGCTGGTCCCCGTCGTGCTCATCGTGTTCGCCACCGGCGGCGGTCCTCATGATCTCGACCCCTCCGTCGTCTTTCCCGTCGAGGCGGGGCCGTCGGCTGTCGACGCGTACGAGACGGCATCCCTCCTGATTGCTCTCCTCCTCGGGACGATGGGGCTCCCGCACGTGCTCGTGCGCTTCTACACGAGCCCCGACGGGGTGTCGGCGCGGCGGACGACGGTGCTCGTGGTCGCGATGGTCAGCGTCTTCTATGCCGTCTCGAGCGCGATGGGGATCCTGGCCCGCATGCTTGCGCCCGACCTGGCCGAGCCGGGTGTCGCCGACACCGTCGCGCTCGTGCTCCCTTCGCGCGTCTTCCCCGGGCTCGGCGGTGAGCTGCTGACGGCCCTCGTCGTCGCGGGGGCTTTCGCGGCGTTCCTCGCGACCTCGGCGGGCCTCGTCGTGTCGCTCGCCGGCGTCGTCAGCCAGGACGTCTTCTCGGGCTCCGTCCGCTCTTTCCGCGTGTCGGCGCTGCTGTGCGCCCTGGTGCCGCTCGTCGTCGCGCTCGCCACTCAGCCGGCCGGACTCGTCTCGAGCGTCGGCGTGGTGTTCGTGTTCGCGGCATCCAGCCTCTCTCCCATGCTGCTGCTGGGCGTGTGGTGGCGCGGTCTCACGACGCGGGGCGCCGTGGCCGGGATGGTCGTCGGCGCCGTCTCGTGCGCGCTGTCGCTCCTCGTGTACTTGGCGGTCGACGGCGTCGGGGTCGCGGCCCCCTTCCTGGGCCAGCCGGCGGCCTGGACCATCCCGCTCGCCGCCGCCGTCACGGTCGTCGTGTCGCTGCTCGACCACGGTGGCCCGCCGGCCCGCGCCGATCGCTACCTCGCCCGCCTGCACACTCCCGAGCGTGTCTGACCCGGTCGCTGTCGCGGGGCCGGCGCTGGGCGGCGGTGCGGCTCGCCGGTGGTGAAGCCCCCCGAAGCGGGGGCCGGCGCGGGTGAGGCAGACTCGAAGGATGGGTGATGCGGCGCGGCTGATGGACGGGATCCCGGCGGGCGCCGAGGCGGATGCCGTGTACGACGCGTTCGTCGCGTGGGCCGAGGGTCGCGGGCTCAGCCTGTATCCGGCGCAGGACGAGGCGATCATCGAGCTGGTGTCGGGGGCGAACGTGATCCTCGCGACCCCCACCGGCACGGGCAAGTCGCTCGTGGCCGTCGCGGCGCACGCGGCGTGCCTCGCGTCGGGAGGCCGCACGTATTACACGGCGCCGATCAAGGCGCTCGTGAGCGAGAAGTTCTTCGCGCTGGTGGAGATCTTCGGCGCGGAGAACGTCGGCATGGTCACGGGGGACTCGGCCGTGAATCCCGAGGCGCCCATCGTGTGCTGCACGGCCGAGATCCTTGCGAACATCGCCCTGAGGCTCGGTCCCGACGCGCCGGTCGACCAGGTCGTGATGGACGAGTTCCATTACTACGGCGACTCCGAGCGCGGGTGGGCGTGGCAGGTGCCGCTGCTGACGCTGCCGCGTGCACAGTTCCTTCTCATGTCGGCGACGCTCGGCGACGTGACGGCGATCGCGTCCGACCTCGAGCGCCGCACCGGCCGTCCGACGGCGCTCGTGACGGGCGTCGAGCGTCCCGTGCCGCTGCACCTCTCGTACGAGCGCCGCCCGGTGCACGACGTGCTCGAGCGGCTCCTGGAGACGGGCGAGGCGCCGGTCTACATCGTGCACTTCTCACAGGCGGCGGCCCTCGAGCGGGCGCAGGCACTGACGAGCGCGAAGGTCACGACGCGCGAGCAGCGGGATGCCATCGCGGCCGAGATCGGGGGCTTCCGGTTCACGACCGGCTTCGGCAAGACGCTGTCGCGGCTCGTGCGGGCGGGCATCGGCGTGCACCACGCGGGCATGCTGCCCCGCTACCGCCGCCTGGTCGAGACGCTCGCGCAGAAGGGGCTGCTGCGGGTGATCTGCGGCACCGACACCCTCGGCGTCGGCATCAACGTGCCGATCCGCACGGTGC
>CALANM010000114.1 GCA_937926065.1 uncultured Microbacterium sp.
CGAGGCGTGCGGGCTGGATCAGGTCTGGTTCGTGGTGGCGAACGAGCCGCCGCAGAGGGACAGCTCGTCGGTGAACTCCGACTCGCGCTCCTTGACGACGGCGACAGCCGGTCCGGTGGTCAGGTACGCGGTGCCGTCCAGGACCGCGAGACGCTCCTCGCTCATGTAGAGGCCCGACCAGAGGATGTCGCAGCGGCTGGCCTGCAGTCCGGGAACCAGGCCGTCGAAGGCCATGTTCTCGAACACGGGCTCCAGCCCCCACACGTCGGCGAGCGCCCGGATGCCGTCGGCGTCGAAGCCGATGATCTCGCCGTCGGTCTCGTTCTCGAAGTACTCGAGCGGCTTGTAGCCGACGGTCATGCAGGCGGTGAGCTTGCCATCGGTGAGCGTGGCGGGGGCGTCGGCGGCCGCGGACGACGCGGGTGCGGGCGTCTCCTCCGTCGATGCGCACGCCGTGAGAGAAGCGAGAGCGGCAGCCGACATCAGCGCGATCGCCGAGGTGCGGATGAACTTGGGCATGTGTGGCTCCTGGATTCGGGAAGGGTCACGAGTGTGGTGGTGGGACCCTCCCGAAGCTACGGGCGGCCACCGCGCTTCACCCCTGGAGATCCGTGGCGTCTTCACCGCCGATCGATGTGCACATGCACAATCCATGGATCGACCGCATTGCGGGTCACCGAGCCGGTCCCGATCGCGACCCGCTCGGAGGATCACCGAATGTGCGCGTGCACAACCTGAGGCGGCATACCTGCGGCACGCGTCACGGCTCTGCGAACCATGCCCGTTCCTAGCATTGAACCGCCCTCCAGGGCCCCCGACGCCTCTCACAGAAAGCCACGCCCATGACCAGCAGCATCAGCAGCAGCGCGTACGTCCACCGAGTACTCGGGCCCGAGCCGGAGCCCGGCTTCCTCGACGAGCACGAACTCGTCTCCAACTGGGGACAGAAGTGGGGCGCCGCCGACGAGGTCAGCAAGCTGCGCACGGTGCTCATGCGCCGCCCCAACGCTGGCCTCGCGAACGTCCGAGGCGACGCGTGGGATGAGAACATCGGCGCACTCGTCGACCCCGGCAAGACGTGGTACTGGTTCTCGGACGAAGTCCCCGACCTCGACCTGCTGCACAGCCAGTACGACGCGTACGTGAGCACTCTGCGGGCGGAGGGCGTCGAGGTCGTGTTCGCTCCCGACCTGGACGAGACCTTCACGAAGTCCATCTACACGCGTGATCCGCTCATCACGGTGCCCGGTGGCGCCGTCATCCTGCGTCTCGCTCCGCGCATGCGCCGCGGTGAGGAGCAGTCGATCACGCAGACCGTCGCCGCGCAGGGCATGCCCATCCTCGGCACCCTCACGGGCACGGCGATCGCCGAAGGCGGAAGCTTCACGAAGCTGCGGAAGGATCTGGCCCTGTTCGGCACCTCGGTGCGCTGCAACAAGGAGGGCTACCGCCAGATCCGCTCGCTGCTCGAGCCGATCGGCATGGAGGTCATCGAAGTGCCCCTCCCGGGCTACATCATTCACATCGACGGCGGCATCGTGATGCTCGACGACGACCTCGCGCTGATCAACAGCAACCTCATCCCCTTCGAGCTGATCGACCTCCTCGACACCCTGGGAATCGAGACGCTCGAGGTGCCTCGAGGCGAGGACTGGGCTGTCAACTCGCTCGTCGTCGACCGCCGCCGCGTGATCGTCGCCGACCACCTCGTTCGCACCGCCGAGCTGCTGAGCTCTCGCGGCGTCGAGGTCATCCCCGTGCCGTACAGCGAGATCGCCAAGAACGGCGGCAGCCTGCACTGCAGCACCATGGAACTGCGCCGTGACTGGTGAGTCGTACAGCGACGAGTTCCTGAGAGACTTCGCGCACCTCTCCACGATCGGCGCCACCCCCCGCGGTGGCGTCGATCGGGAGGCCGCCACACTCCCCGACGCCATGCAGCGCGCATGGTTCGGCGGCTGGCTCGCCTCGCGCGGGTTCCGTGTGATGTACGACGCGATCGGCAATCAGTTCGGTCTGCTCGAGCTCGTGCCCGACGCGCCGTATGTCTTGACGGGATCTCACCTCGACTCCCAGCCGACGGCCGGCCGGTTCGACGGCGCCTACGGCGTGGCGGTATCGGCCTCGGCCGCCCGAGAGGTCGCGGATGCCGCAGAGCGGGGCGATCTGACGCCGACGCGCAACATCGCCGTCGTCAACTGGTTCAACGAGGAGGGCAGCCGGTTCGCGCCGAGCATGATGGGCAGCTCGGTGTTCACGGGCAAGATGACGCTCGCCGACGCATACGCGAAGACCGACCGCGCCGGCGTCTCGGTGGAGGGCGCCCTCACCGGGCTCGGCATGATCGGCGAGACGGTGTCGTTCGATGTGGCGTCGTACGCGGAGATCCACATCGAGCAGGGTCGCGAGCTCGAACGGAGCGGTGCCCAGATCGGCATCGTGACCGGCACGTGGGGTGCACGGAAGCTCCACGTCCGGATCACCGGCGAGCAGTCCCACACCGGCTCGACCCTCATGGCGGATCGCAAGGACGCACTCCTGGGAGCCGCAGAGCTCATCGTGTTCGCGCGTCGGCTCGCGGACCGTTTCCGCACGCCGCCGCTGCACACTGCGGTGTCGACGATGGAGATCTACCCGAACTCTCCCGTGGTCGTGGTGTCGTCGGCGGAGATGAACCTCGACCTGCGCTGCGCTGACCCGGCGACGCTCGCGGAGGCCGAGGCCCTCGTCCGGGCCGAAGCGGAGGGCATCGCCTCGTCGCGCGGGCTCACGATCCAGATCGAGCGCACTCACGCATGGGACAGCAACGACTACACGCCCGCGCTCTTCGCCCTTTCAGAAGAGGTGAGCGAAGATCTCGGACTCTCTCATCAGCGCATCCTGACGGTGGCCGGCCACGACTCCACCAACATGAAAGACATCGCCCCGACGGTGATGCTGTTCGTGCCGAGTCGCGAAGGCATCTCGCACAACGAGCTCGAAAAGACATCAGAGCCTGACATGCTCGCCGGACGCGCCGTCATGGTGGGCGTGCTTCGGGAGCTGGTGACCGCGACCTGCGCCTGACCGTCGCTGCTGCGGCGACCGGCAGGGCGACACGCGGGATCGGCGCGTCGCCCTGCTTCGCCGCGTCACGCTGTAGCCTCCCCACAGGAGTGACCCGACATTCCCCGCAGCGCTGCGCACGAACGACGGCGAACCCACCCTGAGGGGTGATTCCGGCGTGCCCGAACACCCCGACTCGTCACGGCCTGACGGCCCTCGATACCCGGAGATCCCATGAGCAACGCGACCGATACCCGCACGGGCGGAGCCCTGCCTGCCGATCAGCAGCTGAAGTTCGACTTCGACGGAGGAGCAGCCACATGGCTCGGCGTCGGCATCGCCGGCTTCCTCGTCACCGTGCTCACCCTCGGCATCTGCTATCCGTGGGCGGTCGTGATGACTTACCGCTGGAAGACCAAGCACACTTACGTCAACGGGCGTCGTCTTCGGTTCACCGGATCCGCGATCGGGCTGTTCGGCATGTGGATCAAGTGGTTCCTGTTGACCATCATCACGCTCGGCATCTACTCGTTCTGGGTGTATCCGCGCCTGCAGAAGTGGATCGTCGAGCACCAGGAGCTCGACCGCACCGCCGGCTGACCCCGGCCGACCGGAAGGCACGCTGACCAGCCGACACCGAGCCTGCGCGGGCCATGACCGCGCGTAGGCTCGGCGCATGGCGAGCATCCTGTACATCGGCGGGACCGGGACGATCAGCACGGCGTGCGTGCGGAGGTCGGTCGAGCGCGGGCACGAGGTCACCGTCCTCAATCGAGGCACCGGACGCCGACCGCTTCCGGAGGGCGTGCGCCTGATCGAGGCGGACGTGCGCGACCCCGCGTCGGTGCGTGGCGCGCTGGGTGGCGCGGAGTTCGACGTCGTCGCCGACTTCGTGGCATTCACGCCCGAGCACGTGCACACCGACCTGGAGCTGTTCGAGGGACACACAGGGCAGTACGTGTTCATCAGTTCCGCCTCGGCCTACGAGAAGCCGCCGCGCCGGATGCCGGTGACCGAGTCGACGCCGCTGCGCAATCCGTTCTGGCAGTACTCGCGCGACAAGATCGCGTGCGAAGACGTGCTGGTCGCCGCGCACCGCGAACGCGGCCTGCCTGTGACGATCGTGCGGCCGTCACACACCTACGACGAGCGGGGGCTGCCCACTCTCGGCGGATGGACTGACATCGCCCGGATGCGCGCCGGCAGGCCCGTGATCGTCCACGGCGACGGGACGAGTCTGTGGACGATCACCCACTCCGACGACTTCGCGGTGGCGTTCACCGGCCTGCTCGGCAATCCTGCGGCGATCGGCGAGGCGTTCACCATCACGGGCTCGCACGCGCCGTCGTGGAACCAGATCTACGGGTGGCTCGCGCAGGCGGCAGGCGTCTCGGAGCCCGACATCGTGCACGTCGCATCGGACACGATCGCGGCGTTCGCTCCCGCCCTCGGCCCGACGCTCATCGGCGACAAGGCGCACTCGATGCTCTTCGATGACTCCAAGGTCACTGCGCTGGTGCCCGAGTTCCGCACGACGATCACCTTCGACGAAGGCGCCCGCCGCATCCTCGCGTACTACGACGCGCACGCGGAAGAGCAGCGCGTCGACGCCGAGCTCGACGCCGTCTTCGATCGCATCGCGGCCCACGCGCGCTCGGCCGGCTGAGGCACGCGAGCGTCACGGCGCGGTGCAGGGATGCCGCTGCCCGTCGGCCTACTTGACATGAGAGAGTTCTCATCTAGGGTCGAAGGGCACCGCCCTCGCCATACCCGACGGGGACATCCGATCCGCCCGATGCTGGAGTCGCCATGCGCCCCTCGCTCACGCCGCCGCCGGCGTCCAAGAAGAGCTCCCGTGTGAAGAAGAAGGGGCTGCCGGCATGGGCGTGGGTGCTGATCGCGCTGCTGGGACTCGCGATCGCGGTCATCCTGTCGCCGATCTTCGCGGTGCTCTTCCTCATCGTCCTGATCACGGGCATCGTCGGGCTCGTCCGCAGCCGGCCGACCTGGCTGCGCTTCCGCAGCCGAAAGGCAGCGGGCTGGGTCACGGCCATCGCCGCGGTGGGGCTTCTCCTGACCGGCAACGTGGCGAACGCCATGCTGAACAGCCAGCGAGCGCCCGAGACCACCGCGACCGCTGAGACGCCTGTCGCGTTCGCGCCGCAGGCGACGTCCACGCCGACGGCGGCGGTGCGCACCCCTTCCGCCACGCCGAGCTCGTCGCCGACGCCGACGCCGACGCCCACGGCAACGCCCACTCCGACGCCCACTCCCACTCCCACCGAGACGCCGGTCGAGGTCCAGTCTGTGAAGAGCGGCGACACGATCGTCACAAGTGAAGGAACCGTCCGACTCATCGGCATCGACATACCCGAGAAGGGCGAGTGGGGCTACGACCAGGCGAAGAAGAAGCTGACCGCGTTCCTCGCCGGCGGCGCGGTCACCCTGCTGGCGGTCGATGGCCTCAGCGACACCGATGCCGATGGCAATCTGCTCAGGTATGCGCGCGTGAACGGCAAGGATGCGGGGGCATACCTCCTCCGCACGGGGTGGGCCGCCGCCGGCGATGACGGTTCGCACCCTCTTCAGGCGAAGTACATCGACTCCGATGAGGCGCACGACATGCCGGCCAAGCCGAAGCCCAGGCCCAAGCCGAAGCCCAAGCCGGAGCCGAAGACCGACCCGCGCTTCGGCACCTGCAAAGAGGCGATCGCCAGCGGCTACGGCGACTACCGGAGCGGCGTCGACCCCGAGTACGACTGGTATCAGGACCGCGACCACGACGGCATCGTCTGCGAGAGGTGACCCGCCGTCACCCCCGGTCGTACGCGTCTACCAGCAGGGGGCCGCGGATATCGCGCAGCCTGTCGACGAGTCGGCCGAGGGCCGTGCGGTTCCAGCCGCTGAGTGAGAGGTCGTAAGGGCCTATCGCCTCGAGGCGGCCCGTCCGCAGCCGCACGACCTCCCAGCCCACGGCGCGGAGTGCGCGGTCTTTGCGGCGGTCGGCCTCTTCACGCTTGCCGACGTGCTCGAGTCCGTGGCGACCGATGGAGTCGTACTCGATCGCGACGCGCAGCTCGGTGAGGACGATGTCGGGCCACACCTCGAGGTGGTCGAAGAAGGGGCGCGCCACCCGTACTGCGTTGAGTCCAGGGGTGAGCTCCAGCCTCTCGAAGAGGTCGGCTCTCAGCCGCGCCTCGACAGCAGAAGCGGGTCTCGGTGCGCACTCCGACACGAACGGCTCACCGGCTGCCAGGTCGGGGGTCTTCGCGCACAGCCGCTGCCGCGGTCGAGCGGGCCGCGCACGCAGCAGGGCGGGCGCCTCGGGAAGGAGCGCGCCGCCCGGCTCGGCCACGGTCTCGCGCATCGGCAGGGCCAGGATGCGGCGCGGGTTCGCGCGCTCCGCGCATTCCGGGCACCACGCGCTGCGCCGCCGTTCACGGCCGGGCCGTGAGCGCTGCTCGTCGGGCGTCGCGACAAAGCGGTGCCCCGACTCACACTCCCACTGCAGCAGCACATCGGCTGCGGGCGGGATCTGGCTGAGCGCGATGCCTGCGTTGAGCTCCGGGTGGTACTGGCGCACCAGAGCGGGGTACGCCGCCCACGCCTCGCGGTAAGCACCCACGGGGTAGGGCTCGGCGAGTCCCTTCGACCACTGCCGGCGTGACCACCACGCCTGGATCCTCTCTGCCACCCGCCGAGGATACGAGCGACGTCCGACATGACCTGCCGGATCGATCCCCGATCGAGGCGTAACCTGGAAACGCCTCCGAATCTGCCCCGGTTATCCCCTTTTCCTGCCCTCGGCTCTTGCCTTGCGGCTCTCTTGCCGCGATGCTTTCTGCAGGCACCACCCCCCCCATCCCCCATCCGCCGCTCTGCGGCATCCCCCGGAAATGATCAGAACAGCACTCTCGCTGCTGCTCGCCGCGACGCTCGTCCTTCCCGCGTCCGCCGCCACCGCAGCCTCCCCCGCCCCCACCACCGCCCTCGCCGCAGCCACGGCGGTGACCGAGTACACCGCGAAACCCGCCGCCGTCGACAAGGCCTCCGTCATCGGCTGGGGATGGGCCAACGGCGCTGCGACCCTCACGATCGACTGGGCCGCCGCCGCTCGCGCGACCAGCTACGAGGTCTACGCCTCGACGGACTACGACGCCGTGCGCACGATGGCCAAGCCGACGAAGGTCGTGACCTCGTCCAAGGCGACCATCGGCGGCCTGAAGCCCGCCACCCGCTACTACGTGGTCGTCCGCGCCGTGAACAACGTCGGCCACTCCGGCTTCTCGAGCCGCGTGAACCACTTCACGCCGCCCACAGAGAAGGCCGCCGGCACGACATGGCAGACCTCGAAGCCGGCTGACATGGGCACCGTCAAGGCGATCGGCGGCACCTGGACCGAATCGGGCGCCACCCTGACGTTCGACTGGGCCGCCGTCACACGTGCGACCTTCTACCGCGTGTTCGTCAGCACCGACCCGGACGCGGTCTTCGAGATGGACACCCCGACCAAGATCGTCACGTCGTCGAAGGCGACCATCGGCGGCCTGAAGGCCGGCACGAAGTACACCGCCCGCGTCGTCCCCTCCAACAACGTCGGCAACGGCAGCGGCGCCCCGCGCGTCTCGGCCACGACGCTCACGCAGGGCGCCACCTGGCAGAAGACCAAGCCCGCGCGCGTCGGGCTCGTCTCGTTCACCGGCGCCTCCCTCAAGGCCGACGGCGCCACGCTCACGGTCGACTGGGGCAACGTCGCGCGCGCGAGCAGCTACCAGGTGTACGTGTCGACGAGCTACAGCGGCGTGATGGACGTCAAGACCCCGAAGGTCACCACCACGAGCTCGAAGGCGGTGCTCCGCAAGCTCAAGCCGGGCAAGAGCTACTTCGTCCGCGTCGTCGCCGTCAACAACATCGGGCGGGGCCTCGGCTCTTCGCGCGTCGGGCACACGACGATCGCCGATGAGGCCCAGCTGAAGGGCGGCGAGCCCCGCTACGCGATCATGAGCTGGAACGTCTGCTCCGCGAAGTGCGCCAACATCTCCGGTCGCACCCGCCTCATCAATACGCGCATCAAGGAGCTGAAGGCCGACGTCGTCGGGCTCCAGGAGGCCTCGCGCTACAAGAAGGCGCCCAAGGGCTACAAGTTCGCCGTCAACGGGCAGAACGACATCCTCTATCGCGCCTCCACCTTCTCGAAGGTCGGCAAGAAGAACGGCGTCGCCACCACCGGCTCCAAGCGGTTCGCCTCGAAGTACGCATCGTCCGGCCACGGCGTCGCATGGGCCGCCCTCAAGCACGAGTCCGGTCGCTACCTCGTCGTGTTCGACACGCATCTCGTCGTCGGCAAGAGCCGCGCCCTGACCAAGCAGCGGCAGTACGAGGCGGATCGGATCACGCCGTACGTCAAGGCCGTCATGAGGAAGCTCGCCGCCGCCAACCCCAAGCTCAAGGGAGCCGCCACGGTCGTCATCGGCGACTTCAACACCAATCTCTCCGTGTCGGGCGACAAGACGATGAGCATCCTCAAGGGCGACGGGTGGACCGACGCCTTCATGCAGGCCCGGTCGCTGACCCGCCAGCACCACAACACGGCCAACCCCGACAAGAAGACCAAGCCGGTCATCGGCATCAAGTGGGGCTCTCACGTCGACATGGTGTGGGTCAAGGCCGGACGCACCGTCATCACGTCATGGCAGAACGCGGGAAAGATGAGCGGCAGCCGCTACGTGACGCCTCTGCCGTCCGACCATCACCCGATCCTGGTCAAGGGCGTCTTCACCTGATCGACTCTCGGTCGCACTGACGAAGGGCTCCGGCACTGCGCCGGGGCCCTTCGTCTTCGCATGTCACTGTGTGACGCATCCGACCCCGCATCCTGCGGTCACGAGCGACACGCCGCCTATCGTGAGAGAGGCGCCCCGAGACCCTCGGGCGTGACGAGGCGATGACGGAGGACCACCGTGACGCAGCGCTCAGCCCACCCGGCGACGGAGGTCGTGATCGTCGTCGGCAACCCGAAGCCGGCGTCCCGCACGCGCGAAGCGGCTGAGCTCCTGGCCGCCGCTCTCACGGGCGGGGAGGAAGCCGAGGTCATCGAGGGGTCGGAAATGGGACCGGAGCTGCTGGGCTGGGAAGGCCCGGCGGTCGCCGAGGCGAAGGCCCGCACGGCATCCGCGAGGCTCGTGATCTTCGCGAGCCCGACTTTCAAGGCGACCTACACGGGTCTGATCAAGCTGTTCCTCGATCAGTTCGACGGGCAGACCGGACTGGCCGGCGTCGTCGCGGTGCCGCTGATGCTCGCCGCCTCCGACCGGCACGCGCTGGCCGCCGACCTCACCCTGCGTCCCGTGCTCACCGAGCTCGGCGCCCTGGCCCTGCCTGGCCTCTGCCTGAATGACAGGACCTTCCGCGACGACGGGGCGATCGAGCAGTACGCGGCGCGCTGGTCTGGCCAGCTCGCGCGCCTCGCTCAGCCGCAGCGGTCAGCGGAGACCACGGCCTGAGGCGCTCAGAGACCCCAGACGTGGTGGACATGCCATCCGTCCTCGGCGGGAAAGACGTCGAACACGACGCTCAGCCCGCTCTCGTCGGTGCCCTGGAACCGCCAGCCGTAGAACCCGCGGCCGGTCTCGGGCGAGGCACTCCACACGCTGTCCCGGAGCCGGGTGGGCATGTCGGTCACCCGCCAGCGGCGACCCGCGTAGAACATCCGCGACGGAAGATCGTCGGTCATCCAGATGGTGACCTCGGCGTGGGCTTCGGTGTGCGGAATGGAGTGAGGCATGCCTCGAGGATAGAGAACGGATGTTCGAATCTCAATCCCTGCCGCAATCACTGAGAGGCGAACAGAGAATCACGCGCCGACGCTCACGCTGAAGCCAGCGAGGGGCCCCGGCGAGGCGGTGACTCGCCTCGCCGGGGCCGCTCACCGTGCGGCGCTCACTCTGCCGCTGGCACCCGGCGTCGGCCGCGGATCGCGAGCCCCACGAGCACCAGCGTGCCGAGTCCGAGCAGCCCGCCCGCCGCGATGAGCACCGCACGCAGGCCATCGTCGTCGCCGCCCGTCTCGGGGAGGGTGTGCACGGACGCGACGGCCGGCACTGCGACGGTGACGGTCTCGGCGGGCTCGCCGCACGCGCCCTCCGCCACCCCCCGCCCGAGAGCGTCGACAGTGGTCTCGACGAACCCCAGGCGTGTGCCGTCGGGGAGGTCCGGCACGGTGAACGCCTGCCCCCGTTCGCGCAGATCGATCGTCATCCCCTCGCGGAACATGCCCCCGCGCAGCACGACCGGCTCACTCGACCAGACGCGCGTCTCTTCTGTGCACACCGGCTCCGCGTCCTCGCTCCACTGGTAGAGATCGACCACGACAGACCCGCCCGCGGGCAGAGCGCCCTCGAGCTTCACCGTGTCCCACAGCTGCTCGCCCGGGTTCACCGATGATCCGCCTGATTCGGCCTGGGCGAGAGTCGTCGCCTTCATCCCGAACGTCGTCTCGTTCGGGATGCCGCATTCGCCTTCCACGACGACGTGCGGCGGCTCGCCTTCGGCCCCGGGGATCGATCCCTGCTCGACCCACAGCGTCATGCCGTACGTGTCGACGGGCACGTCGGGCGACCGGTACTCGCCCGGCTCGGTCACGCGCTCGGGATCGCCGTGGTTGTCCCACACGAGGTTCTCTGGCGTGCAGAACCCCGAGAAGTCGCCCCGACTCGTCGGCCACACGGGCAAGCCGTCCTCACCGAACGGCACGTCATACGCGGCGAAAGAGAGGTCGAGGCCGCCGTCGGGGAGCGTTCCCGAGACGAGGGCGACGTCGGACATCGTCTCGCCGGGCGTCACAGACGGCTGCGCCTTCGTCTCGATCTCGGGAAGCGCGATGCGCTGTGTCTGCGTCGGCTCGGCGATCAGCTCGCTCGACTCGTGGACGAAGCCCGCGACAGCCGGGGGCTGCTCGGCTGCGCGCACCGCCCACCGCCACGTCATGCTTCCGCGCGCGTCGGCGGGAACGGCGAGGTCAGCGAACTGCTCGGCGTCTTTCGCGTAGTAGGTCCCGGGCTCCGTGACGGTGAGACGGACGGCGCCGACCACCACCGCGCCTTCGGGGAGCTCCTCGACCGGCTCGCTGTCGACGACGGATTCCGGCAGATGGATGTACTCCCCCGTCAGCACGATGGGGATCCCGCCATTGCCGTCGGACGCCCGCAGCCAGTGACCGTCGGCCTCGACGATGACGGCGTCGTCGCCACGGCCGTTCAGCGGCACCTCGGGCGACTGCACCTGCGACGACAGCGCAATGCGCATAGGCGCGATCGTCGTCTCCTCGGGCATCCCGAACGGGTGCATCCACGCGTAGTCCTTCGGCAGGAACGCACGGGACGCCGCCGGCGTCGTCTTCGGATCGTACGCGGCGACGAACGTGTAGTAGCCGCCGCGCTCGATCCCGCGGATCTCGGCCGTGAGCGGCTTCTCGGGGTCGGTCACGAGCACGGTGGTCTCTCCGGCGACCGGGGCGTCGTCGGGCACGTCGTCGACCTGCGCCTGGGCCGCGTCGTACGGACCGTACGCCGTCACGGAGAAGCCGACAGCGACAGGGCGCCCGTCGATCGTGGCCCACGGGTTGCGCAGCCCGTCGGCATCCGCCGCGACGGAGAACGTGAGCGTGTCGCGCAGCGTCTGGCCCGACGCGAACTCCGCGGCCTGGCTTGTGAGCACGGGACGGAACTCCGCCGTGCGGGTGCCGTCGTCGCGGCCGGTGCCGCGGAAGGGCGACACATCGGCCGTGCGGCCCTTTGCGATCATGCGCTGCGCGGGATTGCGCCACAGCTCGACCTCGGCGAGGTAGCCGCCCTTGCCGGGAGGCGTGAACTCGAACTCGCCGCTCACCCGGTAGCGCTTGCCGTCGCTCGGGGGCACGGCGCGAACGGCGTAGGTCACGCCCTCCTTCGCGCCGGCGCGGGTCGCCTTGCCGGTGTCGGCGAAGACGCCGTTGGTGAGCGTGATGGTGCCGGTCGAGCCCGCAGTGCCGTCCATGACGACGGTGCCGCGGTAGTTGTCCCTGCTGTCGATCTCGAACACGAGCTTCCCCGAGCCGCCCGACGCGGTTCCGGTGCCGGCCTTCGTGCTGTGCGCCGTCTTCAGCAGCTCGAGCGCGCGGTCGCGCACGCCGCGCCAGCCGCCCGCCGCGTTCGGATACGTCGTCGACAGCACCCACTCGATGTAACGGCCGAGGTCGCCCTTCGGCCACGCGGCCGAGTTCGGGTATCGGTGCGTGCCGTACATGGCATCCGGGTCGAACACGTGCTTGATGACGAAATTGAGCGCGGCGGCATCCCGGTCGCTCTTGTCGTCGATCTCGTGCAGCGCGCGGTTGATCCCCGCCAGCAGGTCGCCCGAGACGCCCTTCCAGGATGTGCGATAGCCCTGCCGCTGGTCGTCGCCCGTCGGGAAGTCGGTGCCCGGATCGGTGCAGAACACATACGTGCCGTCTGCGGTGCGCATGCTTCCCTGCCACCCGATGACGGCGCCCGAGAGGTCTCCCACCCCGTAGGCGTCGGTCGCCGCTACGGCGGGAGGTGTGGTCGTCACCCCCGCCACTCCCGTCATCGTGATCGCGAGGGCGGCGACCGCCGCCATGCCGCGCCTGAGCTTCTTCGAGAATCTCCGCGTCCGCGAGGGACGCGAAAGACTCGTCCGCTGGGTCATCTCTCTCCTTGACCGGGGCAGGTCAATGGGCGTCGATGATCCCAGCGCGAAGGACGCTCTGAGTGTCACATCCGGCTGCTTGCGTGCGGAGAGGCCTCGAATGCCGTGCGGGATCTTCCGTCACGGTGGCCCCTGTAAGTGCGCGTGAGCCGGATGCCGCGCGGCCCTCAGCGACCGCACGGCATCCCCGGCTGAGAGAGACAGTCGTCAGTCGCCCGAGATCATCGACACGGCGAGCTCGGCGACGCGCTTCGTGGCCGGCGACAGCAGCGCGCCCTCGCGGTGGATGAGGGCGATCGTGTCGTAGAAGGGCTCGGCCATGGGGAACACCCGGACCTCAGAGGGGAACCCGGGCGACTCCGCGACCGCTCTGGAGACGATGGTCTCGACCGATCCGCCGGAGACGAGACCCAGTGCGGTCTCTACGTGCTCGACCTCGATGGCCGGGTCTATGTCGAGTCCCTTGAGCCTGGCGCGCTCCCGCAGCTGCTTTCGCGTCGGGTCGGACCAGCCGGCATATGCGTCGTAGAGCACAAGGCTCGCCTGCGCGATCTCCTCGATGGAGACCGGTCCGGCGTGCGCGTCGCGCGTCGTGGACGCGTAGAGCACCTCATCCCGGCGAAGCGGTGTCACGGTGAGCCCTTCGGATTCGACCGGGAGCACGACGAGCCCGGCTTCGACCTCGCCGTTCGCAACCGACTCTGCGACGAGGGCGGAATTGAGACCGACGAGTCGCACCTTCACGCCCGGATACTGCTCATGGAACTCGCGGGCGAGGCCCGAGAGCTCGTAGTACGCGGCGTTGCGCAGCACGCCGAACGTGCACGTTCCGCCTTCAAGCGAATGGAGCGCGCGGACGGCCTGGAGCCCGTTGCCGAGCGCCGCGACCGCCTGCTCGGCGTGCTCGCGCAGCTCCAGCGCGGCAGCGGTCGGCAGGAGCCGGCGGCCGCCTCGCACGAAGAGCCTGACGTCGAGCTCCTTCTCAAGGCGCGCGACCAGCTCCGACACCGATGCCTGCGAGATGTCGAGCTCGATCGACGCGGCGGTGAACGAGCCGAACTCGAGGGCGGCAAGGAACGCGCGCAATTGGGTGAGCGTCATGGACCGACCTTCATCTATAGGGAAATCCTATGTCTATCCCAGGATAGGCCGCCCTTGTGTTATGGAAAACTCCGCTCGTACTGTGGCGACCATGCGTTATTCAGCTCCCGTCCTCGCCAAGCTTCAGGGCTCCTTCCGCCACCTGAAGACCCCGCTCATCGACGCCCCCGCGGCGCAGCGCGACCCCGCCGTCATCCAGACGGTCAGCGAGATGCTGGGAGACATCGAGCGTCGCGGCCTGGACGCGGTGCTCGACTACGCGCGCCGGCTCGACCGCTACGACGGCCGCGACATCGAGCTCACGAGCGCGCAGATCGCATCGAGCGGCGACCGGCTCCCGGCCGACCTCCGCGAGGCGATCGAGCTGGGCTCGGAGCGCACCAAGGCCTTCGCCTCCGTGCAGCGCGCGAGCCTCAAGGACTTCGAGACCGAGCTCGTTCCCGGTCTCGTGACCGGCGCCCGCTACATCCCCGTCGGACGCGTCGGCGCCTACCTGCCCGCCGGCCGCTTCCCGCTCACGGCATCCGCATTCATGACGGTGGGTGTCGCGAAGGCGGCGGGCGTCCCGACCGTCATCGCGTGCACGCCGCCCCAGCCTGACGGCGCCGCGAACGACGCCGTGGTCTACGCCGCGCACCTCTCCGGCGTCGACCGCGTGTTCGTGCTGGGCGGCGTGCAGGCGCTCGCGGCCATGGCCTTCGGCCTGCTCGGCGACCTTCCCGTCGACATGCTGGTCGGCGCGGGCAACGCGTACGTCGCTGAGGCAAAGCGCCAGCTCTTCGGCACCGTGGCGATCGACCTGCTCGCCGGCCCGTCCGAGGTCGCCGTCATCTCCGACGAGACCGCCGACCCGGAGCTCGTCGCGGCCGACCTGCTCGGT
>CALANM010000115.1 GCA_937926065.1 uncultured Microbacterium sp.
CGCACCGATGCGACGCTCGCCGTCATCGGCGACGGCGCCTCGGTGGGCCCCTTCGCGTACCTGCGACCGGGCACCGAGCTGGCCGCCCGCGGCAAGATCGGAACGTTCGTCGAGACCAAGAACTCCCAGATCGGGGAGGGAAGCAAAGTCCCGCACCTGTCGTACATCGGAGACACGACGATCGGTCGCGGCGTCAATCTCGGAGCCGGCGCCATCACCGCCAACTACGACGACATCGCCAAGCACCGCACCGAGATCGGCGACGAGGTGCATTCCGGCTCGCACAACGTGTTCGTCGCGCCCGTTAGGATCGGAGATGGCGCGAAAACCGGTGCGGGCGCGGTCATCCGCAAGGATGTTCCGCCGGGCGCACTGGCGCTCAGCGTCGCCCCTCAGCGCAACGTCGAGGGGTGGGTCGAGAACAACCGACCGGGGACTGGAGCGGCAGAAGCCGCTGCACGTGCTCGGTCCGCACAGAAAGCGGACGATGGCGCGCAAGAACAAGCCGACTGACCACGAGCGGAACGACATCGCGCCGGGTCTGGTCGTCAAGACCAAGAAGCGGCTCGTCGTGGCTGCCGGAAGCTCGCACCCCGAGCTGGCGCAGCAGGTCGCGTCGGAGCTGGGCTCGACCCTCGTGCCCACCGAGCACCGCACGTTCGCCTCGGGTGAGATGCTGGCGCGCTTCGAGGTCTCGATCCGGGGATGCGACATCTTCCTCATCCAGTCGTTCGGTCCGCCGGTCAACGAGTGGCTCATGGAGCTGCTCATCATGCTCGATGCCGCCAAGCGCGCATCGGCCAAGCGCATCTCGGTCGTGGCCCCCTACTATCCCTATTCGCGCCAGGACAAGAAGGGCCGAGGCCGCGAGCCGATCAGCGCCCGCCTCGTCGCCGACCTGCTCAAGACGGCCGGTGCCGACCGCGTCATGAGCGTCGACCTCCACGCGGCGCAGATCCAGGGCTTCTTCGACGGCCCCGTCGACCACCTGTTCGCCAAGCCCGTTCTGCTCGAGTACTTCGAGCGGAGCCTGTCGGCCGAAGACCGCGAGAAGCTCACGGTCGTCTCGCCCGACACGGGCCGCGTGCGTGTGGCCGACACCTGGTCTGACAGCCTGGCGGCGCCGCTGGCGATCATCCACAAGCGTCGCGATCCGAATGTGGCCAATCAGGTCTCGGTCGCCGACATCGTCGGAAACGTGGAGGGGCGTGTGTGCCTCCTCGTCGACGACATGATCGACACGGGCGGCACGATCGTCAAGGCCGCGCAGGCCCTCAAGCGCAACGGCGCCGAGCGCGTCATCGTCGCGGCGACGCACGCGATCTTCAGCGAGCCGGCGGCGACGCGCCTGCAGGACGAGTCGATCGACGAGGTCGTCGTCACCGACAGCATCCCGCTGCCGCCCGAGAAGCGCTTCCCGAATCTCACGGTCCTCCCGATCGCGCCGCTGCTGGCCCGCGCGATCAAGGAGGTCTTCCAGGACGGATCGGTCACGAGCATGTTCGACGGCGCGGCATAGGCAGGATGCCATGGGCTCCTCCGCCGACGAGGCAGGCCTCGACCCACACCGGCCCCACGGCCGGGAGGTCGACGACGTCGCGGCGGAGCTGAGGGCGGACGTCGGCGGGCTCTCGTCGGCCGAGGCGGCGGCGCGACTCGCCCATGTCGGACCCAACGTGCTGCCGGAGCCTCCGCGCACGCCCGCGTGGCTGCGGTTCCTCGGGCATTTCAACGACACCCTGATCTTCATCCTGCTGGGCGCGGCCGCGATCAAGGCGGTCATGGCTGACTGGCTCGACTTCTGGGTGATCATGGCGGTCGCGATCATCAACGCCGTCATCGGCTTCCTGCAGGAGGGTCGCGCCGAGAAGGCGCTGGCCGGCATCCGCGGCATGCTGTCGTCGGCGGCCCAGGTGCGCCGCGGCGGCGCGTGGTCGACGATCCCGGCGGCCGATGTCGTGCCGGGCGACGTCGTGCGTCTGGCGCCGGGCGACAAGGTGCCCGCCGATCTGCGCCTGTTCGAGACGCACCAGCTGCGCATCGAGGAGGCGGCGCTGACGGGGGAGTCGGTTCCGTCGTCGAAGCAGACTGAGCCAGTGGCGGCCGACGCCGGCGTCGGAGACCGGGCTTCCATGGCGTTCTCGGGCACGATCGTGTCGGCGGGCCAGGGCCGCGGCATCGTCACGGCGACGGGGGCGTCGACCGAGATCGGGCGCATCCAGACGCTGGTCGGCGAGGCGGGGTCGCTCCAGACGCCGCTCACGCGACAGCTCGCCCAGTTCGGCAAGGTGCTCACCCTCGTCATCCTCGGCATGGCGGTCGTCATGCTCCTGATCGGGCGCTTCCTCCACCGGATGCCGTTCGGCGAGCTCATCTCAGCGACCATCGGCTTCGCGGTCGCGGCGATCCCCGAGGGCCTTCCGGCCCTCGTGACGATCACGCTCGCGATCGGCGTGCAGCAGATGGCGCGGCGGAATGCCATCACCCGCAAGCTGCCGGCCGTCGAGGCGCTCGGCTCGGTCACGACGGTGTGCTCCGACAAGACCGGCACCCTGACGAAGAACGAGATGACGGTGCGGCGGCTCGTGACGGCGGTCGCCGCATATGAGACGACGGGGCTGGGCTACAGCCCGGAGGGGCGGATCGTCGGTCACCCGCGCGACGGCGACCCACACGACGACAGCGACCTGCGCGCTCTCCTGGCCGTCGCCGACCTGTGCAACGACGCGCACATCGTCGCCGGCGACGACGGCACGTGGACGCTCGTGGGAGAGCCCACCGAGGGCGCGCTCAAGGTCGTGGCGATGAAGGGCGGTGTGCGCGGCGATTCGACGGCCAGGCGCATCGGGGTCATTCCCTTCGACTCCGCGAACAAGTTCATGGCCACCCTCAACGAATCGGCCGACGGCACGCGCGCGATCCTCGTCAAGGGCGCCCCCGACCGGCTGCTGGAGCGCTCGCTCACGCAGCGCGGCGCGGCGGGCAGCGAGCCGCTCGACCGCACGCGCTGGGAGCGGGCGATCGAGGAGCTCAGCGGCGAGGGCCTGCGGGTGCTCGCCGCCGCTCGCAAGCCCACGCGCTCCTCTGAGATCGGGCTCGACGACCTCCGTGATCTGGAGTTCGTGGGCCTGTGGGGCATCCTCGACCCGCCGCGGCCGGAGGCGATCGAGGCGATCGCCGACTGCCACCATGCCGGCATCCGGGTGAAGATGATCACGGGCGACCACGCCGGCACGGCCCTCGCCATCAGCCGCGAGATGGGTCTCGCCTCGAGCGACGCACGCGTGCTGACGGGCGCCGAGCTGGAGGCGCTCAGCCAGGAGCAGCTCAAAGCCGTCGTGCGCGACGTCGACGTCTTCGCACGCACGAGTCCCGAGCACAAGATCCGCATCGTCCGGGCGCTTCAGGCTCACGGCGAGGTCGTCGCGATGACGGGCGACGGCGTGAACGACGCCCCGGCGCTCACCCGCGCGGACGTGGGCGTCGCGATGGGCATCAAGGGCACGGAGGCGACCAAGGAGGCCGCCGAGATCGTGCTGGCCGACGACGACTTCGCGACGATCCGCAGCGCGATCCGCGAAGGTCGCCGCATCTACGACAACCTGCGCAAGTCGGTGGTCTTCCTGCTGCCCACCAACGGCGCGCAGTCGCTCGTGATCCTCGTCGCGATCGTCTTCGGGCTCACGCTGCCGCTCACGCCCGTGCAGGTGCTGTGGGTCAATATGGTCACGGCCGTCACCCTGTCGCTCGCGCTCGCGTACGAGCCCGCCGAGCGCGGCATCATGGACCGCCCGCCCCGCCCGCCCGGAGGCACGCTGATCAGCATCCGCGAGCTCGGGTTCGTGCTCATCGTCTCGCTGCTCATCGGCGGCGCGACCCTCGCCGTGTTCTGGCTGGCGGAGGCGGCGACGGGCGACACGGGCTATGCGCGCACGCAGGCCGTCGCGATGCTCGCGGTGGGCCAGCTCGCATACCTGTTCAACTGCCGCTTTCTCGGCCGCTCGAGCTTCACGATCGACATCTTCCGTGGCAACGGGGTCGTCTGGGCGTCGGCCGGTGCGCTCCTCCTGCTTCAGCTGATCTACACATACGTGCCGTTCATGAACGACCTGTTCGGATCGGAGCCGCTGGATGCGCGGGGCTGGGTTGCGCCGGTCGTGCTCTCTGCCGCGATCTTCGTCGCCGTGGAGGGCCTCAAGGCGGCGCGTCGGGCAGGCGACCGGCGCGCGGAGATCCAGCGGCACGGCTTCGTAGCAAACGCATAGGTGCCGCCCGGCCGGGCACACCGCGCGCCCGGCTACCGTGGAAGGCGTCCCGCATATCGCCCCGCACTCGGGCAGAAGGAGATCCCGTGATCCGCATGAGCTCCGCCCCTCGTTCGCTGCGCGCCGGCGCCGCCGCGGCATCTGTCGTGGGCATCGCGGCGCTGGCCGGATGCGGCGCGCCCGCGGCCCCCGCCGACACGGGCGATGCCGTCGACGGAGGCGCGCCCGCGGCCGGGACGTACGAAGACGGCACCTACACGGCCGAAGGCTCGTATGCGACGCCGGAGACCATCGAGACGATCACGGTCACGATGACCCTCGACGACGGCGTCATCACCGAGGTCGAGGTGGTGGGAGAGCCGACCCGCGCCGAGTCGCAGCAGTATCAGGGGCAGTTCATCGGCGGCATCCGCGACGTCGTGGTCGGCAAGAGCATCGACGAGATCTCCGTGTCGCGCGTGGCCGGCTCGTCGCTCACGAGCGGCGGCTTCAACAAGGCCGTCGAGGAGATCAAGGCGCAGGCGGCGTCCTGACCGGCGGTGCGCTCATGATCGACCTCTGGCGGTTCTCCGCGATCGGCACCGAGTGGGCCGTCGAGACCGATGTCCCCCTGACGGGCGACGACCGTGATGCCGTGAGCGCGCTCATCGACGCGTTCGACCGCGACTGGTCGCGCTTCCGCGCCGACTCGCTCGTGACAGACCTCGCGCTGCGGCCGGGCACGCGCGAGGCTCCGCCCGACGCAACGGCGATGCTCGACCTCTCCGCGCGGATGTCGCGCGCCACCCGCGGTGCCGTCAATCCGCTCGTCGGAGACTCGCTCGCCCACCGCGGCTACGACGCCGCCTGCACGCTCGAGGACCGAGGGCCGCTCGCGGCGCCCGCCGACTGGCAGTCGATGCTCACGTGGAACGAGCACGAGCTGGCGCTCGCTGTGCCCGCCATGATCGATGTGGGGGCGCTCGGGAAGGGGCGCCTCGTCGACGTGGTGCTCGCCGCGATCGCCGCGCGGACCCCCGGGGGCGTCGTCGTCGACGCGAGCGGCGACATCGCTGTGCACGGACGCCGTGAGCGGATCGGCCTGGAGCATCCCTTCGACGCGCGTCGCGCGATCGGCGTGTGGGAGGTCGCGGATGCCGCCCTGTGCGCCTCCGCGACCAACCGGCGGGCGTGGGGCGACGGGCTGCACCACGTGCTCGACGCGCGGACCGGTGAGCCCGTGCGCACGATCGCGGCGTCGTGGGCGGTCGCATCCGACGCGATGACGGCGGACGCCATCGCGACCGCGCTGTTCTTCGACGGCGGCGCCGAGTTCGCGCGCGACTGCGGGGCGGAGTGGGTGCGCATGACGAGCGACGGGCGAGTCGAATGGTCGACCGGGTGTGGGGCAGAGTTGTTCTCGTGATCTCCTCGCTCACCGCTCTGTGGAACCGCGCGTTCGCGGTCGTCGGCCGCCTGTCGATGTACCGGCTGGTCGTGTTCGCCCTCGCCGCGCTTGCGGCGATCGCCTTCGTCCTGTCGCTGTTCGGCCTCGTCGGACCCGCGCCCCTGCCGCTGGCCGTGACGTGGGCCGTGCTGGCGGCCGCCTGCATCGCCACCGACACGATCGCCCACCGGCTCCTGCACAAGGCGTGGCGCTGGGAGTCGTCGTTCATCACGGTCCTGATCCTGCTGTTCGTCCTGCGCCCCACCCTCGAGCCGCTCGGCCTCGTCGGCATCGCCTTCGCGGGGGTCGTGGCATCCGCCTCGAAGTACCTGCTGGCCTGGCAGGGGCGGCACATCTTCAACCCGGCCGCTGTCGGCGCGTCGGCGCTCACCATCGTGAGCGTGGGAGCCCCCGCTCTCGGCGCATCCGCGTGGTGGGTGGGCTCCCCGTGGCTGGCCGCACCCGTCGTCGCGCTGGGCCTCCTCGTGCTGCTGCGCACCGAGAAGCTGCGCGTCATCGCCGTGTTCTTCGTCGTCGCCGTCGCGGTGGGCTTCGTGCGCACCTCGTCGCAGTACCAGCAGGCGGGCCTCGCATTCGACGCGGGGGAGGTGTTCTGGCAGCTGCTGTGGTCGTCGCCGTACCTGTTCCTCGGCGCGTTCATGCTCTCCGAGCCGCTGACCCTGCCGCCACGCCGCCGTCAGCAGTTCGCGGTCGCGGCGCTCGTCGGCGTGCTCGTGGGATGGCCCCTCACGATCGGTGCCGTGAGCCTCGGCCAGGAGCGGGCCCTGCTCATCGGGAATCTGCTCGCGTTCGCGTTCACCTTCCGGTCGGCGGTGCGGCTGACACTCGTCGAGCGGATCGCCCTGACCCCGACCGTGCGGGAGCTCGTGTTCCGCGCACGACGCGGTTTCCGGTTCGCGGCAGGCCAGTACCTCGAGCTCGAGGTGCCTCACCCGCGCCCCGACGCTCGCGGCACGCGGCGGGAGTTCAGCATCGTCTCGGCTCCCGAGGAGCTGCCCATCGTGCGCATCGCGCTGCGCGAGGGCTCCCAGTCGAGCTACAAGAAGGCGCTCGCCCAGGTGCAGCCAGGCGACACGCTCGCCGTCACCGGTGTCTGGGGCGACTTCGTGCTCCCAGCCCGCCCGACCGCGCCCGTGCTGATGGTGGCGGCGGGCATCGGGGTGACGCCGTTCGTGTCGCAGCTGCGCCACCTGCGGATGTCGGGCAGCGACCGCGACGTCATCTTCGTCTACGTCGCGTCGGATGCCGAGGAGCTCGCGTTCCGATCGGAGCTCGAGGACTCGGGGGTCCCCGTGATCGTGTTCACTCGTGACGAGCCGGCCAGCCTGCCGCCGCACTGGAGGTGGGCCCGTGGCGTGCGTCTCGATGCGGACGGCCTCCTGCAGGTGGTGCCCGACATCGCCTCGCGCCACGCGTACATCTCCGGCCCCCCGAACCTCATTGCCGACCTCGCGCCCGCCCTCGAGCGCGCCCGCTCGATCACGACCGACGCGTTCTCGGGTTACTGACCCCCGGTGATCAGGACTGATCCCGCGTTCAGCCGCGTCGCTCGCGCCGTGCTCACGCCGGGTCGTCGGGGCGTGCCGGCAGCCGCAGCTCGAACGTGGTCGATCCGGGCACGCTGTCGACCGTGAGCGTGCCACCGTGCGCGTCGACGATCGCCTTCGCGATGGCGAGGCCGAGACCCGTTCCGCCTGTCTTGCGCGCGCGCGACGCGTCGGCGCGCGCGAACCGCTCGAACAGCTCATCGGCGATCTTCGGGTCGATGCCAGGACCGTCATCGTGCACGCGCACGACCGCCTCCGTGCCTTCCAGGCCCACCGAGGCCACGACACGGGTGTCTGCGGGGGTGTGCACGCGCGCATTGGTCAGAAGGTTCGCCACCACCTGGTGGAGTCGCCCGCCGTCACCGGCGACGATCACGGGGACGTCGCCCACCTCGAGCACCCACTCGTGGTCGGATCCGGCGGCCTGAGCGTCGGCGGTGGCGTCGACGACGAGGCGGCGAAGGTCGACGCTGCTGTAGACGAGCTCCTTGCCCTCGTCGAGGCGTGCCAGCAGCAGGAGGTCCTCCACGAGCGTCGTCATGCGCAGCGACGCCGCCTGGATGCGCTCCAGGCCCTGTTGCGAGTGGGCGGCGGCCCCCGATGCAGGCTGATCTGCGGTGCGCAGCGCCTTCAACGACAGCTCCGAGTAGCCGCGGATCGCCGCCAGCGGGGTGCGCAGTTCATGGCTGGCGTCGGCGACGAACGCGCGCATCCGCTCCTCGTTGCGCTGCCGTGCCACGAGTGACGCGTCGACGTGGTCGAGCAGCGTGTTCAGCGCCGCGCCGACCTGGCCGATCTCGTCGGAGCCGGCGGCTTCGGCCTCCGGGACGCGCTCCGTGATGCGCACATCGCCCGAGGCGAGCGGCCGGGCGGCCACGCGTGCGGCCGTATCGGCCACCGACCGCAGCGGTGCGAGCGACTGCCGGATGACGAACGCGATGACGGCGGCGAGCACGAGCAGGCCGCCGAGGGTCAGAAGGGCGACCGTCGTGAGGATCTGGGTGACGGTCGTGGCCAGCTCGGACGTCGGCATGCCGACCGCGATGAAGCCGCTGCTCGTGCTCCCCTGCAGCCGGATGCGGTACGAGCCGAGCCCGTCGACGACGGCATCGCCCCAGCCCTCCTGGTCGATGCTCGTGATGCTTCCCAGGATCCAGCGGATCTCGGGCTGGCTGAGCACTTCGACCGTCTCGTCGTCGGCGACGTAGGCGCCGCTCGTCCCGGAGATGTTCTGCACGATGAGGAGCGTCCCCACCTCCTGCCGCCCGTCAGCCAGGACATCGGATGCCATGCCCGTCGGCAGCACGCGCACACGGCTCGCAGCGGAGACGACCTTTGCGTCGAGGTTCTCGGCCAGGAGCGAACGCAGGATCGCTCCTGTCGCGAAGCCGATCACAACGAGGATGAGCGCCACGAGCGAGACGACCGCCACGATCATGCGGGTCTGCAGGCTCCAGTGCCGCGGCTTCAGCAGGCGGGTGCCGGGCCAGGTCACGAGGCGATCCTGGCTGTGGCCCGCGACGCGGCGCGGGAGAGCGGGAGCGTCATGTCGGTCACTGCGGTGCTTTGATCATGTAGCCCACGCCGCGCACGGTGTGGATGAGCGGATCCCGGCCCGCGTCGATCTTCTTGCGCAGGTAGGAGATGTACAGCTCGACGACGCTGGAGCGGCCGCCGAAGTCGTAGTTCCACACCCGGTCGAGGATCTGAGCCTTCGAGACCACGCGGCGCTGGTTGCGCATGAGAAAGCGCAGAAGCTCGAACTCGGTCGCCGTCAGCTCGATCTCGTCGTCGCCGCGCTGCACCTCGTGCGAGTCCTCGTTGAGTGTCAGATCTCCCACGCGCAGGATCGGGTCGGCATCACTGGTGATGCCGGTGCCGGCGCGGCGCATGAGTCCCCGCAGCCGCGCCACGACCTCCTCGAGACTGAACGGCTTGGTCACGTAGTCGTCTCCGCCCGCCGTCAGCCCTGCGATGCGGTCGGCCACGGCGTCTTTCGCCGTCAGGAAGAGCACCGGAACGTTGTTGCCGCTGTGGCGCAGCCGCTGCAGCACGCTCATGCCGTCGAGGTCGGGCATCATGATGTCGAGCACCAGCGCATCGGGGTCGAATTCCCGGGCCATCGTCAGCGCCTGGTAGCCGGACCCCGCGGTCCGCACATCCCATCCCTCCATGCGCAGCGCCATCGACAGGAGGTCGGTGAGCATCGCCTCGTCGTCGACGACGAGTACGCGCAGCGGGGAGCCGTCGGGGCGGCGGAGTGCGGGGGCCGGGTCGTTCATGGCTCTCATTCTCCCGGTGGAGCTATGAGGTTCCTATGGAGAGAGCTATGCGCCGACTGTGAGACGCAGCGTCTCCACGTGTCAGCGGCGCGGTCTCGAAGGCGACAGCAGGAAGGCGAGCAGCAGCATCAGCAGCATCCCGACGACCGCCCCCAGCGTGTTGGAGAGGAGGTCGCGCGGGTCGGCGACGCGCGTGTCGAGGAACGAGGCCTGTGCGAACTCGATCGCGGCGCTCACCGCGAGGCCGAGCACCGGAGCCGTCCACCAGCCCCGCACGCCGAACCACAGCACCGCGAAGATGCCGAGCGGCACGAACATCGCCACATTGGCGGCGAACTCGACCCGCTCGAACGTGATCCAGGCCGTGGCCTCCCGCCCCGCGAACCAGGCGAGCAGGCGATCGAGCGCCGACGCGATGTCCGACCCGTACGGGCGGGCGCGCAGAGTGATCCACGCGACCGCCCACAGGTAGAGCGCCGACAGGAGGGCGAGCACGACGCGCGCCGCCACGCGATGCACGCGCAGCGCGGTCGGCTCGTCAGCGCGGCTCAGTGCGTGTCCTCCGCCTCGACCTCGGAGCGGTCACCCGACCACAGCGTGTGGAAGGTGCCCTCCTTGTCGACGCGGCGGTAGGTGTGCGCGCCGAAGAAGTCGCGCTGACCCTGGATGAGGGCGGCCGGCAGACGCGAGGCGCGCAGGCCGTCGTAGTAGGCGAGAGACGACGAGAAGGCCGGAGCGGGGATGCCGGCGCCGGCGGCGACCTGGACGATCTCACGCCAGGCGTCCTGAGCTCGTCCGAGCGCCTCGACGAAGTACGGCGCAGTCAGCAGCACGGGCAGCTCGGGTTCCGCGTCATACGCCTCGGCGATGCGGTTGAGGAACTGGGCGCGGATGATGCAGCCGCCGCGCCAGATCTTGCTGATGGCGCCCAGATCGATGTTCCAGCCGTACTGGGCGGCACCGGCGCGGATCTCGTCGAAGCCCTGCGAGTAGGCGACGATCTTCGAGGCGTACAGCGCAAGGCGCACCTGCTCGACGAAGGCGTCAGCGTCGTCGACCGTGAAACCGTCCTCGGCGGGCCCGGGAAGGCCGCCGGCGACGTCGCGCTGCTCGCGGTGGCTCGACAGCGATCGCGCGAAGGTCGCCTCGGCGATGCCGGACACGGGCACGCCCAGGTCGAGAGCGGTCTGCACCGTCCAGGCGCCCGTGCCCTTGGCGCCTGCCTCATCGACGATGACGTCGACGAGCGGCCGGCCGGTGGCGCCGTCGGTCTGGCGCAGCACCTCGGCGGTGATCTCGATGAGGTAGCTCTCGAGCTCGCCGCGGTTCCACTCGGCGAAGATGTCGGCGATCTCGGCGGGCGACTTGCCCGTGCCGCGGCGGATGAGATCGTAGGCCTCGGCGATCAGCTGCATGTCGGCGTACTCGATGCCGTTGTGCACCATCTTCACGAAGTGGCCTGCGCCGTCATGGCCGACGTGCGTCACGCAGGGCTCGCCCTCGGCGACGGCGGCGATCGACTTGAGGATCGGTCCGAGCGTGACCCACGCCTCGTCCGGGCCGCCGGGCATGAGGGACGGACCGTTGAGGGCGCCCTCCTCGCCGCCCGACACGCCCATGCCCACGAAGTTGAAGCCGCGCTCGCGCACTGTCTTCTCGCGGCGGATCGTGTCAGTGAACAGCGAGTTGCCGCCGTCGATGATGATGTCGCCGGCGTCGAACACCTTCATGAGCTCTTCGATGACGGCGTCGGTGGGGAAGCCCGCCTTCACCATGATGATCGCGGTGCGCGGCTTCTGCAGCGACGCGGCGAACTCCTCGTACGAGAACGCCGGGACGAAGCCTGCCTCCGGGTGCTCCGCGATCAGCTCGTCGGTCTTGGCGCGGCTGCGGTTGTACACGGCCACCG
Organism: uncultured Microbacterium sp.; assembly: GCA_937926065.1. Classification (GTDB taxonomy): domain Bacteria; phylum Actinomycetota; class Actinomycetes; order Actinomycetales; family Microbacteriaceae; genus Microbacterium. The sequence goes on from CALANM010000115.1 coordinate 11,451, forward strand.
TGTTGCCTTCGCGCGAGGCGAGGTTGCGGGCCAGGTTCGAGCCCATGACCGCGAGTCCGACGACTCCGATGTTGGCGCTGGGCTGGGCGGATTCGGTAGCGGGCACGGAAAGCTCCTCCAGAAGATGCGGGATGGTCTCAGCGTAGTCGCTCACGCGTCGGCGGCAGGGGCGTGACGTCATGAACGTGGGTCGGCGAGCCCGAGGCAGGCGATGACCTCTTCGATCTGCTCCTCGGGCGTCTGGTCGACATCGACCGAGATGTGCTGCTCATCGGGCCCGGGGTCCTCGAGCGTGCGGAACTGCGAGTCGAGCAGCGCAGGGGGCATGAAGTGTCCCTGGCGGCGCATCATGCGCTGCAGGATCAGCTCGCGGTCGCCCGTGAAGTGCACGAACGTCACCTCCGGGCGGCGCAGCACGTCGCGGTACCGACGGCGGAGCGCTGAGCACGTGATGACGCCGGGCTCGCCGCGCGCGATGCGCTCGTCGATCCATCCGGCGACGATCTCGAGCCACGGCATCCGGTCGTCGTCGGTGAGCGCGTGGCCTGCTGCCATCTTGGCGACGTTCGCGGCAGGGTGGAGGTCGTCTCCCTCCTGGAACGGCCAGCCGAGCCGGCCCGAGAGCATCGCGGCGACGGTCGACTTGCCGGTCGACGAGACGCCCATGAAGACGAGGACGCGGGGAGTGGATGCGGTCATGCTGGAAGCCTCACACGAACAGGCTCAGCAGGAGCACACCGGCCAGTCCGGTCACGGAGATGAGGCACTCCAGCACGGTCCAGGTCTTGAGCGTCTGGGGGATGTCGAGACGGAAGTACTCCTTGATGAGCCAGAAGCCGGCGTCGTTGACGTGTGACAGGAAGACCGAGCCGGAGCCGATCGCGAGCACGAGGAGCGCGACCATGGGTCCGTCGAGCGTCGCGGTGAGCGGCTCCAGGATGCCGGCCGCGGTGATGGTGGCGACGGTCGCCGAGCCGGTCGCGACGCGGATGACCACCGCGACGAGCCAGGCGAGCACCAGCACGGAGATCGACGAGCCCGACACGAGGTCTGCGATGACCTGGCCGATGCCGGTGTCGATGAGCACCTGCTTGAGGCCGCCGCCGGCGCCGACGATGAGGAGGATGCCGGCGATCGGGCCGAGGGAGGAGCTGACGATCTCGCCGATGCGCCCACGGTCGAACCCCGCACCGCCGCCGAGGACGATGAAGCCGACGATGACGGCGAGGAGAAGGGCGATCACCGGGGTGCCGAGGAAGTCGAGCGCGACCTTCCACACCTCGTCGGAGCCGGGAGCGGCGATCTCGGCGATCGCCTTGAAGAGCATGAGCGCGACCGGGAGCAGGATGCTGGCGAGCGTCATGCCGAACGACGGGCGGCGGGTCTGCTGCGCGCCGGTGTCCTCGGCGGAGAGGAACAGATCCGGGACGGGCACGTCGACCCACTTGGCCGCAAACCGGGCGAACAGCGGGCCCGAGACGATGACGGCGGGGATCGCGACGATGACGCCGAAGGCGAGAGTGAGGCCGAGGTTGGCGCCCAGCGCGTCGATCGCCGCGAGTGGCCCGGGGTGCGGCGGCACGAGGCCGTGCATGGCCGACAGGCCCGCGAGGGTGGGGATGGCGATCCTCATGAGCGAGACGCCGGACCGGCGGGCGACGAGGATGATGACGGGGACGAGGAGCACGAGGCCCACCTCGAAGAACATCGGCAGGCCGATGATGGCGCCGATGAGCCCCATGACCCAGGGAAGGCTGCGCGGAGTCGCCCGCACCACGAGGGTGTCGACGATGCGGTCGGCTCCGCCGGAGTCGGCGAGGAGCTTGCCGTAGATCGCGCCCAGAGCGACGAGGATGCCGACTCCGCCCATCGTGGAGCCGAAGCCGGCGCTGAAGCTCGTGATGGTCGTGCCGATCTCCATGCCGGCGATCGCGCCGGTGGCCAGGGCGCCGATCATGAGCGAGAGGAACGGGTGGAGCTTCACCCATGTGATCAGGAGCACGATCAGCGCGATGCCGACGGCGGCTGCGGTGATCAGCTGGGCGGGGGCGGGCGCGGCTGCTTCGACTGCGGCAGCGAGGGGGAGTGCGGTGAGGGCGGCGACGGCCATGAGCTTCCTCGATCTGGCTGGGGGATGCGCGGCGAGGCGACGGCCACCAGCGCGTTATTTGTCATACATAAAAGCACAGCGGGCGACGAATTGCACGATGTGATCACATGAGGACCGTCACATGTTGGTCATGGGCGGTCCGCCTGGTCATAATCGAGACATGACCGACCCCGGCTACGGCAGCCCCGTGCACGAGGCGCTCGTGGACGCCCTCGGCACCGCGATCGTGCAGGGCGACTATGCGCCGGGCGCGCGCCCGGCCACGGTCGAGCTGGCCGAGCAGCACGGCGTCTCGCGCTCGGCGGCCCGCGAGGTCGTCCGCGTGCTCGAGACCTACGGCCTTGTGAGGGTGCGCCGCAAGGCGGGCGTTGAGGTGCTGCCGCGCAGCCGGTGGAACGTCTACGCCCCGGAGGTGCTCGCGTGGCGCCTGGGCGGCCCTGACCGCGCGGAGCAGCTGCGAGAGCTCGGGCAGCTGCGCAGCGCCGTCGAGCCCCTTGCGGCGCGACTGGCGGCCGCCTGCGGCCAGGTCGAGGTCTGGCCGGTCAAGGCCAACGCCGGCTTCCTGAAGCGCTGCCTGGAACACCCCCGCTTCATCGCGGGCGACGTGGATACGGGCTTCATCGCGGCGGAAGGCGAAGGGCTGGTTGGTCGTCACGTCCGGCCTGAGGTCGCGGCCGCTGGCGCAGCGCAGCGATTTGAGCAGCAGCGTCGCGCATCTCTATCGCCCGCGGACGATGGCAAATCGCCTTGGGTTGCATACCGGGGCGGTATCGCTGGGTTCCGAACGAACCGCGCACCGGCTTTGTCGGTGAGGGTCTCCATGAATGGGGAGCTTCATGTTGCGTCGCTGATTCAGGGGCGTGGCCGTGACTCCAACTGGTATGATGTCGTCGCCTCAAGCCGGGTTGAGCGGGTGGCGCCGGGAGGCGTTTCTCCGAACGACTTGCAGTCGGGGATTTGGGTCGGAGGCGACTTCATCAGGTCCTTTGAGACGGACGAAGTCACCGTGCTGTTTGATCAAGGCGAAGCCATCGAATTCGCCGATTGGCGGTCCAGTGTAACGGGCGAGGCAGTGGTAGCCTCCGACGGCGCCCTCCGCGCGCCCATGCCGGGCCGCATCGTCGCCGCGCCCGCCAAGGCCGGCGACAGGGTCGCGAAGGGCC
>CALANM010000116.1 GCA_937926065.1 uncultured Microbacterium sp.
GTGCCGGACGAGCCGGGACGGCTGATTCGCGCAGAGCCGTTCACGCGCGCCGTGCCCCACGGCGCGCGGGCGTGGCGCATCCTCTACACGACGACCGACCACGCGGGCGAGCCGTCGGTCGCGAGCGGGATCGTGGTCGTGCCGGCCACGGGCGAGGGCGACTGGCCAGTCATCGACTGGGCGCACGGCACGACGGGCTTCGCGCAGCACTGCGCGCCGTCGCTCCTGCCGGAGCCGTTCGAGTCGGGGGCGCTGTTCGTCGCCGACGAGATCGTCCAGCGCGGGTGGGCGCTCGTCGCGACCGACTACATCGGGCTCGGCACGACCGGCCCGCACCCCTACCTCATCGGCGTGCCGAGCGCGCATGCCGTGCTCGACGCACGCCGCGCCGCCTCGGAGCTGTCGGGCGCCCGGCTCGGTGACCGAACCGTCGTCTGGGGACACTCGCAGGGCGGCGGAGCGGCGCTGTGGACGGGCGCGCTCGCCGACGACTACGCGCCCGACCTCCCGCTGTCGGGCGTCGTCGCGCTCGCGCCGGCGAGCGATCCGCTCGCGCTCATCGACGCACTGACGGAGGTGACCGGCGGCTCGATCTTCGCGTCGTTCGCCGTCGCGGCCTACACCTCGATCTACGACGACGTGACCTTCCGCGAGTACGTCCGTCCGGGCGTCGAGCCGATCGTGCGCACTCTCTCGCGGCGGTGCCTGAGCGAGCCGGGCGTCGTGGTGTCGATCCTCACGTCGCTCGGGCTGTCGACCGACCCTGAGATCTTCGCATCCGACCCCACTTCGGGCCCGCTCGGCACCCGCCTCGAGCAGAACGCTGCCCCGGCCACGGTGTCGGCTCCGCTGCTGATCGGCCAGGGCGGCGACGACACGCTGGTGAGACCCGACGCCCAGCGCGCGTTCGTCGAGGGCCTGTGCGCCTCCGGGCAGCGCCTCGAATACGCCGTCTACGAGGGGCGCGGCCACATCCCACTCGTGGAGCGGGGGTCTCCCGCGATCGCCGATGTCTTCGCCTGGACGGCCGCGCGCTTCGCGGGCGAGCCCGTCGACGACGGATGCCGCAGCCTCCCGCAGCGCTGACTCCTCCTCCACCGACCTTGGAGGGCTGCCACTCCCGCATCCTCCCCCCGCCTCGCCGTCGCCTCGACGCGGGCACCTATTGTGGATGCCATGACCGACACCTCCCTCCGATCGGGCATCGAGCTGTCCGAGCTCAGCCCCGAGATCCGCCCGCAGGACGACCTCTTCCGGCACGTGAACGGCGCCTGGCTCGACCGCACGGAGATTCCCGACGACAAGGCGCGCTGGGGATCGTTCCACCTCATCGCTGAGCAGGCCGAGAAGGACGTGCACGCGATCATCGAGGAGGCGCAGTCGGCGCCGGAGGGCACTGAGGCGCGCAAGGTCGGCGACCTCTACGCGAGCTTCATGGACACCGAGCGCATCGAGGAGCTCGGTGCGGCGCCCCTGCAGGGTCAGCTGTCCCGGGTCGATGAGGTCGCCGACATCCCCGGCTTCCTGCGGCTCGTCGGCGAGCTCGAGCGCGAGGGCGTCGGCGGCTTCCTCGGCACCTATATCGAGCCTGACCCCGGAAGCCCCGAGCGCTACGTCGTCTTCCTCGTGCAGGGCGGACTCTCACTGCCCGACGAGAGCTACTACCGCCTCGAGAACTTCGACAAGACGCGCACCGCGTTCCGCTCGTACGCCGCGGAGGTGCTCGGTCTCGCCGGCCTCGACGACGCTGAGGCGCAGGCCGAGCGCGTGATGGCGCTCGAGACCGAGCTGGCGACCCACCACTGGGACAATGTCCGCAACCGGGATGCCGTCGCCACCTACAACCTCATGTCGTGGGACGACGCCGTCGCGCTCGTGGGCGTCGATCTCGGGCCGTGGCGCGAGGCCGTGGCGTCGGGTCACGAAGGCGGCTTCGCCGAGGTCGACGTCAACCAGCCGAGCTTCCTCGAGGGCCTGGGCACTCTTCTGGTCGAAGACCGCCTCGACGACTGGAAGGCATGGCTGCGCCTCCACATCGTGCGATCGGCGGCGCCGTTCCTGTCGAGCGCCTTCGTCGACGCGAACTTCGCGTTCTACGGCACAGAGCTCACGGGCGTCCCTGTCAACCGCGAGCGCTGGAAGCGCGGCGTGAGCTTCGTCGAGGCGGCCATGGGCGAGGCCGTCGGCAAGGTCTACGTCGAGCGGCATTTCCCGCCGGCGGCCAAGGAGGCGATGGACGAGCTCGTCGCCAACCTCATCGAGGCCTACCGCCAGTCGATCTCGCAGCTGGAGTGGATGACGGATGCCACGCGGCAGCGTGCGCTCCAGAAGCTCGAGGCGTTCACGCCGAAGGTCGGATACCCCGTGAAATGGAAGGACTACTCGGCCCTCGAGGTCGACGCGACCGACCTCATGGGGAACGTCCGCCGCACCAACGCGTGGGAGCACGACCGTCAGCTGGCGAAGCTCGGCGGGCCGATCGACCGCGACGAGTGGTACATGACGCCGCAGACCGTCAACGCGTACTACAACCCCCTCATGAACGAGATCGTGTTCCCGGCGGCGATCCTGCAGCACCCGTTCTTCGAGCTCGACCGCGACGCGGCCGCCAACTACGGGGGCATCGGCGCCGTCATCGGCCACGAGATCGGTCACGGGTTCGACGACCAGGGCAGCGCCTTCGACGGCACCGGAGCCCTCAACGACTGGTGGACCGACGACGACCGGGCCGCGTTCCAGGAGCGCACGTCGGCGCTCATCGAGCAGTACAGCGCTCTGGTGCCGCAGGGCCTCCCCGCCGAGCACACCGTCAACGGCGCGCTCACGATCGGCGAGAACATCGGCGACCTGGGCGGTCTCGGCATCGCGATCAAGGCGTACCGCCTGCACAACGCGGCCGTGGGCGACGACCCCGACGGACGCGTCATCGAGGGGTTCACCGGCATCCAGCGTCTGCTGCTCAGCTGGGGCCAGATCTGGCAGCAGAAGGCGCGCGACGCCGAGGCGATACGCCTGCTGACGGTCGACCCGCACTCGCCCAACGAGTTCCGCTGCAACCAGATCGTGCGTAACGTGGATGAGTTCTACACGGCCTTCGGGGTCACCGAGAGCGACGAACTGTGGCTCGACCCCGACAAGCGGGTCACCATCTGGTGACAGCCGGCTGACACCACGCGCCGCATCGGCGCCAGCGAGAACGGAAGGATCAGCGTGGACGCGGCCGACCACCACGAGTCGGAGGCGCCCGCTCTCACGCGGGGCGGGCTGCGACGCAGCGGCATGCCGCAGGGGCGTCGCACGGGCGGACGTCTGCGTCGATCGAGCGACGGCCGTCGTTCGTTCACCGCGACGATGAAGGCGCTCGACGGCCTTGCGGCCTCGGGTGCGCAGGTCTCGGTCCACGTCGGCGACCTGGACCGCGGCACCGAGGTGCTCGCGGGAGACGCCCACCTCACGCTGCCGGTCGGCGGCATCGGGGTCGTGCCGCTGCTGGTCGAGACGGCCGCGCAGATCGACACAGGACGCCTCGACCCGCTCGAGATCGTCGATCGGTCGTCCATCGAGCCCGTCGAGGCCGGCGGGCTGTGGCGCCATCTCAAAGCGCCTGCCCTTCCCGTGCTCGACCTGGCCATCCTGGCAGGGGCCGCCGGCGACGCGGCGGCGGCCAACGCGCTGCTGGCGCGGGTGGGCCTGGATGCCGTTCGCCGGCGCATCGAGCAGCTCGGGCTCACCCGCACAGCCCTCCTCGACGGGTTCCGCGACCGTCGCGGACCCGACGACGCACCGCACGTCGCCCTCGCATCGACCGAGGAGCTGTCGCGCCTGTTCTCGTCACTCGTCAACTCACGCGTCGTGTCGCCCGCCGTGAGCGTGCAGGTGTCGGAATGGCTGAGCCTCGGTCACGACCTGTCGCTTGTGGCATCCGCGACGGGCCTCGACCCGTTCGCGCACGACGACGATCGCCACCAGCTGCTGTTCATCAACAAGACCGGCCGCGCCGACGGCGTGCGCTCGGAGGCGGGAGCGCTCGCGGGTCCGCGCGCGGGTGTCGCGTATGCGCTCACCGTGTGCTTCGACGACCTGTCGATCGCCCACCGCCTCCGCGCCCACGACGCGTTCCGCATCCTCGGCGTCGAGCTCATGGAGTACGTGCACTGACGCTCGCCGGCGCCGACCTCCGCCGGGCCGCGCCGACGCGCGTCAGAAGACGATCGTGTGGTTGCCGTGGCGGATGACGCGGTCCTGCGCGTGCCAGAGCACGGCGCGCGACAGCACCTGACGCTCGACGTCGGCGCCGCGGCGCGCAAGGTCGGAGACTGATTCGGCGTGCGTCACGCGGATCGTGTCCTGCTCGATGATCGGTCCCTCGTCGAGGTCGCTCGTGACGTAGTGGCTCGTCGCGCCGATGAGCTTCACACCGCGCTCCTTCGCCTTCTTGTACGGCTCGGCGCCGATGAACGCAGGCAGGAACGAGTGGTGGATGTTGATGACGGGCACCGCGAGCTTCTCGAGGAACTCGGGCGACAGGATCTGCATGTAGCGCGCCAGCACGACGAAGTCGACGTTGCCGACGAGGAGCTTGAGGATCTCCGCCTCCGACGCCGACTTGTCGGGGCCGGGCACGGAGGGCACATGGAAGAACGGCACGCCGAAGGTGCGAACGTCCTCGGCGGTCGTGGTGTGGTTCGAGATGACCATCGGGATCGTGACGGGCAGATCGCCACGGCGGTGACGCCACAGCAGGTCGAGGAGGCAGTGGTCCTGCTTCGACGCGAGGATCGCCATCCGCTTCGGCACCGACTGATCGGTCAGCGACCACTCCAGATCGAACGGGGCGAGCGTCTGGGCGATCTCCGTCTCGATCTGCGGCCGGTCGGCGGCCAGATCGGGGCGGTGGAACACCACACGCTGGAAGTACGCGCCGCCGCGCGGGTCATCGGAGTACTGGTCGAACGCCACGATGTTGCCCCCGACGCGGGTGATCATCGCGGAGACGGCCGCGACGATCCCGGGCGTGTCCTTGCCGTGGACGATGAGGCATGCGTGGGCAGGGAGCAGGTGCGGATTGTGCACAGGAGGCATGCATCGATTCTGCCCTCTTCGTCGCGTGAGCGAGAATCGGGCGGCCTGCGCCGGTCAGCGCACTCCCTTCATGAGCGACAGCACGGGCTTCGCGGCCAACAGCAGCGCGACGCCCACGCCGATCGCGATCAGGCCGAGCACCGAGAAGTACGGCACCTCGTTCTCCGGGTCGTAGAACGCGCCGAGCTGCCCCGCCAGGGCGGTTCCGAGCGACACCGACAGGAAGAAGAGCGCCACCATCTGCGTGTGGAAGGCCTGCGGGGCGAGCTTGGTGGTCACCGACAGTCCCACCGGCGACAGCAGCAGCTCGGCGATCGTGAAGGCGAGCAGGATGCCGGCGATCGCGAGCAGCGGCGTGGAGTTGGGGCCGCCCCCGGCGAACGGCAGGAAGAGCAGGAACGCGGCGCCCATGATCACCGCCGCCAGACCGAACTTGACGGGGGTCGACGGCTGGCGCGTGCCGAGCTTCGTCCACACCCAGGCGAACACGCCCGACAGCACGATGATGAAGATGGGGTTGATCGACTGCACCCACGGCACCGGCATCTCCCAGCCGAACAGCGACCGGTCGAGGCGCTTGTCGGAGTAGACCGTGAGCACCGTGAACTGCTGCTGGTACAGCGACCAGAACGCCACCGACGTGAGGAACAGGGGCAGGAAGCCCCACACCCGGCTGCGCTCGGTCGGCGTGATCCGGTGACTCAGGAGAATGACCGCGAAGTACGCGATAGCGGCGGCGATGACGGCGATGATGACGATCAGGGCGAGGTTGTCGGCGCGGATGACGCCCGTGAGGACGAGCACGACGATGAGCACGACCGCGGCGACCGCGATGCCGGCGACGAGCGGCAGGCGGGCGCGGGGGAGCGGGGTCGGGATCTCTCGCGC
>CALANM010000117.1 GCA_937926065.1 uncultured Microbacterium sp.
GGCGATGCTTCGTCGCGTCGCGGACGACGCCATGGCGGCCGCGCTCGGCACGGGCGCCCGCCCCGCCGGCCCCGTGCACCTCAACGTCCCCATGCGCGAGCCGCTCGCCGGCGCCCTGCCGTCGTGGTTCCCGCAGCCGCCGGCCGTCGATCCCGCCGCGTCAGGCGATGCGGCCAGCGTCGACGACGAGCCCTTCGGCGCGCTCTACCAGGGCGGCGGCGGCATAGGCGAGGTCGATCACCCGGACGGCGACGCCGATGCGCCGTGGGTGCTCGAACGCGGGCCTCGCACGATCGTCATCGCGGGAAGCGACGCGGGCCCCGACGCCGAGGAGCTCGCACACCTGGGCGGGTGGCCGCTTGTGGCCGAGATCGTGAGCGGCTCGCGCTACGGACGCCACCTCGTGCACGGCTACCGCGGCATCCTGGCCGACCCCGACCTGGGCGGTCGGGTCGAGCGTGCCGTGGTCTTCGGCCACCCCACGCTCAGCCGCGAGGTCGTCGCGCTGCTCGCGCGCGCCGACGTCGACGTGGTCGCGGTGCGAGGGCCGGGGGAGCCCCTCAATCTCAACGGCGCCACGCGTTCGGTGGGCGCCATCGGGGTCGCCGCGGGCGACGCCGACCGCGACTGGCTGGGCCTGTGGATGCGGGCATCGCGCGACGCGATCGTCGACCTCAGCCCGCCGGCGCCCGACGTCGAAGGGCTCCAGTCGGCCGTGCCGAGGGAGCGCCTCGGCGCGATCGCCGCAGAGCTCGGCGCCCTCCGCGCGCGGATCGACCGCGAGACCCTCGTCGACGCGGTGTGGCGCGCGACCTGGCCGCACGACCGCCTGATGTTCGGATCCTCACGCCTCGTGCGCGTGGCCGACGCGGTGCTCGGCGGCAAGAAGGTCCCCGTTCACGCCAACCGCGGCCTGGCGGGGATCGACGGGACGATCGCGACCGGCATCGGCATCGCGCTCGCGAGTCAGGCCTCGGGCGCTCCGGGCGTCACCCGCGTGCTGCTGGGCGACCTCGCTCTCCTTCACGACGTCGGCTCCCTGCTGCTGCCGCCCGGCGAGCAGCGCCCGCGCGTGCAGGTCATCGTCGGCAACGACGGCGGCGGCACGATCTTCGACGGGCTGGAAGTGGCATCCGTCGCCGGCGCCGAGGCGATGGACCGGGTGCTCTACACGCCGCACGAGGTCGGCGTCGCACAGCTCGCCGCCGCGTACGGGTGGGAGCACATCCGCGTCGACACGCGCGCCGCACTCGACCAGGCCCTCACGTCTCCCGTCACGGGTCCGCAGATCATCGAGGTCCCGCTCGAGCGCTGACGGGCGGTCGCGGCGGCGACGGCGCTCCGACATGATGAGGGCATGACAGCCAAGAGTCAGCACAACTGGACCGGCGACCCCACGACTCTCCTGCGCGTCACCGACGGCTTCCGGCTGAGCGACGTCGACCCCGACGCGACCCCCGGCTATGACGGCGGCAAGAAGCACGCCGCCGACGACCTCGAGCGCGGAGCCGCCCAGTTCGACGAGCTGCAGGAGCGCCTTTTCGCTCAGAGCCGCGAAGACGACTCGGCGCCCGCCCTGCTGCTCGTGCTGCAGGCGATGGACGCGGCGGGCAAAGGAGGGATCGTCCGCCACGTCATCGGCGCGACCGATCCGCAGGGAGTGCGACTCAAGGCGTTCAAGAAGCCGACCGAAGAGGAGCTCGCGCACGACTTCCTGTGGCGCATCGAGAAGGAGGTGCCCGAACCCGGGTACATCGGGGTGTTCGACCGGTCGCACTACGAGGACGTGCTGATCGGCCGGGTGCGTCAGCTCGCGCCGCCCGAGGAGATCGAACGCCGCTACGGCGCCATCGGGGACTTCGAGAAGCGCGTGACGGATGCCGGGGTGCACATCGTCAAGGTCATGCTCCACATCTCCCCCGAGGAGCAGAAGGCGCGGCTCATGGAGCGACTCGAACGCCCCGACAAGCACTGGAAGTACAACCCCGGCGACGTCGACGAGCGCGAACTGTGGCCGGCGTACATGGACGCGTACCAGACCGTGTTCGAACGGACCTCGACGGACATCGCGCCCTGGCACGTGGTGCCGGCGAACGCCAAGTGGTACGCGCGACTGGCCGTGCAGGCGCTCCTCCTCGACGCCCTGGAGCGCATCGACCCGCAGTGGCCGAAGGCGACCTTCGACGTCGAGGCGGAGAAGGCGCGGCTCGCGGCGACCTGATCAGGGGGCCGTCCCGCGTGCCGCCCACGCCGTGGCCTGCACCGTGATCTCGTCGTCGCCGACGAGCGCGCGGCAGCGGCGGCGGAGCTCGTCGACGTCATCGGCAGGGATGCCGTCGAGCACGCCCGCGGTCGGCCCCACCCCGAGCGAGTGCACCTCCCACCACTCCTCGAAGGTCGCGTAGTCGCTCTCGACCGTCAGCTCGGTCTCGGCGACGTCGTGGCATCCGGCCTCGTGCAGCAGCCGCACCAGCTCGCCCTGACGCGAGCCCACGCGCTCACGACCGTCCGACCGCCCGGTCACCTCCGACAGCACGCGCAGGAAGACGGAATGCGGTGCGCGGCCGTTCTCCATGTCCCACACGCAGGCGGCGACCGCCCCGCCCGCTCGCGTCACCCGCACCATCTCCCCGATGCCCGCCGAAGGGTCGGTCATGAAATGCACGACGAGCTGACTGAGCGCCGCATCGAACACGGCATCCGCGAACGGAAGCTCCTCGGCGGCGCCCTGCCTCACGGACACCCCGGGAAGCCGAGCGCGCACGGCATCCACGAACGGCTCCGACGGATCGATCGCCGACACCGCCTCATGTCCCAGCCGCGCGGCGAGCACCGTCGTCAGGGCGCCCGGACCACAGCCCACATCGAGCACGCGCCCGACCCGCCGCGGCAGGGCGAAGTCGGCGAAGGCCACCGCGAGACGGCTCGAGAAGCGCCCCATGAAGAGGTCGTAGGCACCCGCGTCGGTGAACGACATGCGGCGGAGTCTACGCCCGGCATCGCGCCGCGTCAGCGCCCGCGGCTGCGCGGATCAGGCGAGGGCGTCGACGATCGGACGGAACTTCACGCGCGTCTCGAGCATCTCGGCCTCGGGGTCGCTCCCCGCGACGATGCCGGCACCCGCATAGGCCGTGAGCGGCACCGGCGATCCGGATGCCGGGGGAGCGGCATCCAGGTCGAATTGCGCGCACCGCAGTGCGATGGCCCACTCACCGTCGCCGTTCGCATCTATCCAGCCGACCGGGCCCGCGTAGCGACCGCGGTCGAAGGGCTCGAGGCGGCGGATGACCTCGATCGCCGCCGCCGTCGGCGTGCCCGCGACGGCCGCCGTCGGATGGAGCGCGCCCACGAGATCGAGGGAGGAGGCGGCGCCGGCGAGCGTGCCCTCGACATCCGTCGCGAGGTGCCACACGTTCGGCAGCTTCAGCATGAACGGCTGCTCCTCAGACACGAGGGCGCTCGTGTGCGGCCGCAGCGCCGTCAGCACGCTCTGCACGGCGAACTGGTGCTCGTCGAGGTCCTTCGCGCTCGTGGCGAGCGTGACCGACGCGGCGGTGTCGGCATCCGCGTCTGCGCCGCGGGCGATCGTGCCCGCGAGCACGCGCGCCGTCACCGTCCCGCCCGAGACCGTCACGAGGGTCTCGGGGCTCGCGCCGATCAGCCCGTCGACGGCGAAGGTCCACGTGTCGGGGTAGGCGGTCGCGAGCGCCCGCACGAGGCGGCGCAGGTCGGCGCCCGCCGGCACCGAGCCGGCCAGATCGCGGGCCAGCACGACCTTCGCGACCTCGCCAGAGGCGATCGCGTCGAGACCGGAGCGCACGGCATCCTGATAGCCGTCGGGCGTCAGCGCGCCGGGGCCGAGGGTCGCCGACCAGTGAGGGCCGTACGGGGAGGGCGCCGCGAGCGGCGCATCGGCGTCATCGTCGGTCGTGATGCGGGTGATCCACGAGCGGCCGCCGCGGCGGCCGAGCACGACCCGCGGAACGTGGAAGACCCCGTCGCTCGCCGAGCGGGCATCGAACGGCAGAGCGCCGAACGCGACGAGCCCCGTGCCCGGAAGCCGCACGGGGTCATCGACCACGGCGGCCTCGGACACGGCGCGCCACCACGCCGACGCGTCCTCGCCGGTAGCGTGCGGCAGGCGGGCCGTCAGGACGCTCCCGCCCGTTCCGACGAGGATGTCGCCGCGCCGCGTCCAGACGGTGGGATCGGTCGCGTCGGCGTACTCGAGGAGGTCTTCGATCGCATCGATCTCGCGGGTCACCGCATGCAGCCGGGGGCTGCGGGCGGGGGCGGGACTCACACAGCCAGCCTAATCCGCCGCCCGTCATCGCCGGTCACGCGGCTTCCGGTTCACAACTCCGGAGAATACGTGCCCCGACGGCCGCGACGGCCCCTCAGCCGCGGGGACGGCAAAGAGTCTCCGGAGTTGTGAACCGCCTAGACTCCCGAGCGTGAGCACAAGACCTGCACCCGGCACCCGACTGCGGTTCCGATGGCGCAAGTGGGACGGCTCGCCCCACTGGGTGCACGAGTGCGTGTACCTCGGCAGCGACCACTGGGGCGACTGGGTCGGCCAGCGGGCCGGGTGGCGCAGCGCCCGGCCGGGGCGGGAGCTCATCGCCCTCGGCGACAGCGTCACCCTCCTGCCGCCCGGCGGCGAGTTCGCCAGCACCATCAACGTCGATCACCCGCGGGTGCGCATCTACATCGACCTCGCCTGGAATGTGGGCTGGGATGCCGTGACCGGCGACCCGGTCGGCATCGACATGGACCTCGATGTCGTCAAAGCCCTCGACGAGAGGGGCATCTGGATCGACGATCGCGACGAGTGGGACGACCATCGCGTCGCGATGGCCTATCCGGCCGAGATCGTCGAGCGGCTGGAGCAGGTCGCGGAGGACCTCGAGCGTCAGGTGCGAGGCGGCGTCGCCCCGTACGACGACATGACGGCGGCGCGCTGGGCGCGGGTGCTGCGGGGCCTCGGGGGCCCGGATGCCACGACGTAGGATCGAACGGTGACCGACCAGCCGCAGCATCCCGATCGCGACGAGGCATCCGAGAAGGAGCACCGCGCCGATCTGGGCAAGGACCCCGCTCAGGTCAGCGGGATGTTCGACGAGGTCGCACCGGCGTACGACCGCAGCAACACGATCCTGAGCCTCGGCAACGATCGTCTGTGGCGGGTCGCCACCACGCGCGCCGTCGCCCCGAAGGCGGGGCAGCGCATCCTCGACCTCGCCGCCGGCACCGCGGCCAGCTCGGTCTCGCTCGCCCGCAGCGGCGCCGATGTGGTCGCGGCCGACTTCTCGCCCGGCATGCTGGCCGAGGGCCGTCGCCGCCACGGGCACATCCCGAACCTCTCGTTCGTCGAGGCCGACGCCATGGCGCTGCCGTTCGACGACGGCGAGTTCGACACCGTGACGATCTCGTTCGGTCTGCGCAACGTCAAAGACCCGTCGCTCGCGCTCGCCGAGATGCTGCGCGTGACGGCGCCGGGCGGCAAGCTGGTGGTCTGCGAGTTCTCGCACCCGCCGGCGAAGGCGTTCGCGGGGCTGTACCGCTTCTACAACGACCGCATCCTCCCGGCCGTGGCCCGGGCCGTCAGCTCCAACGCCGAGGCGTACGACTACCTGAACGAGTCCATTCAGGACTGGCCAGACCAGGCGGCGCTCGCCGCGCGCATCCGCGACGCGGGCTGGACCGATGTCGCCTACCGCAACCTCACCTTCGGGATCGTGGCGCTCCACCGCGCATACAAGCCCCACCCCGCATCGGCATCCTGATCGCCCGGCGGGGAGAACCGGCCACCACCGACCGCCGGTAGGCTGGGAGGGTGACACCGAGCCCCACCGCGCCCGGCTCGCATCTGACGAGCAACCTCGGCCTGACCGAGCGGATCTTCGTGGGCCCCAAGATGCGTCGCCTCGCGGCGACGGTCGAAGAAGGGCTCGCGACGGTCGAGCAGAAGCTGGCCTCTGAGCTGCAGGTGGGCGATGCGCTCGCCGACGTCACCAGCCGCTATCTGTACGAGGCGGGCGGAAAGCGCCTGCGGCCCATGCTGTCGCTGCTGACCGCCCAGCTGGGCGCCGGCGCGACCGACGACGTCATCGCCGGGGCGACGGCGCTCGAGATGACGCACCTTGGATCGCTGTATCACGACGACGTCATGGACGGCGCCGATGTGCGCCGCGGCGTTCCGAGCGCCCATGCCGTGTGGGGCAACAACGTCGCCATCCTCACAGGGGACCTCCTGTTCTCGCGCGCCAGCCAGCTCATGGCGAAGGTGGGCGAGCGCGCCATCCGCCTTCAGGCCGACACGTTCGAGCGCCTCGTTCTCGGGCAGATGCACGAGACGGTCGGCGCCCAGGCCGACGACGACCCCGTCGAGTTCTACCTCCAGGTGCTCGCCGACAAGACCGGCTCGCTCATCGCGGCCGCCGGTCAGGTGGGCGTCCTGTTCTCCGACGCCCCGGCCGAGTACGAGCAGCCCATGCTCCAGTTCGGCGAGCGGGTGGGGATCGCCTTCCAGCTGCTCGACGACGTGATCGATCTGTCGGCGGATGCCGATGAGACCGGCAAGGTGCCCGGCACCGACCTGCGAGCCGGCGTTCCGACGATGCCCTACCTGCTGCTGGGGCGCGCCGCTGACCCGGCCTCGAAGGCCCTCAAGACGACGATCGACGACGGCGTGGCCCGTATCGCCGACGGCGCCGACCCGTCGATTCTCGACGCTGAGCTGGCCCGGCTGCGCGAGCACCCGGCCACCGAGGCCACGCGCGCCCTCGCGACCGAATGGTCGGAGAGCGCCATCGCGGCTCTCGAGCCGCTTCCGTCCGGCCCCGTCCGTGATGCGCTCACGCGCTTCGCGCAGGCGATGGTCGACCGCTCCAGCTGAACGCCCGGCGAACGTGCGGGGCGCCGCGCGGCCTCGCCCGCACAACGAACCGGGATGCCCCGGAAAGGAAACAGAATGACCAAGCTCAGGCTGGCCATCGTCGGAGCCGGACCCGCCGGCATCTATGCCGCGGACATCCTGCTCAAGGCCGAGCGGAAGTTCGACGTGTCGATCGATCTGTTCGACCAGCTGCCTGCGCCGTACGGCCTCGTCCGCTATGGCGTCGCTCCCGACCACCCGCGCATCAAGGGCATCATCACGGCGCTGCGTGACGTGCTCGACCGCGGCGACATCCGCATCTTCGGCAATGTCCGCTTCGGACACGACCTCCACCTCGAGGACCTCAAGCGTCACTACAACGCGGTCATCTTCGCGACGGGCGCCATCCGCGATGCCGACCTCGACATCCCCGGCATCGACGCCGAGGGGTCGTTCGGCGCGGCCGACTTCGTCAGCTGGTACGACGGGCACCCCGACTTCCCGCGAGAGTGGCCGCTGGACGCGTCGTCGGTCGCCGTCATCGGCAATGGAAACGTCGCACTCGATGTTGCCCGTGTGCTGGCCAAGCATGCCGAAGACCTGCTGGTCACCGAGATCCCGGCCAATGTGCAGGCCGGCCTCGAGGCGTCGAAGGTCACCGATGTGCACGTGTTCGGCCGCCGCGGTCCCGCGCAGGTGAAGTTCACGCCGCTGGAGCTTCGCGAGCTCGGCGAGCTGCGTGATGTCGACATGGTCGTCTACGACGAGGACTTCGACTACGACGAGGCCAGCCGCGCCGCCATCGCCAGCAACAAGCAGGTCATGGTGATCGACCGCGTGCTGCAGTCGTGGCGCCAGCGTCCCAGCGTCAACAACGCGGGCGGCGAGGCGAGCCGCCGTCTCCACCTGCACTTCTACGCCAAGCCCGTCGAGGTGAAGAAGGACGAGAACGGTCGCGTGTCGGCGTTCGTCTATGAGCGCACGCGGCCCGACGGGCAGGGCGGGGTCGTCGGCACGGGCGAGCTGCGCGAGGTCCCGGTGCAGCAGATCTACCGTGCGGTCGGCTACTTCGGCTCGCCGCTTCCGGGCGTCCCGTTCGACAAGCGCCACGGCGTCATCCCCAATCACGAGGGTCAGGTGCTGCGCAAAGACTCGAACGAGCGCGTTCCGGGCGTGTACGCGACGGGCTGGATCAAGCGCGGCCCGGTGGGCCTGATCGGCCACACGAAGTCGGATGCCATGGAGACGATCCGGCACCTGATCAACGACCAGGGCTCGTGGTGGACGCCGGAAGACCCGTCCGACGAGGCGATCCCGGCGCTGCTGGCCGAGCGCGGTGTGCGCTGGACCGACCTCGACGGCTGGCACCGTCTCGACGAGCACGAGATGGCGCTCGGCGCCGCTCAGGACCGTGCGCGCATCAAGGTCGTCGAGCGTGAGGAGATGGTCGTCGTCTCCCGCGGCGAGTGACCCCCGACGCCCTCGGTTCGGCCGGTGACCGCGTGTCGCCGCAGATAGGGTGGGGCCATGGCCGACGCCCGACGCCGTGACGCCCTCTGGCGCCCCGACGTGCTGGGGAAGGGGTTCGCGCAGCGCACCCTTCAGCTCGAGCCGGATGCCGAAGGCGACGTCGTCGCGACGCTCGTGCGCCGGCTCCCTGACCCGCTGCGGGGCGGCTTCGGCCCCCTGCGCGGCGTCGACGTCCTGTACGTCCACGGCTGGTCCGACTACTTCTTCCAGACAGAGCTCGCGCGCTTCTGGACCGACCGCGGCGCCCGGTTCTATGCGCTCGACCTGCGCAAGTACGGCCGCAGCTTCCGGGAGGGTCAGACGCCGGGCTACATCTCGTCGCTCGACGACTACGACGCAGACATCGCCGCGGCGCTCAGGGTCATGCGGGAGGGCGGTCCGCGCCGCCTGGTGCTTCTCGGGCATTCGACGGGCGGGCTGATTCTGACGCTGTGGGCGGCACGGCATCCGCGTGCGGCGTCGGCGCTCGTGCTCAACAGTCCGTGGCTGGAGTTGCAGCTCGGGCAGTTCGGGCGTCAGGCGCTCACGCCTCTCGTGCGCGCTGCCGCGAAGGTCGATCCGCTCGGCCGGCATCCGGAGGTGGATCTCGGCTTCTACACGCGCGCGCAGCGCGAGCTCGGCACGCTGCCGCACGTTCCGGGCGCTGAGGCATGGCGTCCTGAGCGCGGATTCTCGACGCACCCCGGCTGGCTGGCGGCGATCCTCGCCGGTCATGCCCGGGTCGCGGCCGGCGTCGAGGTGGGGTGCCCCACGCTCGTGATGCTGTCGTCGGCGTGGACGCCGCCGCTGCAGTGGTCGGATGCCATGACCTCCACCGATTCGGTGCTCGACGTCGACGACATCGCCCGCGCGTCGACGCGCATCGGCTCGCTCGTGACGATCGCGCGCATCCCCGACGCGATCCACGACGTGTTCCTCTCGCGCGCCGAACCACGCGCACAGGCTTATGCGATCCTCGACCGCTGGATCTCCGGAGGCGCCCTTGTCTGACATGACCCCTTCTTCCGGGCCGGAGCCCAGCGAGCTCGACAAGGCGGCCGCCTGGCTTGAGCGGCTCACACGGGACCCCCTCGCGGATGCCGTGCGTGGCCGGGTGCGAGTGGTCGCCGTGTCGGAGCCTGCGGCGCGCGGCCGGTATCAGGAGTGTGATCTCGACCTGCTCGTGGAGGCCGACGGCGTCCCGCCGACCCGCGTGCGCCAGCAGCTCGTGTTCCCCCGCAAGACGTGGCCGCGTGCGGGCGATGTCGTGCCCGCACGCGTCTCCCGGTCGAATCCCGAGGTCTTCGAGGCCGACTGGGACCGGCTCACCCGGCGCTGAGGCCCCGGGGCTTCGTCGTCACCCGCCAGTTGCCGGTCGATTTGCCCCAGCCGTATGCCGCGTTCCAGTGCGCGCCCGCGCCGAACCTGCTGCCGGAGCTCAGAGCGACGTGAACGCCGTGCCGGGCGAACCCGACGATGTCGGCGCGCCCGTCGCCGTTCGCGTCGACGACGGCGCGGGGCATGAGCCCGAGGGTCCATTCGCGTGAGCCGTAGTCCTTGGTCCACAGCGCGGGGGAGGTGAATGACGAGCCGGTATTGCGGGCGACGTACGCGCCCCCGGGGCGCAGACCGACCACGTCCAGTCGGCCGTCCCCGTTGACGTCGGCGAGCGTGCGCGGGTCGCGCTTGACGCGCCAGCCGGTCGACGATGTGTTGTACCCGAAGCTGCCCGACCACTTCTTGGCGGTCGCGAACGACGACCCGGTGTTGAGGGCCACGTGCACGCCGTTGCGGCCGAAGCCCACGATGTCGGGTCGCCCGTCTCCGTTCATGTCGGCGAGCGTCCGCGGGGTGATGTCGGCGCGCCATCCGCGGCTGCCGCTGAACGCGGACGTCCAGCGGGTCGGCGAGCGGAACGCGCTGCCCGTGCTGAGGGCGACCTTGACACCCGCCTTGCTGAACCCGATCAGGTCGGCGCGCCCGTCGCCGTTGACGTCGTCGACGAGGCGTACGTGCCGTGTCGTGGTCCATCCCTCAGCCGACCCGAAGTCGCCTCTGAGCCAGTAGGAGGCCGGCCCGAACGATGAGCCGCGATTGAGGGCGACCTTCACGCCCGCTTTGCCGATGCCGACGATGTCGAGCCGCCCGTCGCCGTTCACATCGGCGAGCGTGCGGATGTGGTTGCTCAATGTCCATCCGTCGCCGTAGCCCCACCCTGACGCCCAGCGGGTGGCCTTGGAGAACTTGCCTGCGCCGTTGCCTTTCGCCACCATGACGGCGTTCTCGCGGAATCCGATGATGTCCGGGTCTCCGTCGCCCGTGACGTCGATCACCATGCGCAGAGACTTCGAGGTCGACCAGCCCGTGGACGTGCCGAAGCCTGACACGGCCGACACCGCCGAGCTGTATGAGCTTCCTCGGCTCAGCGAGGTCTGGACTCCTTTGGCTCCGAAGCCGACGATGTCGGGCCGGCCGTCGGAGTTGAGGTCGGTGTCCCAGGCGACGACTTCTGTGCGGTCGTCGATGCCATTGCCGTTCCAGTCGGGACGGCTGGCCTTCGGTTTCGACGGTCCGACACGGGTCGACGCCGTCAGGCAGCAGGTGACGCGCTTCGAGGTGAGGACCTTCTTGCCGGCCATGTCACGCCACACGCCGTAGTAGTAGGTGCTGAGGTCGCGCAGGACGAACCGGTCGAACTGGATGCCGCTCACGGGGATGTACTTGCGCTTGCCGCTCGGGACGTCGACCGCCTCGTTGAGGATCGACAGGTGCACGTGGGGGCTGCTGCCGGGAGTGCCGCCGCAGGGAAGGGTCTGCCCGGCGTAGCCGAGCACCGTGCCCGCCTCGACCCACTTGCCGATGAGCCCCGACTTCGCGCCGCGCAGGTGGTAATACTCCGACATCCAGCCGCCGCCGTGGTCGACACCGAGGAACCAGCCGTTCGCGCACCGCACCCGGTACACCGTGCCCGCAGCGACCGCGCGGACGGCCTTCGCGCTCGAGCTGAGCGGGGCGAAGTCGATGGCGCCGCGGTGGATGCCGTCGCTGTCGGCGTGCGAGCCGCTCGCGCCCCAGCGCTTTCCCGGCTGCCACGGGAAGTGGAACACGGGCTGGGGGCCGTAGCTGGCGGCGAGGCGCTGTGTGGCCGCCATGGGCCGCTCGGGAAGCTCGCGCGTGAGCTCCATTGTGGGGCCGTCGTACTCGTGGACGTCGTCCTCGGGGTCGATCGGCTCGGCCTCGTCGGTCGGCTCGGGGGTGGGGGTCTCGGTCGGCAGCGGCTTCTGGGTGGGCGTCGGCTCCGGGGTCGCCGTCGGATCGGGCTCGGGGTCGGGGTCTGGTTCGGGGTCGGCCGGGTCTTCGGGCTCGGGCGTCGCGGCATCCGGTTCGGGGGTCGGAGTCACCTCCACGCCGGGAGCGTCGAGGGGATCGACGGTCTCGGCCACGGCCGCATTGAGCGGCACGAGCGAGACGATGAGCGCGCCGATCGCGCACCAGCCGACGATGAGTTTCCTTGCTTTCCGCATCCGCCCTCTCCGGGTATCCCCAGATTGAAGCCCCAGCGTATGTGCGGGTCACGATACCTCCGATGGGGGTTGACTTCGAACGGTCGCACCCCGTATCGGGGGTCGGGCGGCGAGCCCGTCTCAGGCGCTATTCGTGCTCGGGAAGCAGAGGTGCGGACCATCCGGGGTCGCGGCCGAGCTGGGTGGCGCGCGACACCGACTGCGCCCCGAAGCGGTCGCGCACGGCGTCGAGCACGGAGTCGAGCCGGCCGTCCTCCTCCCAGTCGAAGGCGAGTTCGGCGGGTGCGCTGTCGGCGCGGTCGAGGCCGCTCAGCGAGACGCCGATGAGCGTTATTCCGCGGCGTTCGATGTCGGGGAGCACGGAGGCGAGCAGGGCGCGTGCCAGCGTCAGCAGCACGATCGTGCGTCCTGTGGGGGTGCGCAGCGAGCGGGACCGCGTGGCCCGGGCGTAGTCGCCGAACCGCAGCCGCAGCACGACGGTGCGGCACACGCGGTCGTGGTCGCGGAGGCGGCGGGCGATGCGGTCGACGATCTGCGTGAGGATGACGTCGAGCTCTCCGGGCGAGCGGGGCTTGTTTCCGAGCGCGCGCTGCGATCCGATCGAGCCGCGCCGACGGGTGGTGTCGACGGGTCGTGGATCGCGCAGGCGGGCGAGGGCGTGCAGGTGTGCTCCGGCGGCTCTGCCGAGCAGTCGCTCGGCAGTCGCGGCTTCCAGCTCGGCGAGCTGACCGACCGTGCGGATGCCGAGGCGGTGCAGCCTGTCGGCCGTGACCTTGCCGACACCCCACAGGCGTTCGACGGGGAGCGGAAGGAGGAACGCCTCTTCCTCATCCGGTTCGACGATGAGCAGGCCGTCGGGTTTGCTGACGGCGCTCGCGACCTTGGCGAGGAACTTCGTGCGGGCGATGCCGACCGAGATCGCCAGCCCCGCCTCCTTCCGCACGCGCTGACGCAGCCGCATGGCGATCTCCTCGGGCGTCCCTGCCGTGCGCCGCAGCCCGCCGACTTCGAGGAACGCCTCGTCGATCGAGATGCCCTCGACCAGCGGAGTCGTGTCGCGAAAGATGTCGAACACCTCGCGGCTCGCAGCGACGTACGCATCGAATCGGGGCTGCACGACGACGGCATCCGGACACAGCGCGAGGGCCTGCCGGCCGCCCATGGCGGTGCGCACCCCGCGCGCCTTCGCCTCGTAGCTCGCGGCGACCACCACGCCACCGCCGACGATCACGGGTCGGCCACGCAGCTCCGGCGC
>CALANM010000118.1 GCA_937926065.1 uncultured Microbacterium sp.
CACGCAGCAGCGCCCACGTGCGCTGCTCCATCTCGACCTCGTCGAGCGAGCCGTCGGTCGTCAGCTCGCGCCCCAGCCACAGGTTGGCGACGACGTCGAGGTTGTCGCACAGCGCCAGATCCTGGAAGACGGTCGCGATGCCGAGCTCCTGCGCGTCGGCCGGGCTGTCGATCTGCACCGGCTCGCCGTCGAACTCGACCGTGCCGGCGTCGGGCGGATGAACGCCCGCGAGGATCTTCACGAGCGTCGACTTCCCCGCCCCGTTGTCGCCGATGAGAGCGACCACCTCGCCCTCATTGACCCAGAAGTCGACGTCGGTGAGCGCCTTGACGGCGCCGAAGTGCTTCCCGATGCCGCGCATCGTCAGCACCCGGTCGCGGTGACGACCAGTGCGGGAGTGGGCTGCGATCGTCACGGGGAGTCCTCACGGATGCCGGCGGCCTCGCACGCGGCCGCATACTCGGGGGTACAGATATCTTCGACAGTCCAGAAGCCATCCGCAACGACGGTGTCCATGATGTCGGACACCGTGACCGCGACAGGCGTCAGCAGCGTCGCCGGCGTGCCGTCGACCATCAGCTCGCCCTCGACCGGACGACCCTCGAGCAGCTCGATCGCGACGTCGGCCGCCAGCTGCGCCTGCGGTCGGAGCGCCTTGTAGACCGTCATGTGCTGATCGCCCGTGACGATCCGCTGCAGCGCCGTCAGCTCGGCATCCTGCCCCGTCACGATCGGCAGCGGGGTCACGCCGGCGGCCCGCAGCGCCGCGATCGCGCCGCTGGCCGTGCCGTCGTTGGCGGCGTACACGCCCGCGATCCGGTCGCCGTACTGACTGATCTGGCCGGCGACCCAGTCCTGCGCCTTGTCGGGGCTCCAGTCGGGCGTCGCGTACTCCGCGAGGATCCGCACTCCGCTGGCCTCCAGCACCCGCAGCGCACCCTCGCGGAAGCGTGCCGCATTGCTGTCGGTGGGAGAGCCGTTGACCATGAGCACGCCGCCGTCGGGGTCGCCGCGCTCAGCCAGGGCGTCGACGAGCGCCGTCGCCTGCAGCTCGCCGACGCGCACGTTGTCGAACGACACGTAGTACGCGAGACCGCCGCCGTCGACCAGCCTGTCGTAGGAGATGACGGGCACCCCCTGCGCGTTCGCCGCATTGACGATCGTCATGGCCGCTTTCGCGTCGACGGGGTCGAGCACGAGCACCCGAACGCCCGCGGCCAGAGCGGACTCCGCCTGCTGCTGCTGCTTCGCGGCATCCTGATCGGCGTTCGCGTACAGCACCGTGTAGTCGCCGCGCTCGGCCACCCGCTCCTCGAACACGGGCCGGTCGAATGTCTCATACCGGGCGGTCTTCTTGTCGGGCAGCAGCAGGGCGATCGCCGGTCCGTCGGCGGCCGGGACGCACGCGGTCAGCAGCCCCAGCAGCAGTGCCAGGGTCAGTGTCGTGACGAGTGTGCGGAGGTGCACGGAAGAAGGCTCCTCGATCGGGTTTCGGAGTGCGACCGTCC
Organism: uncultured Microbacterium sp.; assembly: GCA_937926065.1. Taxonomy (GTDB): domain Bacteria; phylum Actinomycetota; class Actinomycetes; order Actinomycetales; family Microbacteriaceae; genus Microbacterium. Next base: position 1,509 of record CALANM010000118.1, read on the forward strand.
CGGCCGGATCATTCGGTGATCGGGCCGGCGCGACGGCGGTGTCGGTCAGGCAGGGCGAGCGGCGACATCGGAGTCTACGCTCACGTGGTCGAGGGCCATGGCGATCGCCCCGCGCGTCTCACCCCACTCCCCGAAGGTCGCGCCGACGATCTCGGGCAGACCGCTCGTGGCCGCGAGGGCCGAGCGCTCCAGGGCGTGCCGCATGGGGGCCATGAGGATCTCGCCCGCCTGCGCGAGCTCGCCGCCGACGATGATGAGCTCAGGGTCGAAGAGGTTGCACAGGCTCGCCACCGCGATGCCGATGTGGCGCCCGGCGTCGGCGATCACGCGGTGCGCCGTCGACACGCCCGCATCGGATGCCGCGAGCAGGTCGGTCAGTCGCTGCATCCCCTCGCTTTCGGAGAACAGCGCGAGCAGGGCCGGCGCCGCGGCATACATCTCGAGGCAGCCGCGGTTGCTGCAGCGGCAGACGGGTCCGTTCTCGTCGATCGTGACATGGCCGATCTGCCCCGTCTTGCCACTGACGCCGCGGAAGAGGTCGCCGTCGACGATCAGACCGGCGCTGATCGTGTGACCCACGCGCACGAACACCGACGAGCTGGCACCGCGGCCGCTGCCCTCGCGCGCCTCCGCGAGCCCGCCCAGGTTGGCCTCGCTGTCGACGAACACGGAGCGTCCGATGCGGGCCGACAGGCTCGCAGCGACGTCGACTCCCTCCCAGCCGGGAAGAAGACCCGGCGTCGACACCATGCCCGTGCGCGGATCGATCGGCGCGGGAAGCGCGACGCCGACGGCGAGCAGGTCGGCCAGCGAACCGCCCAGCGACTCGAGCATGTCGCCCAGCAGCAGCGTCAGCCGGTCGAGCTCGGCGTCGTGCCGGTGACCGGGAGCCAGCGGCACCGCGGTCTCGGCGACCGTGGTGCGCGTAGCATCCGCGATCGAGATGTGCAGCTGCCGCGTGCTGAAATGCGCCCCCGCGACCAGGCCCACCCGACGAGCGAGCGAGACGAGCGTCGCGCGGCGTCCGCTGCGCGACGTGAAGGACGTGTGAAGCACGCCCGCGGCCGTGAGCTCCTTGACGATGTTCGACACCGTCGCAGGCGACAGGCCCGTGCTTCCCGCCAGCTCGATCTGGGTCAGCCGCCCATGCCTCTTGAGGGACTCGACGACACGAGCCCTGTTGGCTTCCCGGAGCGACGACTGCGAACCGGGTGGTGTGCTGCGACGGACCACGATCGACACTGTACCCGGTCAGGGCCCAGAGACGCCCGCCTCACCGGCCCTGCCTGCGTGTTCAGCGCTTGGGCGGATAGACGACGCCGACCTGTGCGCGGATGTCGTCGAGGCTCCGCATGATGGCGACGCTCTGCTCGAAGGGGAGCAGATCGCTGTCGAGGCGTCCTTGCGCGATGAGCTCTTCGGCGTACAGCGCCTGGTACTGCATCCCGCGTCCCTCGACCCGCGACTCGTACTCCTCGACCACCCGCCCGTCGGGCGTGCGCACTCGGAAGCTCGTGGGGCAGTACCACACCGCGTCGATCTCGATGCGCCCCTCGGTGCCGGTGACGTGCGCCGTGTTCGGCCCCGCCGAGCGAGACGAGGTGACGAACGACGACACGGCGCCCGACGCATGCGTCATCGAGGCGGCCACCTCGGTGTCGGCGCCGGTCTCGCCCAGGCGGCCCACGGCGCGGATGTCGCTCGGCTCGCCCAGCACGTCCCAGATGAACGACATCGGGTAGATGCCGAGGTCGAGCAGCGCGCCGCCTCCCAGCTCAAGCGCGTTCAGACGGTGCGCCGGGTCGGAGCTGATCCGCTGCGTGTGGTCGGCGAACACCGTGCGGAGCTCTCCGAGCGTGCCGGCGGCGAGGATCTCGCGGATGCGGACCATGTGCGGCAGATACCGGGTCCACATCGCCTCCATCGCCAGCAGCTGCGCATCGGCGGCGAGGTCGCGGATGGCCGTCGCCTCGTCGGCGTCCAGGGTCACGGCCTTCTCGATGAGCACGTGCTTGCCCGCCTGGAGCGCGAGCGACGCGTCTTCGAGATGGCGGCCGTGCGGAGTGGCGACATAGACGATGTCGACGTCCGGGTCGGCGACGAGGTCTTCGTACGATCCGTGTGCGTTAGCGATGTCGAACTCGCGCGCGAAGGCCTCCGCGGCCTCAGGACGGCGTGAGCCGACCGCCGTGACGGTCAGGCCCGCCGTGCGCAGGTCGGAGGTGAAGGCGTGGGCGATGCCGCCCGTGGCGAGGATTCCCCATCGAAGTCCGGTCATGGTCACACCCTAGCGGCGCCCTCGCGCCCGCGGCTCCCCTCGTGCACGCAGGGCCGCTCTAGGCTCAGAGCGTGACCGATGCCGCACATCCCGAGCCCGAGCAGGCCGTCGAGCGCTTCCGCGAGCTGCTGCGGATCCCCACGATCTCGCACGCCGACGAGGGGCTCATCGACTGGGAGCCCTTCGACCGATTCGTGGCCACGGTCGAGCGCCTCTACCCGCGGCTGCACGCGACCCTCGAGCGCGAGATCATCGACGGACACTCGCTCCTGTACCGATGGCGCGGCGCGCAGGCGGCCGATCCGCTCGTGCTCATGGCGCACATCGACGTCGTGCCGGTCGTCGAGAGCGAGTGGGAGCGCGACCCGTTCGCGGCTGAGATCGTCGGCGACGGGGCGGATGCCGAGATCCACGCGCGCGGCGCGATCGACGACAAGGGGTCGCTCGTGGCGATCCTCGAGGCCGTGGAGCAGCTCGCCACGGACGGCGTGACGCCCGAGCGCGACCTCTACCTGGCGTTCGGCCACAACGAGGAGACAGCCGGAGGCGGCGCCCGCGCGATCGTCGCGACGCTGCAGGAGAGGGGAGTGCGTCCCGGCCTCGTGCTCGACGAAGGCGGTGCGGTCGTCGACGGGGTCGTGCCCGGCGTGAGGGTCGCGACCGCGATGGTCGGGGTGGCCGAGCGCGGCGTCATGACGCTGCTGCTGACGGCCCGCGAAGGCGGCGGGCACGCCTCGACTCCGCCG
>CALANM010000119.1 GCA_937926065.1 uncultured Microbacterium sp.
CGGTGCGGCCCCGGGGATCCCCGCCCTGGGGCCGCAGCCGTCGCACGGACGAGGTCAGGCAGCTCAGCCGAAGAGCGCGGCGGCTTCCTCGTAGCGGTAAAGCGGCACGGTGTTGAGCTCGCCGAGCGCCTCGTCGAACGGCACCCGGACGATGTCCGTGCCCTTCATCGAGACCATCTGGCCCCAGGCGCCTTCGACGACCGCGTCGGCGGCGTGAAGACCGAGGCGCGTCGCGAGCACACGGTCGAATGCCGACGGCGAACCGCCGCGCTGGATGTGACCGAGGACCGTCGCACGCGTCTCGATGCCCGTGATGCGCTCGATCTCGGGGGCGAGCACCTCGCCGATGCCGCCCAGGCGCGGACGGTTGAAGGCGTCGAGGCCCTTGTCGGAATACGCCTCGTCCTGACCCTTCAGCTTGAATCCCTCGGAGACCACCACAAGCGGGGCACGGCCGCGGTCGTGCGCCTTCTGCACCTGCGCGGCGATCTCCTCGAGCGACATCGGAACCTCCGGGATGCAGATGACGTGTGCACCGGCGGCGATGCCCGAGTGGAGCGCGATCCAGCCGACGTGCCGGCCCATGACCTCGGCGACCATGCAGCGCTGGTGCGAGTCGCCCGTCGTGCGGAGGCGGTCCATCGCGTCGGTCGCGATGTTCACGGCGGTGTCGAAGCCGAACGAGTAGTCGGTGGCGCGCAGGTCGTTGTCGATCGTCTTGGGGACGCCGAGCACGTTGATGCCGTCGCCCCACAGGCGGTTGGCGGCCGCGAGGGTGCCCTCGCCGCCGATCGCGATGATGCCGTCGATGCGGTGCGCGTACAGCGTCTTGGCGATGTTCTCGGCGCCGCCTCGGGGGCCCTCGTACGGGTTGGTGCGGCTCGTGCCGAGAATCGTGCCGCCGACCTTCGAGAGGCCCTTGACCTCGTGTCGCGTCAGCGGGAAGAAGTCGGCGTCGACCACGCCGCGCCAGCCGTCGCGGATGCCGACGAACTCCATGTTGTACTTCATCGTGCCCTTGAGCACGAGGCCACGGATGACGGCGTTCAGGCCGGGGCAGTCGCCACCGCTGGTGAGGATGCCGATCTTCATATGAGGATCCTTTGGTTCGAGGTGTTCCAAGCGGCGCCATTGCCTCGCACCGACACTATCGCCGGATCCGAGTCGCTGCCACCGCGGTCGACGGCGGGGATTCCGAGGCGTCTCAGAACGCGCCGAGCGCCTCGCGCAGCACGTGCATGAGGGCCGACAGCTGCACCGAGTCGCTCGAGGTCGGGTCGACCTGCTCGCCGTCCAGGGCGCGCTGAGCCAGACCCTGCTTCGAGTCGATCAGCTCCGCGATCTTCGTGTCGATCGTGTGCGCGGCGATGATGCGCCATGCGGTGACGGGCTCGTCCTGACCGATGCGGTGCACGCGGTCGATCGCCTGCGTCTGCTCGGCCGCCGTCCACGACAGCTCCGCCAGCACGACGTTCGACGCGGCCTGCATGTTCAGACCGACGCCCGCCGCGGTGAGCGAGCAGACCGCGATCGCGACCTCGGGGTCCTTGTTGAACGCGTCGATCGCCTGCTGGCGGGCGGGAGTCGTCTGATCGCCGCGGATCGACACGGTGCGAAGGCCGGCGTCGGCGAAGTGCGCCTCGGCGGCATCCATGACGTCGATGTGCTTGGCGAAGAAGACGACCTTGCCGACGGAGCGCTGCAGTTGAGCCGCATAGTCCGCCGCGAGCAGCGCCTTGGCCTGACCGATCTTGCGCACCATCGTGAACACGTTCTCGGCGCCGTTCGTCGTGGACTTCGACTCCTCGAGCTCGCCGTGCGCCACGAGACGCACGATGTCCTCGTCGATCTCGTCGAGTACGACGCGGTCGCCGCGGGCCTCGATGATGCGACGGTACTTCGCCGCGAGGCGCTGGCCGAGCTCCTGCTCGGCGGCGCGGATGGAGCGGCCGAACTCGTCGTCCAGCTCGACCGGCAGGTCGGCGACGAGCTTGTCGGGCAGGTCGGCGGCGACGTCCTTCTTCTTGCGTCGAACGATGCCCATCGAGATGACGGCGTCGCGGGCGGCCGGGTAGAACGCCTTGTCGGCGGGCGTCAGGCCGGTCGCGTCGAGCTTCTCCATGAGGTCGGGGCCGGGCTTCTCCCCGTTGGTCCAGCCGAGGAAGCGCCAGATCGCGTCGAAGTCCTCGACGTCGTTGATCAGCGGGGTTCCCGTGAGCGCCAGCAGGAGCGGGTCGCGCACCTGCTCGCGGATGCGCGTGGCCAGGGCCAGCACGTTCTGCGAGCGCTGCGACGTGAGGTTCTTGATGAAATGGGCCTCGTCGACGACCATGCCCTTCAGGCCGATCGACCCGAGCCAGGACAGGTGCCGGTCGAGGACCTCGTAGTTGACGATGAAGACGTCGGCGAACGCATCGACGGTGTCGCCGTCGCCGTGGATGACGGTGGCGCGACGCTGGGGCGTCCACCGCTCGACCTCGCGCGCCCAGTTCATCTTCACGACGTTCGGGACCACCGCCAGGAGCGGGTAGGCGTCGGCGACGGATGCCGCGAGCACCGACTGCGCCGTCTTGCCGAGGCCGGGCTCGTCGGCGAGCAGGAACGTGCGGTGCCCGTGACGGACGGCCTCGAGGAACCTCGCCTGGTGGGCCATGATCTCCAGCCCCTTGGGCGAGAGCCGGTCGAACTCGGGAACGGGCGGCAGCTCCATGGTCGCGGCGCCTCCGCCGGCTCCCGTCTCGAACGCCTTGTACAGCGGGCCCATGAGCTCCCAGCCGTCGAGACGGCGGCGCACCTGCTCGACCGGCGCGCGCAGCGACAGGTCCGGGGCGAGGAACGGGTTCGCCTCGCGGCGCGCCTCGATCTGCGGCGGAACGACCTGACGCTCTGCCAGCGCGGCGGGGACGACGGGCGTCTGCACGGGGGCGACGTCGGTGATGATCAGCTCGTCTTCGGGCAGCTCTGCCCCCGACTCGAGCAGCCAGTCGCGGCGCATGCGGCGCGCGACCGGCGACGTGGCCTGATCGACCTCGAGCAGCTGGATGAGCGACGTGTCGCGGGCGGCCGTCTTCGCGAGGATCGTGGCCACGCCGTCGAGACGCTTGAGCAGCTCGGCGCGTGTGGCGGCGGGAATGTCCTCCTCCGCCTTGACTCGGGCACGCTCCTCGCGCACGAGGAACGCGATCACCTGGAACTTGACGCGGTTGGTGGGCCCGAGCTTGCCGCGCTGGGCCTTGGCCTCGACCTCGCGCACCTTGCGGGCGAGGATCGGGATGAGGGGCGCGTCGTCGTCGCGACGGGCGGATGAAGTGCGGCGTCGGCGCGACGCGGTCTTCGAAGCGGTGGGTGCCGTAGTCGGCATGCTCCTCCTGAGCGTGTGTATCGGCAGGATGCCGGTGCCGTCCGGTCTGGTCGACGAGCGGACGTGTCGTTCCCGCGACAGATGCCGCGGCGGTGAGTCGGGACCGCGTCCTCCCGGCTGCGGGTACTCGCTTCTGCGAGCTGCGGCGACGGCGGGGCGAAGTCCTCGCGGGTAAGTGTAGCGCGATACCTCAGCCGGCAGTGCGAAGACGCAGACTGTTGAGCACGACGAACACGCTGGAGAACGCCATCGCGGCGCCGGCGATCATCGGGTTGAGGAGTCCGAAGGCCGCCAGCGGAAGCGCAGCGACGTTGTACGCGAACGCCCAGAACAGGTTCCCCCGGATGATGCGCATCGTGCGGCGACTCAGGCCGATCGCGGTCACGACGGACCGGAGCCCGGTTCCCGCGAGGGAGATGTCACTCGCATGCAGGGCGGCATCCGTGCCTGCGCCCATCGCGAGACCGAGGTCTGCCGTGGCGAGCGCCGCGGCGTCGTTGACGCCGTCGCCCGCCATCGCGACGCGGTGGCCCTCGTTCTGCAGACGTGTGATCTCGGCGACCTTCTGTTCGGGGAGCACCCCGGCGATGACGCGGTCGATGCCGGTCTGCGCTGCGACGCTGCGGGCGGCCCCCTCGTTGTCGCCGGTGAGGAGCACGACCGTCAGCCCCAGCCGCTTCAGCTCGGCGACGGTCTCGGCGCTGTCGTCGCGGATCGTGTCGGCGATGGCGTAGACGGCGCGGACGGCGTCGTCCCACCCGGCCACGACGGCGGTCGCGCCGCGGCGCTCGGCGTCGGCCACGGCATCCGCTGCGTGCGAGGGCAGCTCGCCGACGAGCTCCTCGGCGAACGATGCACGCCCGGCGAAGACGCGGCGGCCGTCGACGACGCCCGTCACTCCGCGGCCCGCCAGACCGGAGAAGTCGGACACCGTCGCGTCGGATGCCGCGTGCTGCGCGACCGCGTATGCGATCGGGTGCTCGGACGCCGCCTCGAGCGCACCGATGAGGCGCGCGGCCTCGGCGGAGTCCGTGCCGGCCATGAGCGTCAGCTCGGCGACCGTCATGCGACCTTCGGTGACCGTTCCGGTCTTGTCGAGGACCACCGTGTCGATCTTCTCCGCGCTCTCGAGCGCCTCCGGACCGGTGATCAGGATGCCCAGCTGGGCGCCGCGGCCCGTGCCCACGAGGATCGCGATCGGCGTCGCAAGACCGAGAGCGCAGGGGCAGGCGATGGTCAGCACCGCGACGGCCGCCGTGAAGCCGCGCGCAGCCGAGCCTCCGACGATCGTCCACAGCACAAGCGTGAGGACCGCGAGCACGATGACGATCGGGACGAATACCGACGAGATGCGATCCGCCAGCCGCTGCACGCGGCTCTTGCCCGCCTGGGCCTCCTCGACGAGGCGTGCGAGGTGGGCCAGGCGCGTGTCATCGCCCACCGAGGTGGCCTCGATGATCAGGCGGCCGTCGACGGCGAGGGTGCCGCCCGTGACGCTGTCGCCGGTCGCGACGTCGACGGGCGCGGACTCGCCTGTGATCATGCTCTGGTCGACGGACGCCCGGCCGTCGCGCACGACGCCGTCGGTCGCGATCTTCTCCCCCGGGCGCGCGACGAAGACGTCGCCGACCCGCAGCCGGTCGATCGGCACACGCGTGCCGTCTTCGAGCTCGACGTCCTTCGCGGCCAGCTGCATGAGGGCGCGCAGGGCTGCGCCGGCGCGCCGCTTCGACCGCTGCTCGATGAAGCGTCCGAGCAGGAGGAACACCGTGACGGCGGCGGCCACCTCGAAGTACACGAGCGAGGTCGCGTCGGCTTCGTCCATCGGGGAGCCGGAGTGCGTGAGGCCGATGCGTCCCGCGGCGCCGAAGAAGAGCGCCCACACGCTCCACAGGTAGGCCGCAGACGTCCCCAGTGTGATGAGCGTGTCCATCGTCATCGCGCCGTGGCGGGCGTTCGCGAAGGTCGCCCGGTGGAACGGCCAGCCGCCCCATGCGACGATCGGCGTCGCCAGGACGAGCGACACCCACTGCCAGCCGGCGAACTGCAGTGCCGGGACCATCCCGAACGCGACGACCGGCACCGCCAGCACGGCGCTCACGATCAGACGCGTGCGCAGGGTGGTCGAGCCGGGACGGTCTTCGACGTCGTGGACGTGGCCTCCGTGCTTGTTCCTCTCGTGCTCATGACCCCCCTGAGCGGACGTCTCGGCCACGCGCGCCGCTGATTCGTGGGCGTCGCCGTCGACGGCGGCCGACGCATGCGGACGCGTGCGCAGCCGGCCGTCATAGCCGGCCTCGCGCACGGCCTGCACAAGGCGCTCTTCGTCGAGGTCCGCGGGATAGCTCACCCGTGCCGACTCGGTGGCGAGATTGACGGATGCCGTGACGCCCTCGACCCGCTCGAGGCGCTTCTCGACGCGGGCGACGCAGCTCGCGCACGTCATCCCCTCGATGTCGATGACGGCTTCACGCTGCTGATCGGTGGCGTGCGACATGGCGCTCTCTCTTCTCTGACGGCGGAACTCATGCGGACTGAGGCGCGGGCGAGGCTGCGCACGCGGCGACGCCCGCCCGAGGGTCAGGCTCGGCCGGCGAGCGTGTACCCGGCTTCGGCGACGGCGGCGGCGATCGCGTCGTCATCGAGTGCGTCCGCCGTGACGGTGAGCGTCTTCGCGTCGAGGTCGACGGCGGCGTCGTTCACGCCCTCGACGGCGGTCACCTCACGGGTGACGGAGGCGGCGCAGTGCCCGCAGGTCATTCCCTCGACGGTGTAGGTCTGGACGGTCATGGCAAGCTCCTCGGCTCGTGCGTGTGATGTCAGCAACAGGATACCCCCCGGGGGTATTCCCGGCGCGGCCCGGTCGATCTTCCGGAACGATGCGCGACCCGCCACGGCGTACGCTGAAGTCATGCCGCAGATCTCCGAGCGCGACCTGGCCGCCACCCTCGACCACGCGATCCTCAAGCCCGAACTCACTCGCGTCGACGTCGATGCCGAACTCGACATCGCCTCCGAATGGGGCGTGTTCAGCGTATGCGTGCGCCCGAGCGACATCGCGCACGCGGTCGAGCGCCTGAAGGGCACCGGCGTCGCGGTGGGCACCGTCATCGGCTTCCCGCACGGCACGACGTCCACCGCCGCGAAGGTCGCCGAGGTTCGCCAGGCCCTCGCAGACGGTGCGTCCGAGTTCGACATGGTCATCAACATCGGCGCCCTGCGATCGGGCTTCGACGAGTTCGTCGCCGACGACATCCGCGCCGTCGTCGAAGCCGCCGAGGGACGCATCACGAAGGTGATCCTCGAGACTGCGCTCCTCGACGACGAGCAGATCGCCCGCGGCAGCCGCCTCACGGAGGCCGGGGGCGCGCACTTCGTCAAGACGTCGACGGGCTTCGCCGGCGGCGGAGCGACCGTCGAGCACGTTCGCCTCATGCGCGAGAACGTCGGGTCTGCCGTGCAGGTCAAGGCATCCGGCGGCGTTCGCAGCTACGCCGACGCCCTCGCCATGCTCGACGCCGGTGCGACGCGTCTCGGCACGAGCGGCAGCGCGGTCATCCTGGGCGAGGCCCGCCGCGTGGACGCCGGTGAACAGGCGACGGGCGCGGTCGACAGCTCCTCGTACTGACCTCGCCGCTGCTCCGCCGCCGCGTCGGAGGCGACGGCGGCTCAGGCGTCGAGTGCCGCCCGCACACGGGTGACGTCGTCGGCGATCTGCGCGCGCAGCGGCTCGATGCCTTCGAACGCGACCATGCCGCGGATGCGGTGACTGAACTGCACCTCGACACGGTGGCCGTAGAGGTCCAGCTCCGTCTCGTCCAGCACATACGCCTCGACCTGACGGGTGGGCACGTCATCGAAGGTCGGGTTCGTGCCCACGGAGATCGCCGCCGGGTAGCGCGTGACCGACCTCGTCAATGCGTCGAGCGGGCCCTCGTCGAGGAGCCACCCCGCGTAGACGCCGTCTGCAGGAATGTAGCCCTCGGCATCCGCGCTCAGGTTCGCCGTCGGGAAGCCGAGCTCACGGCCGCGCTTGAGACCGTGCACCACCTCGGCGCGGACGACGTGGGGTCGTCCGAGCAGCCGTGCAGCCCCGTCGACATCGCCGGCGGCGAGCAGCTCGCGGATCCAGGTCGACGAGACACGTCGTCCCGCGCCCTGCACGTCGCCCACCACATCGACGTCGAAGCCGAGCTCGCGGCCGACCTCCTTCAGCATCTCCGGGTTCCCCTGCCCGCCATGACCGAAGCGGAAGTCATCGCCGACCATGACCGTGACGGCCTTCAGCGCCCCCACGAGGAACCGCTCGACGAAGGTGCGCGCCGGCAGGGCCGCCAGCTCCTCGTCGAAGCGCAGCACGAGCGTCGCATCGACGCCCTCCGCAGCCAGGAAGTGGAGCTTCTGGTCGAGGCTCGTGAGCGGGTCGGGGCAGATCTCCGGCCGCAGCAGGCTCAGTGGGTTGCGATCGAACGTGACAGCCACGACCCGCGCTCCGGCGCCCTCCGCCTCGATGCGGGCGCGCGCGATGACAGCGCGGTGACCAGAGTGCACGCCGTCGAACTTGCCGATGGCGACGACACTCGGACCGAAGTCTGCAGGCACCTCATCGGCATCCGTGAAGACGATCACCAGGACGACCTCTCTTCCACGAGCTCCGGCTCGCTCTCGGACTCACGCCCGCCCTTGACGAGCCACCACATGCCGAGCACGGGGAGCACGAGCGGCACCCAGAAGTAGCCGTACCCGTATCCCGACCACACCGTCGCGTCGTGCGCGAAGAGCTCCGGCATGACGAAGCTGAGGGTGCCGACGACCAGCACGCCGGTCAGCTCGAAGCACACGGCGATCCACGCCACGACGAACCACGCCCTCGACTGCGCCTTGACGAGCGCGGTCGTCGCCAGGATGTACACCACTGCCGCCGCCGCCGACAGGGAATAGGCGACGGGGGCGGCGTCGAACTCCTGGACGATCTGCACGAAGGAGCGGCCGGTCGCCGCAAGCGCCATGATCGCGTACACGATCACGAGGACGCGACCGATTCCGGTCATGCGAGGGCGGGAAGAAGACATGGCGTGTCAATGATAGGTCGCGGGCAGGGGCCGGCCGTGCGCCGGCAGCCTCAGCCGATCTGAATCGTCCAGATCACCTGCATGCGCCAGACCATGACCGCCACCGCGAGCGCCGCGATGCCCATGACCACGGTGCTCCACCGGCTGCGCTCGACGAGCGCCCACAGGACAGCGGCAGGCGGCAGCAGCACCGCGGAGACCAGGTAGACCCAGAACTCGAGAAGGCTTCCGGTGGGAGGGTTGCCGGCGAGGGGCGCGACGATCCCGATGACGACCTGCGCGATCAGGAGAACAAGCACGAGGGCCATGCCGCCCACCGTGAGGTCGCTGGGCCGCCGGCCCGCGAGTCCCGCGATGGCGCACAGCAGACCGACGCCCACCGCGACGGCCACCACCACGATCGTGAACCACAGGATCACGCCGGCTCCTCCTCTGCCATGTTCATGATGCTCTTGATGTCGTCGCCGCGCCGCCCGACGATGCCGACCAGGCGTCCGTCGGGATCGATCGCAGCGGGCGTGGTCTCGCCGATGCGCGCGGCTGCGCCCGCGAGGCGCTTGCCGTGGCGGAGGTCACGTGCTTCGTCCGCCGTGACCCGCAGAGCGCCGAGAACATCGGATGCCACGTCCGCCGCCGCACGCAGCGGCACGTCTGGCGTGATCTCGGCGACGGCCTCGGCCACGTCGAACGGGCCGATGCGCGTGCGGCGCAGCGCGGTGAGGTGACCGCCGACGCCGAGCGCCGCGCCGAGGTCGCGCGCGAGCGCGCGGACGTAGGTGCCGCTGGAGCAGTCGATGACGACGTCGAGGTCAATGGCGCCCAGATCGTCGAGACGATGGGCGGCGAGGAGCGCGAAGCGCGAGACGGTGACATCTCGGGCCTTCAGCGCGACCTCCTCCCCCGCTCGCGCGAGGTCGTACGCGCGCTTGCCCGCGACCTTGATCGCCGACACCGTGCTGGGCACCTGCGAGATCGCCCCCGTGAGGTCTGCCATGCCGGCGGCGATCGCGTCGTCGGTCACGGCAGAGACGGCCGCGGCATCCGCGCGCGCCGTGATCGTGCCGTCCGCGTCGTCGGAGTCGGTCGACACGCCCAGGCGGATGGTCGCCTCGTACGTCTTGTCGAGGCCGACGAGGTAGGTGAGCAGACGCGTGGCGCTGCCGACGCCGAGCACGAGCAGACCGGTCGCCATGGGGTCGAGGGTCCCGGCGTGGCCGATCTTGCGGGTGTCGAGGGCACGCCGCGCGCGGGCCACGACGTCGTGGCTCGTAACGCCGCCGGGCTTGTCGACCAGCAGGATGCCGCGCGGGTTCGCGGAGGGCGCCGACGCCGTCATCAGGGCTTCTCCCGGCAGACGTGTCGGAAAGAGGAGGCGGTCGAACGCATTCCTCCAGCCTACGATGCCCACGCAGGCGCGCCCGGCGACGGGAGAGCGCCGCCACGCGTCGTAGGCTGATCGGATGCCCGACCTGGCCACCCCGCTGATCGCGTGGTATCGCGACCACGCGCGCGACCTGCCCTGGCGTCGACCCGGTTTCGGGGCATGGGGTGTGCTCGTGAGCGAGTTCATGCTTCAGCAGACGCCGGTGTCGCGCGTGATCCCGCATCTCACGGCGTGGCTCGAGCGCTGGCCGGCTCCTGCGGACCTCGCGGCCGCCTCACCGGCCGACGCCGTGCATCAGTGGGCGAATCTCGGATATCCTCGCCGCGCGCTGTGGCTTCACCGCGCGGCGGTCGAGATCGCGGAGCGCCACGGAAACGCGGTGCCGCGCGACGTGGGCGACCTGCTGGCCCTCACGGGCATCGGCGACTACACCGCACGCGCCGTCGCCGTGTTCGCATACGGAGACCGGCATCCGGTGGTCGACACGAACACGCGGCGGGTGCTAGCGCGCGTCATAGACGGCAGATCCCAGCCAGGGCCCCCGGCGAAGACAGACCTGGCCGCGATGGAGGCGGTCCTCCCCGCGGATGACGCGGATGCGGCGGTCATGAACGCGGCGGCGATGGAGCTCGGCGCGGTGGTGTGCACAGCGCGCGCGCCACGCTGCGAGGTGTGCCCGGTCGCGGAGCTCTGCGCGTGGCGCGCGGCCGGCTATCCCGACACCGGCGACGCTCGACGGCGTCAGGCTCGGTATGAGGGCAGCGACCGTCAGGCGCGCGGAGCGGTGCTGAAGGTGCTGCGTGAGGCGTCGCCCGCAGCAGTGCCGGTCGCGGACGCCATCGCAGACTGGCCGGATGCACGTCAGCGCGACCGGGCGATCGACTCGCTCATCGCCGATGGCCTTGTCGAGGCGGTCGAGGACCTGCTGCGGCTCCCCCGCTGACGAATGTCAGACGCGGCGCGGGGCGTCAGTCCTCGTCGTCTCCGTCTTCGACGTCGTCTTCTTCGCGCGGCTTCACGTAGGGGTCGGCGTCGCCGGCGTACTGCGCCGTCGAGGCGATTCCGGCAACGGCGGCGTCACGCTCGCGCGCTTCCCGCAGGAGGTCTTCGATGTGTCCGGCGTTCTCAGGGAGAGCGTCGTGGATGAACTCCAGCGTGGGCGTGAGCCGCACGCCGAGACGGCGTCCGACTTCACTGCGGAGCATGCCCGTGGCGGCTTTGAGGGCCGCTGCGGAGTCTTCGCGCTCCTGATCGCTGCCGTAGACCGTGTAGAACACGGTCGCGTGCTGCAGGTCGCCCGTGACGCGTACGTCGGTGATCGTCACGAAGCCCAGCCGCGGGTCTCGCAGGCCCTTGTCGAGCCGTTCGGCGATGAGCACGCGGATGCGGTCGGCAAGGCGTGCCTGACGTTCCGATGCCATTGTCGTACTCCTGTCTCTTTCGCCACCGCGAGGATGGGTCGGGGCTCCGCGCCGCGGAGGGCGCAGCCGGAGGACTCGGACGTCCCTGAGGC
>CALANM010000120.1 GCA_937926065.1 uncultured Microbacterium sp.
GACCTCCTCGAAGGCGGCACGCCCTCCGGCTGGCGCGAATCGGTCGACTTCGCACCGCTGCGCGAGCGCGAGCGCGGCGACGGCACCGCCCCCGACGGCCGCCTCGACCCGCGCTCGGTCGCGACGCGCATCGGCGAGGTGCTCGAGCAGCACGACTCCACCCGCGACCGCGTCGTCGTCTCCGACGGCGGCCACTTCATCGGCTGGGCCAACATGTACTGGCCGGTCGCGTCGCCCGACCGCATGATCATGGTCGGCACGGCGTATCAGTCGATCGGCCTCGGCTTCCCCTCGGTGCCGGGGGCCGCGCACGCGAAGCCGGATGCCACGATCGTGCTGACCACGGGCGACGGCGGAGGGCTGATGGCGCTGGCCGACCTCGAGTCGGCCGTGCGCGTCGCCGCCGGTCGCGGTCTCGCCGTGGTCTGGAACGACGCGGCCTACGGCGCCGAAGTCCACCTCTACGGTCTGCAGGGCCTTGCGCGGGAGCCCATGCTCATCCCCGAGGTCGACTTCGCCGGCCTCGCCCGCTCGGTGGGTGCGGAGGGCGTCGTGGTCCGCACGCTCCACGATCTGGAGGCGCTGTCGCAGTGGGCGGCCCGTCCGGCATCCGAGCGCCCGTTCCTGCTGCTCGACTGCCGCATCTCCGGCACCGTCGTCGCGCCGTACCAGCAGGAGATCATCCGCGTGAACTCCTGACGCCGGCGCCGCTCGCGCCGTCCGTCGAGAACACGCAGGCAGGAGAAGCACAGCAACGCAGAAGGGGCGGATGCCACGGCATCCGCCCCTTCTCTCCTTCAGCGCCCGAGGCGCCTCCGGATCACTGCTTTCCGAACGTCGGGTTGTGCACCTTGCCGAGCGTGATGTGCACGGCCTGCTGGTCGGTGTAGAAGTCGATCGATCGGTAGCCGCCCTCGTGGCCCAGGCCCGACGCCTTCACGCCGCCGAACGGCGTGCGCAGGTCGCGGACGTTGTTCGAGTTGAGCCACACCATGCCGGCCTCGACGTTCTGCGCGAAGTTGTGGGCGCGCTTGAGGTCGTTGGTCCACACGTAGGCGGCCAGGCCGTACTTGGTGTTGTTGGCGAGGGCGAGCGCCTCCTCCTCGGTGTCGAACGGCGTGATCGCCACGACCGGGCCGAAGATCTCCTCCTGGAAGATGCGGGCGTCGGGGGCGACGTCGGCGAACACCGTCGGGGCGACGAAGTTTCCGAACTCGAAGCCCTCGGGCTGACCGCCGCCGGCGACGAGGCGCCCCTCGCTCTTGCCGATCTCGACGTAGCTCATGACCTTCTCGAAGTGCTCCGGGTGCACGAGCGCGCCGACCTCGGTGGCCGGGTCGTGCGGGTAGCCCACCTTGACGCGCTTGGCCTGGGCGGCGTAGCGCTCCACGAACTCGTCGTAGACGTCGCGCTGCACGAGGATGCGGCTGCCGGCGGTGCAGCGCTCGCCGTTCAGCGAGAAGACGCCGAAGATGGTGGCGTCGATCGCCGCGTCGAGGTCCGCGTCGGCGAAGACGACCGCGGGGCTCTTGCCGCCCAGCTCCATCGAGAGGCCCTTCAGGAACGGCGCGGCGTTGCCGAAGATGATCTGGCCGGTGCGGCTCTCCCCCGTGAACGAGATCAGCGGCACGTCGGGGTGCTTCACGAGCGCGTCGCCCGCGTCTTCGCCGAGGCCGTGCACGAGGTTGAAGACGCCCTGCGGCAGGCCCGCCTCCTCGAAGATGCCGGCCCACAGTGACGCCGAGAGCGGCGTGAACTCGGCGGGCTTCAGGACGACCGTGTTGCCCGTGGCCAGGGCAGGGGCGAGCTTCCACGACTCGAGCATGAACGGCGTGTTCCACGGCGTGATGAGGCCGGCGACGCCGATGGGCTTGCGGTTGACGTAGTTGATCTGGCGGCCGGGAACCTTGAAGGTGTCATCGGCCTGCGCGACGATGAGGTCTGCGAAGAAGCGGAAGTTCTCGGCGGCGCGGCGGGCCTGGCCGAGCGCCTGCGTGATCGGCAGGCCAGAGTCGAACGACTCGAGCTCGGCGAGGCGGGCGTCGCGCGACTCGACGATGTCGGCGATGCGGTGCAGCACGCGCGAACGCTCACGCGGCAGCATCTTGGGCCAGGGCCCCTCGACGAAGGCACGGCGGGCAGCGGCGACGGCGAGCTCGATGTCGGCCTTCTTGCCTGCGGCGGCCTGGACGTAGACCTCGTTCGAGACGGGCTCGAGCACGTCGAACGTGTCGCCGTCGATCGAGTCGACGAACTGGCCGTCGATGTAGTGCTGGATGCGCTCAGGCAGGTCGGCAGGGACGTGGCGTGCGTCGAGGCTGGGGGCGGTGGTGTCGGTCATGGATGGTGCTCCTGTTCAGAAGGCGGGAAGACGAAGGTTCTCGTCGGGGTGCTCGTGGATCATGTATGCGTCGAGGGTCGCCGAGCGGTGCCGGCGGGCTGCCATCTCGATCTCGTTCAGCGAGGCTCCGGTCTCGATGAGCTGGAGCAGGTTCTCGTGCTCGCCGACCGATTCCTGGGCACGGCCCGGAACGAAGGTGAAGGTCGATGCCCGCAGGTGCCCGAGGCGCGCCCATTCCGCGTCGACCAGTTCGAGGATGCGCGGGTTGGCGCACTTGGTGAACAGGATCGAGTGGAACTTCTGGTTGAGCGCCGTGAAGGCACGCGGCTCGAAGTCGTCGAGCCGCGCGATCATGCGCTCGTTGACGTCGCGGGCCTGGCGGATGTCGTCGGCCGTGAGACTGCGGGAGGCGAGCGCGGTCGCGGCGCCCTCGAGGATGCTGAGCGCCTGCATGCTGTACCGGTAGGCCGAGTCGTCGACCATCGACACATGCGCGCCCACATTGCGCTCGAAGGTCACAAGACCCTCCGCCTCGAGCTGTCGGATCGCCTCGCGCACGGGCACGACGCTCATGTCGAGCTCGTTCGCGATGGATCCGAGCACGAGGCGGTAGCCGGGAGTGAACTCCTGGTCGGCGATCCGCTGACGAATCCACTGGTACGCCAGCTGCGACTTGCTCAGCGTCGCGTCCTGGGTGCCCGCGGGGGTCATCAGCCGCGCTCCTCGCGGTAGCGTGCACGCCATTCGGCGTTCATCGGGAACAGTCCGTCGACCGGGCTGCCCTCGGCTACGCGGGCCGCGATCCAGGCGTCTTCCTCCTCCTGCGCGAGGGCCGCGTCGACGACCTCCTCGACGAGGGCGGGCGGGATCACGATCACGCCGTCGGCGTCGCCGACGATGACGTCGCCGGGCTGAACCGTGGTGCCGCCGCACGCGATCGTGATGTCGTGGTCCCACGGCACGTGCTTGCGACCGAGGACGGCCGGGTGCGCGCCGGAGGTGTAGACGGGGATGCCGACAGCGGTCACGGCATCCGCGTCGCGGACTCCCCCGTCGGTGACGATGCCGGCTGCGCCGAGCGAGTTCGCGCGGATGGCGAGGATGTCGCCGAGCGTGCCGGAGCCGGCCTCGCCGCGGGCCTCGATCACGATGACCTCGCCCTCGCCGACGGCGTCGAAGGCGCGCTTCTGCGCGTTGTAGCCGCCGCCGTGGCTCTCGAAGAGGTCTTCGCGGTTGGGCACGAAGCGAAGCGTCTTGGCGGTTCCGACGAGCTTCGCCGTCGGGTGGAGGGGCCGCACGCCGTCGATCGTGACGTTGTTCATGCCGCGCTTGCGCAGCTGCTGCGACAGGCCGGCGACGGGGACCTGCTCGAGCTTGCGACGCAGCTCGGGCGAGAGCGCCGGAGCGGCGGCGGCATCCGTCTTCTCCGGAAGACCGGCTGCCTCGCGCGAGCCCCAGGCCTCTTCGCGCTGCGTGTCGTCGACCGCAGGGAGCGAGCCGAACGCCGGGTCGTAGGCGGGACCGGTGCCGGCGACGACCGTCGTCACGAGGCGGCCCGAGGTGGCCCCGGTGGCGGGGTGGTCGACCTCGACCTCGACGACGTCGCCGGGCACGATGACCGACGAGCCGGCGGGCGTGCCGGTGAGGATGACGTCGCCCGGCTCGAGCGTGAAGTGCTGTGACAGGTCGGCGACGAACTGCGCGAGCGGGAAGATGAGGCCCGCCGTCGTGTCGTCCTGCGCGAGAGCGCCGTTGACCCACGTGCGCACGCGGAGCGCGGCCGGGTCGACAGCACGGGCGTCGATGAGCTCGGGGCCGATGGGGGTGAATCCGTCGCCGCCTTTCGACCGGACGTTGGAGCCCTTGTCGTTGGCGCGCAGGTCGTAGAGGCCCAGGTCGTTGGCGGCGGTGACCCAGCCCACGTGGCTCCACGCTTCGTCGAGCGAGACGTGGCGAGCGGCGGTGCCGATGACCAGCGCGATCTCGCCCTCGAAGGCGAGCAGCTCGGTGCCGGTGGGGCGCTCCACCGTTCCGCCCGTAGCGGCGACGGAACTGGAGGCCTTGAAGAAGTACGATGGCGCGGCGGGCCGGCGACCGCGCTGCTGAGCGCGCGATTCGTAGCTGAGGTGCACCGCGATGATCTTGCCCGGTCGGCCCGGAAGGCCGGAGAACCGCGGGTCGGTGGTGGTTTCGATGGTCATGAGCCCCCTCGCTCTTGCGTCGTATCCGAAATCGTATATGATCAATCCGCCCCCGGCAAGCCACGCCGGGAGACAGAGACGTCGCAAGACATAGGAGTCAACATGAGCGCACACTCGACCGAGCCGGACGGGCTCACGCCCACCGGCACCATCGCGACCGCCGCCGACAGGCGTCGCGTCGTCTTCGCCACCGTCATCGGAACCACCGTCGAGTGGTACGACTTCTTCGTGTACGCCTCGGCGGCCGGCCTCGTGTTCGGCCAGCTGTTCTTCGCCCCCGCGGGCGACCAGTTCGCGCAGATCCTCTCGTTCATCACGGTCGGCATCAGCTTCCTGTTCCGCCCGCTCGGCGCCTTCCTCGCCGGCCACCTCGGCGACAAGCACGGCCGCCGACTCGTGCTCATGCTGACGCTCATTCTCATGGGCGCCGCCACGACGCTCGTCGGCCTCCTGCCGACCTATGCCCAGATCGGCATGCTCGCCCCCATCCTGCTGATCACGCTCCGCATCCTGCAGGGCATCTCGGCCGGCGGCGAGTGGGGCGGCGCGGTGCTCCTCGCGGTCGAGCACGCCCCCAAGAAGCGTCGCGGCGCGTTCGGCGCCGCTCCCCAGGTGGGTGTGCCGCTCGGCCTCCTGCTGGCCTCGGCCATCCTCGCGATCGTCGCGATCCCCGGTGAGGAGTTCTTCCTCGAGTGGGGCTGGCGCATCCCGTTCCTGCTCAGCTTCGTGCTGATCATCATCGGCTACTACGTCCGTCGCCGCGTCGAGGAGAGCCCCGTCTTCGCCGAGATCGCGGAGCGCAAGGAAGAGACGAAGATGCCGATCGTGCAGCTCTTCCGCCGCCACGCTCTGCTGGTGATCATCGCCGCCCTCGTCTTCGCGGGCAACAACGCCATCGGCTACATGACGACCGGCGGCTACGTGCAGCGCTACTCGACCGACCCCGAGGGCCCCGTCGCCCTCGAGACCTCGCAGGTGCTGTGGGCCGTCACCTTCTCGGCCGTCACCTGGCTCGTGTTCACGTGGCTGTCGGGCGTCATCTCCGACAGGCTCGGCCGCCGCACCACGTACATCATCGGCTGGATCATGCAGCTGGTCGGCGTGGTCGCACTGTTCCCGCTGGTCAACACGGGCGACATCTGGCTGCTGACGCTGGGCCTCGTCATCCTGACCCTCGGCATCGGCTTCACCTACGGACCGCAGGCCGCGCTGTACGCCGAGCTGTTCCCCGCCTCGATCCGCTTCTCGGGAGTGTCGATCTCGTACGCGATCGGCGCGATCCTCGGCGGCGCGTTCGCCCCGACGATCGCCCAGGCGATCGTGCAGGCGACCGGCTCGAGCGAGGCGGTCACGTGGTACCTCGCCGGCATGACGGTGATCGGCCTCATCGCGACGCTGCTGCTGCGCGACCGCACCGGCATCCCGCTCGGCCCCGACCACGAGGACGAGCAGTCGGTGAGCCCGGTCTACGGCGCCTCCAAGGCCTGATGCCCTGAACGCAGCGGGGGCGGATGCTTCGGCATCCGCCCCCGCTGTGTTCCCGGCGTGCGTCAGCCGCCGAGCGCCTCGCTGATCGCGTCAGCGGATCGGCTCAGCCGCGCGGCGAGCAGCGCCGGGTCGTCGGCGTTGCCGACGTGCACGACGGCGATCGCTGCGGGGCGCTGGCCGTGGCGCGGGCGCAGCGGCACAGCGACCGCCTGCACGGTCGGGATGACTTCGTTGTGGCTGGTGGCGTATCCGCGGCGGAGGGTCTCGGCGACCTCCGCCTTGAGCCGGTCGTCCGCCGCGACGGGCCACTGCGAGGGCGGCAGGGTCGAGAGGATCGCCTTACTGGGGGCACCGACCGTGATCGAGTGCCGCGTGCCCGGGTGCTGCGCGACCGATGCCACGGCGTGCCGCGGCTCGACGCTTGCCAGCGTGATGCAGTCGTCGCGATCGAGCACGGCCAGGAAGCAGGTCATCTTGAGCTCATTGGCGACCGCGGTGAGCTCGGGCAGCGCCTCGGCCTGCAGGTCGTGGGCGACGCCGGCTGCGAGCGACACCATGCGCGCTCCCAGGGCGACGCGCCCCGACGAGTCGCGCGTGACGAGCCCGTGGTCTTCGAGGGTGCGCAGGAGCCGGTACGCGATCGATCGATGCACCTCGAGGCGCGTCGCGACGTCGTCGATCGAGAGGGGCTCACGCGCGTCGGCGAGCACTTCGAGGATGCGGATGCCGCGGCTCAGCGTCTGCGATGCGGGCGCTTGCGTGGTGGGGGACATCGGCATCCTCTCTCCGACCGGTGACGAGCTGGCGCGGCGCTTGCGGGTGCGGCTGCCCGTCATATACGATCTGTTCAATAGTAGAACGGCTTGTTCGAATATAGAACAGGGACGTTCCCAGAGCAAGACCGCTTCCAGCACAACCTCGACGATGAGCGCCGAGGAAGGGAATCAATGACGATGCAGTTCCACCACAACGGATACGTTTCCGAGAACCCCCGCGTGCAGCCCGCCGCCGGCACCGGGATCGACCGCCCCTCCGACCTCCCCGATGAGATCGACGTGCTCATCGTCGGCTCCGGCCCCGCCGGAATGCTGCTGGCCGCGCAGATGTCGCAGTACCCCTCCCTCAGCACGCGCATCATCGAGCGTCGCGAAGGGCGCCTGCAGATCGGTCAGGCCGACGGCATCCAGCCCCGCAGCGTCGAGACCTTCCAGGCGTTCGGATTCGCCGAGCGCATCACCGCGGAGGCCTACAACATCGGCTGGATGAACTTCTGGGGCGTCGACCCCGAGAACCCCGAGCGCATCGTCCGCACGTCACGCACCGCCGACTACGGCTACAAGATCAGCGAGTTCCCGCACCTCATCGTGAACCAGGCGCGCGTGCTCGACTACTTCGCCGAGGCCGCTCTCAACGGCCCCGCCCGCATCACGCCCGACTACGGCATCGAGTTCCTCGGCCTCACCGTGCACGACGAGGGCGAGTATCCCGTCGAGGTGCAGGTGCGCTACGTCGCCGGCGAGCGTGCGGGCGAGGAGCGCACCATCCGCGCCAAGTACGTCGCCGGCTGCGACGGCGCCCGCAGCCGCGTGCGCGACGCCATCGGCCGCAAGCACGTCGGCGCCATCTCGATGCACGCATGGGGCGTCATGGACGTGCTCGTCAACACGGACTTCCCCGACTGGCGCATCAAGGCCGCCATCAACTCCGACAAGGGCAACATCCTCCACATCCCGCGCGAGGGCGGCTACCTCAGCCGCATGTACGTCGACCTGGGTGAAGTCCCTGAAGACGACGACCACCGCGTCCGCCAGACCCCGATCGAGGAGATCATCCGCCGCGCGAACGAGATCCTGCACCAGTACACGATCGACGTGAAGGAAGTCGCCTGGCACAGCGTCTACGAGGTCGGCCACCGCGTCACGGACGGCTTCGACGACGTCGCCGAGGGCGTCGAGCGCGACCCGCGCGTGTTCCTCACCGGCGACGCGTGCCACACGCACTCCGCCAAGGCCGGACAGGGCATGAACGTCTCGATGCAGGACGGCTTCAACCTCGGCTGGAAGCTCGGCTCGGTGCTCACCGGCCGCGCCCCCGCCTCGCTCCTGTCGACCTACACCGCCGAGCGCAAGCCGGTCGCACAGCAGCTCATCGACTTCGACCGCGAGTGGTCATCGCTCATGGCCCGCAAGCCGGAGGAGATCACCGACGCCAACGACCTGGCGACCTACTACCTCGCGACCGCCGAGTTCCCGTCGGGCTTCATGACGCAGTACGAGCGCTCGATGATCATCGGCGAGGCCACCCACCAGTCGCTGGCCGAGGGCTTCCCGATCGGCAAGCGCTTCAAGTCGGCGCCCGTGACGCTCGCCGCCGACGGCAACGTCATCCACCTGGGCCACCACGCCAAGGCCGACGGCCGCTGGCGCATCTACGCCTTCGCCGACAGCGCGCTCCCGAGCGCTGGCGACTCCGCGCTCACGACGTGGGCCGAGTGGCTCGCGAACGGCGAGGACTCCCCCGTGCGCCGCTACACGCCGGCCGACGCCGACATCGACTCCGTGTTCGACGTCAAGGTCGTCTACCAGCAGTCGTACGAGGACGTCGACGTCACGCGCGTGCCGTCGATCTTCCGCCCGACCTCGGGCTCCTTCGGCCTAGCCGACTGGGAGAAGGTGTTCGCCGCGGGGGCCACGGAGTGGAACGACACGGACATCTTCGAGGAGCGCGGCATCTCGCGCGACGGCGTGGTGGTGGTGGTCCGCCCCGACCAGTACGTCGCCGCCATCGTGCCGCTGACGGCCACCGAAGAGCTCGCCGCCTTCTTCGAGCCGCACCTCCTGCCCGCCTGACCGGCAGGGCACCAGACCCACTGATCCACACAAGCAAGGACGCATGAAATGACCGACATGACCGACCGCACCCTCACCTCCTCGGGGTTCTACGTCTCGCAGGAGGCGCCGATCCGCACCGACAACCCCATCCCGACCCCGTCGTCACCGGCGCCCGACATCCTGCGCTGCGCCTACATGGAGCTCGTCGTGACCGACCTGAAGGTCTCGCGCGACTTCTACGTCGACGTGCTCGGCCTCTACGTCACCGAGGAGGACGAGAACGCCGTCTACCTGCGCTCGACCGAGGAGTTCATCCACCACAACCTCGTGCTGCGCCAGGGCCCCGTCGCGGCCGTCGCCGCCTTCTCGTACCGCGTCCGCACGCCCGAGGACCTCGACAAGGCCGTCGCGTTCTACTCGGAGCTCGGATGCCGCGTCGAGCGCCGCGCAGACGGCTTCACGAAGGGCATCGGCGACTCGGTGCGCGTCGAGGACCCGCTCGGCTTCCCCTACGAGTTCTTCTACGAGACCACCCACGTCGAGCGTCTCGCGTGGCGCTACGACCTGCACACGCCGGGCGAGCTCGTGCGCCTCGACCACTTCAACCAGGTGACCCCCGACGTCCCGCGCGCGACGAAGTTCATGCAGGACCTCGGCTTCCGCGTGACGGAGGACATCCAGGACGAGGAGGGCACCGTCTATGCCGCGTGGATGCGCCGCAAGCCCACCGTGCACGACACCGCCATGACCGGCGGCGACGGCCCCCGCATGCACCACGTCGCGTTCGCCACGCACGAGAAGCACAACATCCTCGCCATCTGCGACAAGCTCGGCGCGCTCCGCATGTCTGACCGCATCGAGCGCGGCCCCGGCCGCCACGGCGTCTCGAACGCGTTCTACCTGTACCTCCGCGACCCCGACGGCCACCGCGTCGAGATCTACACGCAGGACTACTACACGGGCGACCCCGACAACCCGGTCATCACGTGGGACGTGCACGACAACCAGCGCCGCGACTGGTGGGGCAACCCGGTCGTGCCCTCGTGGTACACCGAGGCGTCGCTCGTGCTCGACCTCGACGGCAACCCGCAGCCGGTCGTGGCCCGCACCGACTCGAGCGAGATGGCCGTGACCATCGGCGCCGACGGCTTCTCCTACACCCGCTCCGACGACAGCGAAGAGATGCCGGCGTGGAAGCAGGGCGAGTACAAGCTCGGCCACCAGCTCTGACCCACCCGGTCGGCCGCAAGGCTTCCGAGGTCCGCACGTCGTTGGCTACCGCGTCGGACCTCGGAATCCGACCCCGGCACTCCTTCCGCGCTGGAGTGCCGGGTACGGGAGCCCGTCGCCCGTCCTCTGACGGATGGCGGGCTCCCGGTATGAATAGATGACGAAGACTCGAAGAGGAGAAGACGGATGCTGCAGCCCGAGACGATCGCGCAGATCGCCGAAGAGCTCGCCGAAGCGGACCGCGCCCACAGCGTGATCCCGCGGATCACGGCGCGCTACCCCGAGGCGACGGTCGAGGACTCGTACGCGATCCAGGGCGTGTGGCGCGACCGCATGATCGCGAGCGGTCGTCGTCTCGTGGGCCGCAAGATCGGCCTCACGTCCAAGGCGATGCAGCAGGCGACGGGCATCACCGAGCCCGACTACGGAGTGATGTTCGACGACACCGTCTACCGCAGCGGCGACAGCATCCCGGTCGATCACTTCTCCAACGTGCGCATCGAGGTCGAGCTCGCGTTCGTGCTGAAGGAGCCCCTCGAGGGTCCGAACGCCACGCTCGAAGACGCGCTCCGCGCCACCGACTTCGTCGTGCCCGCCCTCGAGGTGCTGAACTCGCACATCGAGCTGGAAGGGCGGACGATCGTCGACACCATCAGCGACAACGCCGCCTACGGCGCCATGGTGCTCGGCGACACCCGCAAGCGCGTCGACGAGGTCGACCTGCCGTGGGTGCCGGGCGTGCTTTACAAGAACGGCGAGGTGGAGGAGACGGGAGTCGCGGCGGGCGTGCTCGGACACCCCGCGACGGGCGTCGCGTGGCTCGCGAACAAGTTCCACCAGCACGGTGCCAGACTGGAGGCGGGCGAGATCATCCTCGCCGGCTCGTTCACCCGCCCCATGTGGGTCTCGCGCGGTGACGAGGTGCTGTGCGACTACGGACCGATGGGGACCATCTCATGCCGCTTCGTCTGAGCCCCACGTTCCGCGACCGCCTGGCCGAGGCCGGCCGACCGCTCGCGGGCCTCTGGGCCTGCGCCGGATCGCCGCTGGTCACCGAGATCCTCGCCGGGTCGGGCATCGACTGGCTGCTCATCGACATGGAGCACTCCCCCAACGGCCTCGAGTCGACGCTCGCGCAGCTGCAGGTCGTCGCCGCGTACCCTGCGTCGCCGCTCGTGCGCGTTCCGATCGGCGACGTCGTCACCATCAAGCAGGTCCTCGACCTGGGCGCTCAGAATCTCCTCGTCCCGATGATCTCGACCGCCGACGAGGCGCGCGAGGTCGTCGAGGCCGTGCGCTATCCCCCTCGTGGCAAGCGCGGCGTCGGCTCGGCACTCGCTCGCTCCGCCCGCTGGAACCGCGTCGACGGCTACCTGCAGGATGCCGACCGGCACACGTCGCTGTTCGTGCAGATCGAGACGGCCGAAGGCGTCGAGAACGCCGCAGCGATCGCCGCGGTCGACGGCATCGACGGCGTCTTCGTGGGCCCCTCCGACCTCGCCGCCTCGATGGGCGTGCTGGGCCAGCAGACCCACCCCGACGTGACGGCCGCCGTGCTGCGCGCGTTCGAGGCCGTCCGCGCCGCCGGGAAGCCCGTCGGCGTGAACGCATTCGACCCGCAGGCTGCTCGCTCGTATGTCGACGCGGGCGCCTCGTTCGTGCTCGTGGGCGCCGACGTCGCGATCCTCGCCCGCTCCTCCGAGGCGTTCGCCGCCGAGTGGGTGCCGGCATCCGACACCGCACAGCGCGAGTCGTACTGAGTCCGGCCCGGCGGGCGCCCCGGCCGCTCCTCTCGTGCCGCGCCGCCCGTCGTGGCACGCTGGAGACATGAGGTCCTGGATCGTCCGCTTCGTCTCGCTGTACGTCTTCAACGTCGCTGTGCTGCTGCTGATCGGCGCGCTCCTCACGAGCGTGCGGGTGGGCTGGGCGGCACTGTGGGCGGCGGTGATCCTGACGGCGGCGACGATCTGGGTCAAGCCGCTCATCTCGCGCATGTTCTCTCGTGCCACGCAGCGTACGGCGGCACAGCGCACGCGGGCAGGCGAGAAGGTCGTGCAGTATGCGAGCGTGTTCGCGGTCGAGCTGATCGTGTGGCTCCTCGTCGTGGTCTTCTCGGGCGTCGATGTGCGGGGCTGGTTCTGGGGCTACCTGCTGCCGCCGCTGTTCCTGCTGGTGGCCTGGATGATCTACGACCGGGTCGACGACAGGCTTGAAGCCCGCACCGGCGAGCTCTACGACCGCGCACGAAGCCGGCGCTCCCCGTCGGCGTCGACGACGCAGACGGCCGCCACGACCCGACCCGTCGACACGCGCGAGTCACGCCAGGAGCTCGATGACGGCCTGACCCCGGAGCAGCGCCGCATGCTCGACGACCTGGGTTGATGAACCGGATGTAACAATCCGTCTCCGGCTGCCCCGCGATGGCCGCACACGCGGGAAGATGGATGCGGGCGCGCCACCGCACAGCATGCCGACGCGTCCGACACCCGACCGCCGATCATCACCCACGATCACGCCCCGGAGGCTCCCGCATGTCCCGTCCCGTCCTGCGCACCGTTCTCGCCGCGAGCCTCGCGGCATCCGTCCTGTTCACGGCGGGATGCGCCTCGAACGCGACCCCGGCAGCCACCGAGCCGGCCGCGGCCGACGAGGGCTACGTCACCCCCGGCAAGCTCACGGTCGCCACGGGAGAGACGGCGTACGAGCCCTACGTGATCGGCGACAAGCCCGAGTCGGGCAAGGGCTTCGAGTCGGCCGTGGCGTATGCCGTGGCCGACAAGCTCGGGTTCTCGCACGATGACGTCGTCTGGGTGCGCACGAGCTTCGAGTCGGCGATCGCGCCCGGCCCCAAGAACTTCGACTTCAACATCCAGCAGTACACGATCACCGAGGAGCGCGAGCAGGCCGTCGACTTCTCGTCGCCGTACTACTCCGCCAGCCAGGGCGTCGTCGCGATCGAGGGCGGCGCGGCCGACGACGTGACCGACATCGCCGGTCTCAAGAAGCTCCAGCTGGGCGCCATGGCGGGCTCGACGAGCGCCACGACCATCGAGAAGGCGGTCCAGCCCGACAGCGACCCGCAGCTCTACAACTCGAACGAGGATGCCGTCGCCGCGCTCCAGGCCGGCCAGATCGACGCGATCGTGCTCGATCTGCCCACGTCATACGTGGCGGTCAACGTCTACATCGAGAACTCGTTCCTGGTGGGCGAGCTCCCCACGGCCGGCGTGGCCGACGAGTGGGGCCTCCTCCTCCCGAACGACTCGCCCCTGACCGAGCGGGTGACCGCCGCCGTCGACGCGCTGCGCGAGGAGGGCACGCTGGCAGACCTCGAGAAGGAGTGGCTGTCGGTGCTGAGCGGTGGGGCGCCGCTGCTCAAGTGACCACGCGCTAGCGTCTTGTCCGTGTCCACGCATCAGCCGAGCGAGCTCGAGCTCGAGCGTCGCGCGTTCCGTCGGAGCCGCGAGCGCCGTTCGGTGCTCGTCGCGCTCGGTTCGACGCTTGCATTCGCCGGCCTCGTCTGGCTCACCGTCATCAACACCCCCGGCTGGGCGGCGGTGCAGCAGTCGTTCTTCAACCCCGAGATCGCGCTGCAGTCGATCCCCCGCGTGTGGCAGGGCTTCCTGCTCAACCTGCAGGTGCTGGCGATCTCGGTCGTGACGGTCGGCGCGTTCGCTCTGCTGATCGCGCTGCTGCGAACCCTTCGCGGGCCGGTGTTCTTCCCCGTGCGTGTGCTCACCGCCGCCTACACCGACCTGTTCCGCGGAGTGCCGTTCATCATCGTGCTGTTCCTCGTGGGCTACGGGCTGCCGACGATCCTGAACACCCGCATCCCGCCCGTGCTCCTCGGCGTCATCGCGGTGACGCTGACGTACTCGGCGTACGTCGCCGAGGTGATCCGCGCCGGCATCGAGGCGGTGCATCCGTCGCAGCGGCTCGCGGCCCGCGCGCTCGGACTCGGGTACGTTCAGACGCTCCGCCGTGTCGTGCTGCCGCAGGCGCTCCGCAAGATGACCCCGCCCCTGATGAACGACTTCATCTCGATGCAGAAGGACGTCGGCCTCATCTCGATCCTGGGCGCCATGGATGCCGTGCGCGGCGCACAGATCGAAGCCTCGCAGGCCTACAACTTCACGCCGTATGTCGTCGCCGGCATCCTGTTCGTGCTCCTTGCGATCCCGTCGGTGCGTCTCACCGACTGGTACACGGCGAAGCTGCGCGAGCGCGAGCAGACGGGAGCTGTGCTGTGACGGCGCTGCTCCAGGCCACCGGGATCTGGAAGGCCTTCGGCGACCGCGAAGTGCTCAAGGGCGTCGACGTCTCGCTCGCGCAGCATGAGGTGGTCGCGCTCATCGGCGCGAGCGGCTCCGGGAAGTCGACGCTGCTGCGCTGCCTCGGCCTGCTGGAGACGATCGACGACGGGCGCATTCTGCTGGGCGACGACGACATCTCCGACCCGCGCGTGGATGCCAATCGTGTGCGCTCCCGCTTCGGCGCCGTCTTCCAGAGCTACAACCTGTTCCCGCACCTCTCGGTGCTCGACAATGTGACCCTCGCCTCGCGTGTGGTCCACGGCGTGCCGCGCCGGGAGGCCGAGGGGCGCGCCCTCGCGCTGCTGGAGCGCATCGGCCTGGCCGACAAGGCCAGGGAGCACCCCGACCGGCTCTCCGGCGGCCAGCAGCAGCGCGCCGCGATCGTCCGCGCGATCGCGACGAACCCCGAGGTGCTGCTGCTCGACGAGATCACCTCTGCGCTCGACCCCGAGCTGGTCGGCGAAGTGCTCGAGCTGGTGAGAGACCTCGCCGAAGACGGCGCGACGATCCTGATGGCGACGCACGAGATGGCGTTCGCTCGCGACGTCGCCCACCGTGTCGTCTTCCTCGACGCGGGCACGATCATCGAGCAGGGCTCCCCCGCCGAGGTGTTCGGCGCCCCGCAGCAGCCCCGCACGAAGGAGTTCCTCGCACGGTTCACCGCCTGAGACCCGACCGCGCTGCGCGAACGCGAAAGCGCCGGCCGGAGCTCAGCCCGACCGGCGCCCTGCGTGAGGAAGCTCAGCCCGCGAGGCGCTCCGCCGTCTCGACGACGTTGGCGACGAGCATGGCGCGGGTCATCGGGCCGACGCCGCCAGGGTTCGGCGACAGCCACCCGGCGACCTCGGCGACGGCGGGGTCGACGTCGCCCGC
>CALANM010000121.1 GCA_937926065.1 uncultured Microbacterium sp.
CTGCGGGTCGACCGTCTCCTCCGCGACGTTGGCGACGTTCTCGAAGCCGGTCATGGCGAAGAAGGCGAGCGCGACGCCCGCGATGATCAACAGCAAGACGAGCAGCACCGTGAGTCGCCGTCGCCGGTACACGGCAGGGGAATGGCGGCGGGGAGTGGTCACCGATCAAGGCTAAGCCGCCCTCCGGCCAGGGACCGTCCTGGCACGCCCGGCTGCGGCGAGCCCGCTCGTCAGCCGGCGGTGAGCGTCTTGAGCATGCGCGTGTTGCCGAGCGTGTTCGGCTTGACGTGCGCGAGGTCGAGGAACTCCGCGACGCCTTCATCGGGGCTGCGCAGCAGCTGCGAGTACACGTCGGGGTCGACGACCTGCTCCCCGATGGGCTCGAAGCCGCGGCGGCTGAAGAAGTCCACCTCGAACGTCAGGCAGAACAGGCGTGAGAGGCCCAGTGCCTGCGCGCTCTGCTCGAGGCGTGACACGATCGCGCCTCCCACACCGTGGTGGAGCCAGTCTTCGGCGACGATGAGGGTGCGGATCTCACCGAGGTCCTCCCACATGACGTGGAGCGCCCCGCATCCGATCAGCCGTCCGCCGCTCTCCGCGACGACGAACTCCTGCACCGTCTCGTAGAGCGTCACGAGCTCCTTGCCCAGCAGGATGCGCCGTTCGACCCACGGCTCGAGAAGCGAGCGGATGCCGCGGACGTCGCTCGTGCGGGCCGGGCGCACCGTGTACTCCGGGCTGCCGCCGGACGCTTCGGCCCGCGCACCGCCGGGGTCTCCGTGCGGAGCGGAGTCGTCTGCGGGCGCCTGGGCATCGGTCACACCTCAACTGTATTGCGCGGCGCGGACCGCGGGCGCCCGACCCCTACGCTGGAAGTCGAAGGAGTCTGGGTGAGCGTGCTGCGTGATTACGCTGCGACCGCGTCGCAGCCGACACTGCCGTTCACTGCGCCGTTCGATGCGCTCTCGACCGGCCGGTATGACGAGGTCATCGATGCCGACGGGTCATTGCGTCCGGGCTGGAAGACCCTCGCCGCGCACGCCCTGGCGCTGAGCTCGGAGGATGTCCGCCGCGTCGACGGCGAGATCACCCGCTTCCTCGCCGACGACGGCGTCTCGTACGTGCGGTCGGATGCCGGTGCGCAGCCGTGGCAGCTCGACCCGCTGCCCCTCGTCATCGACGCGGCCTCGTGGACGCCTCTCGAGGTCGGCCTCGCCCAGCGCGCCGAGCTGCTCAACGCGCTGCTGGTCGACCTGTACGGCGAGCAGTCGGTGCTGCGCGAGCGCGTGGTCCCGGCATCCGTCGTCTTCGCCCACGCGGGGTTCGTGCGGCCCGTGGCGCGCAGCTCTGCCCTGGACACGCAGCCGCTGCTGATGTCGGCCACCGACCTCGGACGCTCAGCCAGCGGCGAGTGGCACGTGCTCGCCGACCGAGTGCAGGCGCCGTCGGGCCTCGGCTACGCCGCCGAGAACCGTCGCGTCATCGCGCAGGTGCTCCCCGATCTGCATCAGGAGGGGGCGCTCCACCACCTCGAGCCCTTCTTCGCGGCGCTGCGGGCGAGTCTGCTGTCGAACGCACCCGAGGGTGTGACCGACCCGCGCGTGGTCGTGCTGTCTCCGGGAACGATGTCGGAGACGTCGTTCGACCAGGCGTTCCTCGCGGGCGCGCTCGGCTTTCCGCTCCTGCAGGGCAGCGACCTCGTGGTTTACGGCGGCTCGGTGTGGATGAAGCCGTCGGGGTGGCCCGGCAAGAAGCCCGTCGAGCGCATCCATGTGATCGTGCGCCGCGTGGATGCCGCGTGGTGCGACCCGCTCGAGCTGCGCTCCGATTCACGGCTGGGCGTCGCGGGTCTCACGGAGGCGGTGCGGCGCGGCACCGTCCGGGTCGTGAACGGGCTCGGCGCCGGAGTGCTCGAGAACCCGGGACTCATGCCGTTCCTGCCTGCCGTGTGCGAGCGCCTGCTCGGCGAGCAGCTCCGTCTCCCGTCGACGCCCACCTGGTGGTGCGGAGACCCCGACGCCCGCGCCGAGGTGCTCGACCGCGCAGCCGGTGGCGACCCGACCCTGCTCGTGCGTCCGATCGACGCCCCGCGCCGGTCGCTCACCGGCCTCTCCCCCGACGAGCTCGCCGTCCGCGTCCACGCTGCCCCGCACCGGTTCGTCGCGCAGGAGGTGCTGCCCCTGTCGCAGGCGCCCTCGTGGACGCCCGAGGGCCGTGCCGCCTCGCGCCCGCTCACCCTGCGCGCCTTCACTCTCCGCTATGGCTCCGCCTACCGGCCACTCGTGGGCGGACTCGCGACGGTGCGGGAGCACCCCGCCGCCGCCCCCACCACGAAGGACGTGTGGGTGCTCAAGGCCGCCGACACGGATGCCGACCAGGGGCTCGCCGAGATCACGCCGCTCGACACGGGCCGCACGATCCCGGCGCTGGCTCCTCGCACGCTGGCCGACATGTTCTGGACGGGTCGGTACGCTGAGCGTGCCGAAGACCTCCTGCGTCTCGTGCTCACGACGCAGGCCGAGTTCGATCAGCCCGGGTCGCACGCGGGCGGTCGCCGCAGCGCCCGCGTGCTGATGGCCGCGCTGCACGATCTCGCCGGCGCCCGCCACACCGACCCCGA
This sequence comes from uncultured Microbacterium sp., assembly GCA_937926065.1. GTDB lineage: Bacteria > Actinomycetota > Actinomycetes > Actinomycetales > Microbacteriaceae > Microbacterium. The sequence goes on from CALANM010000121.1 coordinate 2,621, forward strand.
AGCCGAGTTCCGCTCGCTGCTGCTCGACATGGGGCGGGAAGGCTCCGCCGCTCACTCGATCGACCGCCTCCGCGACGCGATGGAAGGCGTGCGCGACCAGCTGTCGGGCGACACGTGGCGCGTGTTCTCGAATGTCGACCGCGCCCGGCGCGCCCTCCAGGGCTCGGTGCACCCGCACCGCACGGCCGAGTCGGCGGGCCGCATGCTCGCGGCCGTGCTGTCGCTGTACGGCGTGACGGCGAACATGATCCGTGACACCGGCTGGCGCATGATCGAGACGGGGCGGCATCTGGAACGCGGGCTCCAGATCGCGCGCCTGCTGCGCGTGGGAGCGACCGAGACCCGCGACATCCGCACCGACCGCGAAGTGCTGGAGGCGCTGCTGCTGGCATCCGAGAGCGTGGTCACCTATCGCCGGCGCTACCGCGGCTCGACGCGCACCGCTGACGCCCTCGATCTTCTGCTGCTCGACGCGGACAACCCGCGCTCACTCGCGTTCGCCGTGGCTGAGGTCAGGCGCCACCTCGCGGCGATGCCCGCCTCGACCGGATCGACGCGCGCCGAGCGTCTCCTCGAGCACCTCGACACGCAGCTGGGCCAGGCCGACGTCCCGGAGCTCGCCGCCGTGTCGGGCGGGAAGCGGCCGCAGCTGTCGGAGTTCCTCGACGAGGTCGTCTCGCAGCTCGAGCAGGTGTCGGATGCCGTCACGCAGCTGCACTTCGAGAGCGGCCCGCCGCCCGTGCCCCTGTCGGACCTGTCGCTCACCGAGCTGCGGGGGGCGCTGGCATGAAGCGCTACCGCGTCTGGCACCGCACCGCCTACTCCTATGCCCTCCCCGTCGAAGACAGCGTCGGCCAGTTCCACCTGATCCCCCGCGACCTGCCGTGGCAGACCGTGTCGGCATCCGAGGTCACCGTCGATCCTGTGCCCGGCGACATCTCTCCCGACGTCGACTGCTTCGGCAACTCGTCGACCTACTTCCACGTGACCGATCCGCACTCGGCGCTCACGATCACGTCGTCCAGCGACGTCGAGGTCGAGACGCCCGACTACGACGCCGACGCGCTCGCGACACCGTGGGAGCTGGCGCGCCCGCTCCTGCATCCCGACACCGCGGAGGCGTGGCGCGCCGCCGAGTTCGCGCTCGAGTCGCCCCGCGCTGCGCACGCTCCGGATGCCGCGGAGTACGGCGCGGCATCCCTCACCCCCGGACGCGCCATCGGCGAAGCGGCGACCGACCTCATGCGGCGGATCTTCCGCGACTTCGACTACGACCCCACCGCCACGACCGTCACCAGCACGGTCGCCGACGCGATGCGCAAGCGGGCAGGAGTCTGCCAGGACTTCGCGCACATCGCCCTCGCCTGCCTGCGGTCTCACGGCGTCGCAGCCCGCTACGTGTCGGGCTACCTCGCGACGCAGCCGCCGCCCGGCAAGGAGCGCGTGTTCGGCGCCGACGCCTCCCACGCCTGGCTGGCCGTGTGGCTGCCGGGCACCGATCAGTGGCTCGCGATCGACCCCACCAACGACCAGTGGGCCGACGACCGCTACGTCACGGTCGCGTGGGGCCGCGACTACGGCGACGTCTCCCCCGTGAAGGGCATCATCTTCACGGAGGCGAAGACGTCGACCCTGCGCGTCTCGGTCGACGTCGCCCCGCTCTGACCCCCGCCCCGACCCGCTGCCCCGGCATCCGCCCTGGCGATCCGCCGAGATCGCCCCCGAGTGCCGAAAGAGCCCGCCAGGCGGATGCCATGACGGGCTCTCTCGGCAGCAGCAGGCGATCTCGGCGCGCAGCCGTCCGGGGCTCAGCCGGTGACGTTCGACAGGTCGACCGTGAAGGTCTCGCTGCGGCCGTCCGGGTTCGTGACGGTGACCTCGCGCTCGCCCTCGCCGCCGGCGAAGACGCGCAGGGTGAGGCCCTCGAAGTAGTCGTAGTCGGGCCGGTCGACGCGGGCGCCCCACGGGATGACGGCGCCGGGGCGCGCATACAGCGGGAGCGAGTCGAAGCCGTGCTGCTCGCGGACCCATCGGCCGCCCTCGACGGTCTCGCCCGTGAACAGGCTCGTCCAGGTGCCCTCGGGGAGGTAGAACTCCACCGTGCCGTCGGCGCTCAGCACGGGCGCCACGAGGAGGTCGGAGCCGAGCATGTACTGGCGGTCGAGGTACGCGATCGCGGGATCGCCGGGGAACTCGAACTGCATCGGGCGCATCACCGGCGATCCGGTCGCCGCCGCCTCAAGCCCCAGCTGGTACAGATACGGCATCAGGCGCATCTTGAGGTGCGCGAACGTGCGCGTGACCTCGACGGCCTCGTCGTCGAACGCCCACGGCACCCGGTACGACTCAGAGCCGTGGAAGCGCGTGTGCGTCGACAGCATCCCGAACGCGGTCCACCGCTTGTACACGGCCGGGTCGGGCGTGCCCTCGAAGCCGCCGATGTCGTGGCTCCAGTGGGCGAAGCCGCTCATCGCGAGCGACAGGCCGCCGCGCAGGCTCTCGGCCATCGACACGTACGACGAGGTGTTGTCGCCGCCCCAGTGCACGGGCATCGTCTGACCGCCCGCCGTGGCCGAACGAGCGAACAGCACCGCCTCGCCCTCGCCCTTCAGGTCGACCAGCACGTCGTGCACCGCGCGGTTGTAGAGCTGCGTGTACAGGTTGTGCATGC
>CALANM010000122.1 GCA_937926065.1 uncultured Microbacterium sp.
TCACGTCGATTCCGCGCATCCGCAGCGAGCGTCCCGCGTTCGACCTGAACCACCCCGAGGCCGGCATCCCCGTCGGCGTGGGACCGGCGAAGGACGCACCCGACGCTCCGGTGGTCGATGTCGCCGAGGGAGAGGTCAAGTAAGTGAAGACCAACGTCAATCTCTGGTGGATCCTCACGGGGTTCTTCTTCCTCGTGACGATCCTCTACACCGGCTGGAACATCGTCGAGCACTCCGACCGTGCGTGGTATAACGCCATCGAGTGGGTCGGCACGGTCGCCCTGCTGTTCACCACCTTCATGGGGGCGATGATCGGCTTCTACGTGAGTCGTGTCCATCGCGCGCAGGGCGGCGAGCTGCCGGAAGACGTCCTCACGGCTGACATCGACGACGGTGACCCCGAGCTCGGCGAGTTCAGCCCCTGGTCCTGGTGGCCGCTGGTGCTCGCGTTCTCCGCTGCGCTGGGCATGATCGGTCTCGCCGTCGGCACGTGGCTCATGCCTGTGGGCATCGGTGTCTTCGTGGTCGCCATCATCGGCTGGGTGTACGAGTATTACCGCGGATACTTCGCGCACTGATCCTGGGATCCTGCGCCTGCGCGCCGGCGTCGTCTCCGACGTCGGCGCGTTTCGCGTGGAGAACCAGGATGCGGCGTTCGCCTCGACGTGGGGCGCCGCTGTCGCGGACGGTGTTGGCGGCGGCCCGGCCGGCGATCTCGCGTCGTCAGCGCTGCTGCATCGGCTCGTCGCCGGTGGGGCACGGGTGCCGGATGCCGATGCTCTCCAAGTGCGCCTTCGCGGCGCGAACTGGGACCTGGGTGCTCACGTCCGGCGTGATCCCGCTCTCAGCGGCATGGCCACGACGTTCACCGGGCTGTGGCTCGACACCCAGGGCGGACTTCTGCTGGCACACACGGGTGATTCACGCGCGTACCTGATGCGCGACGGCAGCCTCATGCGGCAGACGCGCGACGACTCCTACGTGCAGAACCTCGTCGACCTCGGCATCGTGCGAGAGGAAGACGCGATGACTCACCCGCGGCGGAACATCATCACCGCATCCCTGCGTGGCTACGACGAGGATCTCGTGCGCGTGGTCGAGTGCGTCCCCGTTCTCGGCGACCGTTGGCTGCTCTGCAGCGACGGCATCAGCGACTACCTGCCCGACGCCGTCATCGCCGATCTCATGAGCGCGGCGGGCGACGTGCATGAGGCTGCCGATCTGCTCGTCTCCACGGCTCTGGACGCCGGCTCCCGCGACAATGTGACTGCCGTGGTGTGCGACCTGGAGCCGGGCGCTCCGGGCGCAGAGGAGCCCGTCTGGGCGGGGGCCGCGGCCGACCGTTTTGCCGATGACTTCACCGAGCTGACTGGCTGAACCGGTCGCGCCGTGGGGCGTCGGTCATGGCCGCACGTACATGACGAGCGGGTCGAACGTGCGGGGGAGAGGGCCCGACTCGTTCTCGGTGGGGTATCCCTCACGGACCCAGTATTCGTAGCCGCCGATCATCTCCTTGACCCGGTAGCCGAGCGCAGCGAACTCCACCGCCCCCTTCGCGCCGGCATTGCAACCGGGGCTCCAGCAGTACACGACCACACGAACGCCAGGATCGATCTCGCGGGGCGCTCGCTCGGCGACCTCGCGATAGGGCATGTGGATCGCGCCCGCGACATGACCCTGACGCCAGGCCTCGTCGCTGCGGACGTCGACGATCACCAGGGGCTCACCGGCCTTCACGGCGGCATACGTGTCTGAGGCGTCAGTCTCGAGTTCGAGCTTCGTGCGGTAATAGGTGAGGGCGTCGATCATATGCTCACGCTAGGGCACGAAGGAAAGCGGCGAGGATGACCTGAACGGTCATGCCTCGCCGCTTTCCTGCCGTCTAGGGGCGGGCCTTGCGGCCTACTTCTTGTCCTTGTCGTCGTCGGGCACGATGACGTTCGACGGGCGGTTGGCCGTCTCGGTGTTGTGCCCGTCGTCGATCGGGTGCAGGGGAGCATCGGGAACGCCGGCGCGCTCGTGTGCGCCCTGGAGCTCCGCGGCCTCTTCCTCGGCGATGTGGTCGAGCTCGTGGTGCTGGTGCGCGCGCGCCGCGTCGAGGTCGGCCTGCGTAAGCGGGACGAGGCGGTCTTCGAAGAACCAGCGTGACAGCGACGCACGCATGTTCTGGTGCCACGGGATCCGGCCCTTGTCGTTCGGACGCACCACGAGGGGAGCGCTCGTCTCGAAGTCGACGAGCTTGATGAGCTCGTACTCGTCGACCGGCTGGTGCACCTCGATGTACTCGCCGCCGGGCAGGCGGACGATTCGACCCGACTCATAGCCGTGGAGCGCGATCTCGCGGTCCTTCTTCTGAAGCGCGATCGCGATGCGCTTGGCGACGAAGTAGCCGACGATCGGACCCACGATCAGCAGGGCCTGCAGTGTGTGGATCACGCCCTCCATCGTGAGCGAGAAGTGCGTCGCGATGATGTCTGACGACGCTGCCGCCCACAGCACGGCGTAGAAGATCACGCCGGCCACGCCGATGGCGGTGCGGGTGGGAGCGTGACGCGGACGCTGCGCGATGTGGTGCTCGCGCTTGTCGCCGGTGATCCACGCCTCGATGAAGGGGTAGAGGGCGACGAGCAGGATGAAGACCACCAGCACGGCCAGCGGCACCAGGATGCCGAACGACCAGGTGCGGTCGAGGAAGACGATGTCCCAGTTCGAGGGCGCCAGTCGAAGCGCGCCGTCGGCGAAGCCGATGTACCAGTCGGGCTGCGTGCCGGCGGAGACGGGCGACGGGTCGTACGGGCCGTAGTTCCAGATCGGGTTGATCGTGAACAGCGAGGCGATCAGGACGATCACGCCGAAGGTGATGAAGAAGAAGCCACCCATCTTCGACATGTACACGGGCATCATCGGGTAGCCCACGACGTTGCTGTTCGTGCGGGCCGGGCCTGCGAACTGCGTGTGCTTGTTGATGACCATCAGCATGAGGTGCACGACGAGCAGGGCGAGGAGGATCGCGGGCAGCAGCAGGATGTGCAGCGTGTACAGGCGTCCGACGATCGCCGTGCCGGGGAATTCGCCGCCGAACAGGAGGAACGAAGTCCAGGTTCCGATGAGCGGGATCCCCTTGATCATGCCGTCGATGATGCGCAGGCCGTTGCCCGAGAGCAGGTCGTCGGGGAGGGAGTAGCCCGTGAAGCCCTCGCCCATGGCGAGCACGAACAGGACGAAGCCGATGACCCAGTTGAGCTCGCGCGGCTTGCGGAACGCGCCCGTGAAGAACACGCGAAGCATGTGCACGCCGATGCCGGCCACGAACACGAGCGCGGCCCAGTGGTGGATCTGGCGGACCAGGAGACCGCCGCGGAGGTCGAACGAGATGTGGAGGGTCGAGTCGAGCGCGGCCGACATCTCGACGCCCACGAGCGGCGCGTAGGCACCGTCGTAGTGCGTCTCGACCATCGACGCCTGGAAGAAGAACGTGAGGAACGTGCCGGAGAGGAGAACCGCGACGAAGCTCCAGAGCGCGATCTCACCCAGCATGAACGACCAGTGGTCGGGGAAGATCTTGCGTCCGAGCTCCTTCACGAAGCCCGAAAGGCTCGTGCGCTCGTCGATGTAGTTCGCAGCGCCGGCGACGAATCGTCCGCCGAGAGGCTTCTCGGTCTGCGTCTTGTCAGGGCCTGTCTCGGTGACAGTCGCGGTGCTCAATGGCGCTCCCAGAAGCTCGGGCCGACAGGTTCTTGGAAATCATCCTGCGCGATGAGGTAGCCCTCTTCGTCGACGGTGATCGGCAGCTGGGGCAGCGGGCGGGCTGCCGGGCCGAAGATGACGGCCGCGGAGCGCGACACGTCGAACTGCGACTGGTGGCACGGGCACAGGAGGTGGTGGGTCTGCTGCTCGTACAGCGCCACGGGGCAGCCGACGTGCGTGCA
>CALANM010000123.1 GCA_937926065.1 uncultured Microbacterium sp.
GACGGCCCGCGGGCCGCATCCCCGGGCTGTCGGCGTCCGCGTCGCTCGACGTGCGCCTCCTCGTCCACGAGGTGCGCGCGCAGCGTGCGCTCACCGCCGGGCGGCTCAGGCAGGCACAGCGCCTCGCGGCTGCGGGACTCGACGAGCTCACGGCGTGGCGGTCGTCCTACGGCAGCCTCGACCTGCAGACGTCACTGGCGATGCACGGCCTGGGGCTCATGCTCATCGGGATCGACGCCGCCGTGCGGTCGGGCGGAGCCGAGGAGGCGTTCGAGTGGGCGGAACGCGCCCGTCAGCTCAGTCAGCAGGTCGTGCCGCTGCGTCCGCCGCCCGACCCGGAGCTCGCCGCCGACCTTGCAGAGCTCCGGATGCTGCGCGCCGAGCTGTCGGACGCCGACTGGCTCACCGACTCGCGCGCCGTCGCCCTCGGCGACCGCGTGCGCCAGCGGCAGTGGGCGCGCACGGGCGCGGTCGACGTCCAGCCGCGCCTCGCCCTCGGCGACCTTCGCGCGCGCCTGGATTCCGGCACGGCCGTCGTGTCGTACCTGTTCGGCTCGGGCGGGCTTGCGAGCGTCGTCGTGACGTCCGACGGTGCCCGTGTGGTCGAGATCCCTGGGTGGGATGACGCGCGCCGGACGCTGCCGGGACTCCGTGCCGACCTCGACATGACGGCGACGGTGCGCAGGGGCCCGATGGTCGACGTGGTGCGATCGTCGCTCAGCCGTCGGCTGCACGCCCTGTCCCAGGCGATTCTGCAGCCGGTGCTCGCGCACGTCGGCGACCGACGGATCGTGCTGACCGCCCCCGGCATCCTTGCCGGTATGCCCTGGAGCATGCTCCCGGCCCTGACCGGCCGGACGTTCACGCTGGCGTCATCGGTGTCGCGCTGGGCACGCACGACGGTGTCGGCGCCCCGCACGGTCGGGTTCGCCGTCGGGCCGCGGGTGGTGCGCGGCGCGGAGGAGGTCGGCACGGCGGCGAAGGCCTGGGGCGACCCCGTGCGGCTCGAGGGGGCCCGGGCGACCGTCGGGACCGTGTCCGACCTTGCGGGCCGCGTCGACCTCCTGCATGTCGCGGCGCATGGTCGTCACGCCGCCGACAACCCGCTGTTCTCGGGTCTGGAGCTCGACGACGGCGTGCTGTTCGGGCACGACATCGACCGGATCGCGCGCGTGCCGCGCATCGTCATCCTGTCGGCGTGCGAAGTGGGGCGCTCGTCGGTGCGCTGGGGCGAAGAGGCCGTCGGCATGACGCGTGCATGGCTGCACGCCGGAGTCGACTGCGTCATCGCGGCGCCTGTCATCGTCGCCGACGACGACGCGTGCGTACTGCTCGGTGCCGTCCACGCTGAGCTCGCTGCCGGACGCAGTCCCGCCGACGCTCTCGCACGGGCGCAGCGGAGCACCGGCGTCGCGGCTCCCTTCCAGTGCCACGGCGCCGGTTTCTGACCGCATGAGAGCCCGCTTCGAATTGCCGGAGCCGGCGTCGTCTCGAAACTCTGAGAGAAATCTCACAGGGCGTGTATCAGCCCTCACGGGCCCTGCTCCTGATCCATGAACGACCACTGACGGACCGCATGGGGATGCAGACGTCGTCCCTGTGGGGGGAATCACTCACGGTCGTTCCCAAACAAGAAGTCCGGATCTGCTGGGGGGCACCGGTCTTCGGGCCGGCGGGGTCGGGGGGTTCCCGCCGGCCCCTCGTCTGTCCGGGGCGCGTGGGGAGCGCGCCGCCGGACCGACGAGGGGCTGTGCGGGCATGCGATGCCGGCGCGGGTCAGTCGCGCGAAGAGTTGGCGGTGCGTCCGCGCACGATGCCGATGAAGGCATCGACCAGCGTCGCCTGGTCGCCCTCGAGTCCCTGGCGCCAGGCGAGCGCGACGGTCGACCCTGGGCCGTCCGCCAGAGGCCGGTACTCCGCGTCCTTGCGGTGGTGAAGCCGCGCGAGCGACATCGGCACCACCACGACGCCGACGCCCGCTGCCACCGTCGCGATCGCCTCCTCCGTCGTGCGCGGAGCGTCGAACGCCATCGGCGCCGCTCCCGGCACGGCGACATCGAGCACCGCATCACGCGGGGTGATGAGGACCTCGCCGGCGAGATCGGCGATCGTCAGCTCGTCGGCGGCCGTGAGGTGCGACTCGGCAGCGCACACCACGACGGGCACCTCCTCATAGAGCGTGATCGCGTGGAGGCCCTGACGGTCGAGCGGCAGGCGCACGAGCGCCGCGTCGACGGATGCCGACAGCAGCGCGTCGCGCTGACCGGCCGTGTCGAGGAGCACCAGCTCGAGCGGCGTGCGCGGCATCCGCTCGTGCCAGATGTCGATCCACTTTCCCGGCGTCGTCCCTGCGACTGCCCCGAGCCGGAACGGGCCTCGCGGCGCGGGCGGCTCCGATGGGCGAGGCTGTCGCGCTGCGGAAGGGCTCGTGCGAGGCGATGCGCTCTTCGCGCCGGTCCTGCCTTTGCCCGCACCACCTCGTGTGCCGGACGGCGCGCGCTTTCCGCTTCTCGATCCGCGTCCGGCAGGCATGCGATTCAGCGTAGTCGCGCTAGGGTCGGCGCATGGTGTCGATCATCGCCACGACCGCGGCGGCGCTTGCGGCGCTGCTGCACGTGTACATCTTCGTCATGGAGAGCATCCAGTGGACGCAGCCCCGCATCTGGCGGAGGTTCGGCGTGACCGACCAGGCGGCCGCTGACACCGTGAAGCCGATGGCCTACAACCAGGGCTTCTACAATCTGTTCCTCGCCATCGGCGTCGTGATCGGGCTCGCACTGTTCTGGGCCGGCGGCCCGGAGACGGCAGCGGAGGCGGCGGGCCGCACACTCGTCCTGTTCAGCGCCGGGTCGATGCTCGCGGCGGCGCTCGTGCTCACGACGACGGGCGCCGGGTACCTGCGTGCGGCGCTCATCCAGGGAACGCTTCCCCTCGTCGGATTCGTGCTGTTCCTGTTCGCCTGACGCCCGCTCGCCGCGCCCGGAGACGAAGACGGCGCCCGCCGAAGCGGGCGCCGTGAGTCAGTGCGGCGGATGGACGCGCCGGTCAGGCCGCGAGGTGAAGCCCTCGCTTGTCGGTGGCGATTCGCTGGCCGTCGCCGATCGACTGGTCGTCGCCGATGAGCGATCCGCCGGCGACGCGTGCGTGGGCGCCGATGAAGGCGCGGACGCCGATGCGTGCGCGCGGACCGATCGCCGCTCCCGGGCCGATGTGCGCGTGGGGAGCGATCTCGACGTCCGGCCCGATGACGGCATCCGGTTCGATCCACACTCCGCGACCGACGTGCACGCCCGCCGCGATCTGCGCTCCCGGCTCGACGTACGCTCCGGCCTCGACGAGCGCGGTCGGGTGCACCTTGGCCCCGTTCGCGACGAGGCCTCGGCCGTTGGCGTGCTTGCGGTAGCGCAGCGTCTCTCCGTTGTCGTTCTCGATGTCGACGTAGTTCTTGCCCACTGGACCTCCTATCAGTCACAGACAACGCCCGTGACCGGGGATTCATTCCCGTGCACGCATTCGCGGCGGGCGACGATCGTTGTCAGGATGGAGCGCATGACCGCGGCTGATCCGGCGCCGAGCGCCGAGCCTGATCCCTCGACGGGCGCGACGCTCGTCTTCGACGCGAAGGCGCACGAGCACGGGGTGGTCGAAGATGTGCTGGGCGTGCTGACGGGCGCGTTCGCGGCGTCGCTGGGACTGTATCTGCTCGACGCGTCACACGCCGTCACGGGCGGCACGGCGGGACTGTCGCTGCTGCTCGGGTATGCGACGCCCTGGCCGTTCTGGGCCCTGTTCGCCGTGATCAACGTGCCGTTCGCGGTGCTCGCGGTGTGGAAGAAGGGCTGGGACTTCACGATCCGAACGATCGCGTCGATCGGCCTGGTGTCGGGGTTCGCTGTCGTGCATGAGTCGCTCATGCCCCTGACGCGGATCGATCCCGTGTACGGCACACTGGCCGGCAACCTGCTGGCGGGTGTGGGTGTGCTCATCCTGTTCCGGCATCGCTCGAGCGTCGGCGGACTGCAGATCGTCGCGCTGCTGGCGCAGGAGCGCACCGGCATCCGGGCCGGGTGGGTGCTCATGGGCGTCGACGTGCTCGTGATCGCGGCGGCGCTGCTCGTCGTGCCGTGGCAGAACGTGCTGCTGAGCGCGGCGGGCGCGGTGCTGCTCAATCTCGTGCTCGCGCTCAACCATCGTCCCGGGCGGTACCTGGGCCGCTGAGCGCGAGGGCGACTGAGGTCGGCAGTCACGTCTGGCACCGTGGGCACCAGAACACGATGCGCTCGGCGGTGACCGACGCCCCCAGCTCGGTCTTGCGGATGAGGGTGCCGCAGCGCCGGCATGGCCTGCCGTCGCGGCGGTACACCCACGTCTGCCGGCCCGGTCGCGCGTCGCCCGTGAACGTGCGGCCCTGACGGTCGCGGTTGAGCTGGATCATGCGAGCACCGGTCTCGACGAGCCCCGCGGTATCGACGGACGACGCCGGGGTCGTGGGCAGGATGCCGCGCACGAACAGCAGCTCGTTGACGTACTCGTTGCCGAAGCCTGCGACGTTGCGCTGATCGAGGAGCGCGACGTGCACGGCGCGGCCGTCGGACGCGAGGCGGCGGGCGGCCTCCGCGGGATCCCAGTCGGCCGCGAGCGGATCGGGCCCGAGGTGCCCGACGACCCGGTCCTCGTCGGCCGTGGGAAGCACTTCGACCATCGCGAGGTCGAAGCCGACCGCCTCCGCACGTGCTGTGCCTACGATCGCGCGGGCGCGGAACGCTGGCGCGCGCCAGCGGTCACCCGGGCGGTAGAGGTCCCAGTGCCCTTCCATCTTCAGATGCGAGTGGAGGGTGAAATCACCGGCGCGCAGCAGCAGGTGCTTGCCGCGCGGCACCACGTCGTGCACGGTCTCGCCCGTCAGGTCGGCGGTGGCGCTCCCGGGCACGCGGATGTCGAACCGCGTCACCACCTGCCCCGCCAGCGCCTCACGCAGGCGCCGCGCGGTGCGGAAGACGGTATCGCCTTCAGGCATGGTGACGCTCCGGGAGGATCGAGACTCCGAGGGCATGCGCGGTGCGGCCGGCGGTCATCGCGGCCTCCTCAGGGTGAGGCCGCGCGTCGCTTCGACGAAGCCTGCGTCGCGCAGGGCGCGTCCGACGGTGCTGCCGTAGACGAATGCGCCGTTGACCTGCTCGACGGTGATCGTCTCGAGGCGGCGGTCGCGCGCGGTCTGCACGAGGCTGCGCGAGGCGGCGTCGAGCACGGCGTCGTCCTCGCTGAAGGCGAGCGCCGACCGACCGCCGCGTTCGAGGTAGAGCACGAGAGCGCCGTCGACCAGCACGACGAGACCCCCGGCCTTGCGGCCCGGCCGATGGCCGCCTTCCTGCGGCGGCCAAGCGAGTGCGGCGCCGTAGGGGTTGGCGGGATCGGTCGCGGCGAGGGTGATCGCGTGGAGCTGCGGGGTTCCGTCGTCGGGGTCGGAGCCGCCGAAGCCACGGAGACGGTCGACGGTCGCGGAGGTCGCGAACTGCGCAGCGCCGAGCTTCTCGATGAAATACCCGCGTCGGCAGTGCCCCCCTTCCTCGAAGCCGGCGAGCGTGCGGTAGACCTGTGCGAAGCCTCCGGGAAGCTCCTCGGCCTGAACGGAGCCGCGCGTGACGACGCCGTACCGCTCCAGCAGGAGGCTTCCGGACGCCGCCGCACGCAGGCCGGCGCCGG
>CALANM010000124.1 GCA_937926065.1 uncultured Microbacterium sp.
GCAGGAAGATCTGGCCGTCGGTGATCGAGATCACGTTGGTCGGGATGTACGCCGACACGTCGTTCGCCTTGGTCTCGATGATGGGCAGACCCGTCATCGATCCGGCGCCGAGGTCGTCGGACAGCTTCGCGCAGCGCTCGAGGAGACGCGAGTGCAGGTAGAAGACGTCACCGGGGTACGCCTCGCGCCCCGGCGGGCGACGGAGGAGCAGCGACACAGCGCGGTAGGCCTCGGCCTGCTTCGACAGGTCGTCGAAGATGATCAGGACGTGCTTGCTGTCGTACATCCAGTGCTGGCCGATGGCCGAGCCGGTGTACGGAGCGAGGTACTTGAAGCCCGCGGGGTCGGATGCCGGAGCCGCGACGATGGTCGTGTACTCCATGGCGCCGGCGTCTTCGAGCGCTCCCTTGACGGACGCGATCGTCGAGCCCTTCTGGCCGATGGCGACGTAGATGCAGCGAACCTGCTTGCTCGGGTCGCCCGACTCCCAGTTCGCCTTCTGGTTGATGATCGTGTCGATCGCGATGGCCGTCTTGCCGGTCTGGCGGTCGCCGATGATCAGCTGGCGCTGGCCGCGGCCGATCGGGATCATGGCGTCGATCGCCTTGATGCCGGTCTGCATCGGCTCGTGGACCGACTTTCGCGACATGACGCCGGGCGCCTGCAGCTCGAGGGCGCGGCGGCCGGTGGTGGCGATCTCGCCGAGACCGCCGAGCGGGTCGACCACGCGGCCGAGGTAGCCGTCGCCGACGGCGACCGAGAGCACCTCGCCCGTGCGGGTGACCTTCTGGCCGGCCTCGATGCCCGAGAACTCACCGAGGATGACGACGCCGATCTCGTGCTCGTCGAGGTTCAGGGCCAGACCTTCGACACCGTTCTCGAAGCGCACGAGCTCGTTCGCCATGACGCCGGGGAGACCCTCGACGTGTGCGATGCCGTCGGCGGCGTCGATGACCGTGCCGACCTCGGTCGCGGATGCCGCGGTCGGTTCGTACGCGGCGACGAAGTCTTTCAGCGCGTCACGGATGACGTCGGGGCTGATGGACAGTTCTGCCATGGTCTTCCTTTGTTGTGAAAATCGGTGCAGGTTGACCCTGCGCCCGCTCCCCGGTGGGAGCGGGGAAGTTCTAGCCAGCCAGTCGCTGACGCAGGTCGTTGAGACGGGAGGAGACGGTCGCGTCGATGACATCGTCGCCGATCTCAACGCGCACACCTCCGACCACGGCCGGGTCGATCACGAGGTTGATCGTGACCTTGGCGTCATAGCGCTGGGACAGCGCTGCGCCGAGGCGCTCGAGCTGGGCGGAGTCGAGGTCGGCCGCGGCGTACACCGTCGCCACCGTGCGTCCGCGCTGGTCGGCGACCAGGCGCAGTGCGCGGTTGAGGAGCGTGCGCACGCGACGCTCGCGGGGCTGCTGTACGAGCGAGGACACGATGAGCGTCGTCGCATCGCTGGCGCGTCCCGTGAGCAGCTTCTCGATGAGCGCCCCCTTCGCGGCGGTCTCGCCGAGCCTGCTGCCGAGCGCGAGCTCGAGCTCGGGGTTGGCCGCGACGGTGCGCGCCACCTGGAAGAGCTCTCCCTCGACGTCGTCGTTCGGGCTGGCGATCGCGGCTGCCCGGATCGCGAGCGACTCGATGCCCGCGATGAGGTCCTCCAGCGAGGACCAGCGCTCAGCGACGGCCGTCTTCAGGAGCGAGACGGTCGCAGGCTGGAAGGAGGCGAACACCTGGCCGGCGATACCGGCCCGGGCCTCCCCTTCCACGCCCCACGCCGACAGCGCGCCGCCCAGCTGAGACGACTCGCCGATCGTGCGCACCGCGGCGAACAGCTCCTGGGCCACGCTCAGGTCGCTGATCTTCGCCGCTGCGAGCGCCTTCTCGGTCGCCGCCAGAGCCTGAGTGGTCGCGCTGCCCATTACTTGGCCGCTCCGGTTTCGAGCTCGGCGAGGAAGCGGTCGACGACGCCCTTGGCCTTCGAGTCGTCGGCGAGGGTCTCGCCGATGACGCTGCCCGCGAGGTCGAGGGCGAGGGTGCCCACCTCGCTTCGGAGCGAGACGAGCGCCGACTGACGCTCGGCTTCGATCTGGGTGTGCGCCGCCGCGGTCAGACGCGCGGCCTCGGCCGACGCGCTCTCCTTGGCCTCGGCGACGATCTTCTTGCCGTCCTCACGGGCGGCATCGCGGATCTCACCGGCTTCCTTGCGGGCCTCGGCCAGCTGCGAGGTGTACTCCTCGAGCGCGGCCTCGGCGCGACGCTGGGCCTCGTCGGCCTTGGCGATGTTGCCTTCGATCGCGGCGGACCGCGCATCGAGCAGCGCTGCCATCTTGGGCAGTGCCACACGCCAGACGACGAGCAGGATGACGACGAAGCAGACCGCCGACCAGATGATGTCGTACCACGCGGGCAGCAGAGGGTTGTGTGTCGCACCCTCTTCCGCGGCGTACGTGACAAGAGCGTTCAGCATCCTGTCTCCTTCAGGGTCAATGCGGGCGAAATCAGAAGCCGAAGATGAAGGCGGTCGCGATGCCGATGAAGGCGAGCGCCTCGGTGAAGGCGATGCCGATCCACATCAGCACCTGCAGACGGCCGGCCAGCTCGGGCTGACGCGCGACGCCCTCGATCGTCTTGCCGACGACGATGCCCACACCGATGGCGGGGCCGATGGCGGCGAGGCCGTAGCCGACCGTCGCGATGGAACCGGAGACCTCGGCGAGAACCGTAGTTGCGTCCACGGGGTGTTTTCCTTTCGGTTGGGTGGGAGGGCGTCTGCCCGCCCGCTCAGTGCTCTTCTGCCACCGCGAGCTGGATGTAGACCGCGGTGAGGATGGTGAAGACGTAGGCCTGGAGGGCGGCGACCAGGAGCTCGAACAGCGTGAAGACGAAGCCGAACGCCAGCGAACCGGCCGCGAGCGCGGACCACCAGCCGCCCATGTCGATGAGGAAGAACTGCGTCGCCGCGAAGAACAGGACGAGCAGCAGGTGGCCGACCATCATGTTCATCAGGAGTCGCAGGGTCAGCGTGACCGGGCGGATGATGAACGTCGAGACGAGCTCGATCGGCGTGACGATGAAGTAGATCGGCCAGGGCACGCCCGACGGGAAGAGCGCGTTCTTGAAGAAGTTCTTCGGGCTCTTCTTGATGCCCGCGTAGATGAACGTGACGTAGCTGACGACGGCGAGCAGCAGCGGAACCGCGATGATCGACGTTCCCGCGATGTTGAGGAACGGGATGACGCCCGTCAGGTTCATGAACAGCGTCATGAAGAAGATCGTCGTGAGGATCGGGAGGAACCGCTTGCCGTCCTTCTTGCCGAGGAGGTCTTCAGCGACGTTGACCCGAACGAAGTCGAGGCCCATCTCGACGATGCTCTGGAAGCGGCCGGGAACGACCGTCATGCGACGCGTGCCGAGCCAGAGGACGAGGACGACCGCGATGGTCGCGAGGAACTGGATCAGGTGGATCCTGTTGATGACCAGGTCGCCGATCTGGAAGACGGCCTCAGGGAAGAACTCGTCGATCGACGGGCCGTGGAACTCCGGGCCTTCAGAAGTCGCGGCGGATCCGACGGTGGTGGCGAACAGGTTCGCAGTCTGGGTAAACAGCGCTGGCTCCAGCTTCGGGGCACCGGCCAGGGCCGGGGCGACGATGGTCGATGTTGAGCACGACTCCGCACACGCTCCCCGAGGGAGTCGGCGGGCTCGATGAACAGCCTATCAGTCTCGGGGGCCCGTCTCGTCACCCCTGCCCTCATCCGCAGGCCCCTCTCCCAGTTCCTCGGCCGTGGGCAGGGTGACGTCGCTCGCGTGCGGCACGCGCATGCGGGTCATGACCACGACGTCGATGACGAGCGAGACGACGACACTCGCGACGAGCGCGACGAAGAAGACCGTTCCGTTGAGCCACGGCTGGCCGCGCAGCGTGAGGAGCACGACGATGAACACGACGAACTTGACGACCCATGCGCCCATCACGAGGCCGAAGAAGATCGGCACGTAGAGCGGGTCGCCGTACCAGCGGTTGGCGATCAGGATGCTGCCGGCGGTCAGCGCGAGGAAGACGGCCGCGAGCACGACCGCGACAAGGGCGCTCCACAGGCCGTCGGCTCCGGCGACGGCGAACCCGATGACAGCGCCCGCGACGGCGAGCACCGCGGTCGCGGCCGCCGACCACACGAGCGTGGTGCGGAAGATGCGGGAGCTGGAGAGGACGGGACGGTTCATACGACGGACTTCCGTTCGGGCTCTGTCGAGGCGGCGCCGCGTGGCGTGCGGCGCGAGGGCAGGAGGGTCACAAGGAGGCAGGGGACGGCCCCCGCCACGAAGAAGACGATGCCAGGCCAGTAGAGCCCGGGCCACCCGGCGGTCGTGCCGATGTACATGAGGAGCACCGACAGGCTCACCACGGCCGTCCACGCGTAGAAGATCAGGACGGCGTCCCGATCGCTGTGCCCCATGTCGAGCATCCGATGGTGCAGGTGCTTGCGGTCGGGCGAGAACGGCGACTTGCCCTTGGACATGCGGCGCACGACCGCGAGGCCGAAATCGAGCAGCGGCAGGAGCACGACCACGATCGGCAGGAGCACGGGGATGAAGGCGCCGAGCAGCTGCGAGCGGCCGAAGCGGTCGTTGTCCGAGACGAGCTCCGCGGGCAGCTGGCCCGTGACGAGAATGGCCGAGACCGCCATCAGGAGCCCCAGCATGAGCGCGCCGCCGTCGCCCATGAACATGCGCGCAGGGTTCCAGTTGAACGGAAGGAACCCCAGGCACGCGCCCATGAGGGCGATCGCGATGAACGCCGCGAGGTTGGAGTAGCTGGAGAACTCGAAGTCGCGCGCGAGCAGATAGGTGTAGGCGAAGAACACGCCGTTGGCGATGAGCACGACGCCCGCGACCAGACCGTCGAGGCCGTCGATGAAGTTGACGGCGTTCATGGCCACCACGATGACGAGCACCGAGACGATGACGCTGACCCAGCCGGAGACGACCGTCTTGCTCGCCCCGAAGGGCAGCGAATAGATCTGCACCCCGCCCGGCGCGACGATGATCCACGCGACGAGGATCTGCGCTCCGAGCTTGAGGAACCAGTCGAGATCCCAGAGGTCGTCAGCCACGCCGACGACGACGATGAGGAACGTCGCGCCGAGGATCGCCCAGTTGCGTTCGGGACGGTCCCAGAAGATGTGGAAGTAGGGAACGGCGGTGGAGAGCGCGAATGCCCCGACGACCCCGAGGAACATCGCGATGCCGCCGAGGCGGGGTGTCGGGTTCTTGTGGACGTCGCGCTCACGGATGCCGGGATACAGCTTGTAGCGCATGCTCACGCGCCACACGACCCAGGTCAGCGCGAACGTCAGCGTCGCGGTGAGGATGAGGGTGAAGACGTAGTGCTTCACGCCGGCCCGCCGGCCGCGTCGGGATCTGCGGGATCGGGCTCGAGGAGATCTCCGAGCACCTCGCGGAGCGCCGCGCGGCTGACGACGCCCTCCCGGAGCACACGCACCGGACGGGACTGTCCGCCCACGAGACCCGTAGCGTCGACGATCGTGGAGGCGACTCCCGTCGACGAGGGGCCGCCGTCGAGATACACCGAGATGCTGTCACCGAGCATGTCGACGGCGTCGTCGACGGCTGTCGCCGCCGGCTTGCCCGTGAGGTTCGCGCTCGACACGGCGAGGGGCCCGGTCTCGGCGAGCAGCTCCAAGGCGATGCGCTCGTCGGGCATGCGAACGGCGACGGTGCCCCCCGTGTCGCCGAGGTCCCACGTGAGCGAGGGCTGCGCCGGGAGCACGATGGTGAGCCCGCCGGGCCAGAAGCGCTCGACGAGGCGCTCGACGGCTTCGGGCACCTCCGCCGCGAGCGCGCGCAGCGTCGGGATGCCGGGCACGAGCACCGGCGGCGGCGACTGGCGTCCGCGGCCCTTCGCGGCGAGCAGCCGGGCCACGGCGGCCGGGCTGAAGGCGTCCGCACCGACCCCGTACACGGTGTCGGTGGGCAGCACGACGAGCTCACCCCGGGCGATGGCCTGGCGCGCCTGTCGCAGGGCGCTCAGGAGCTGGTCGGCGTCACGGCAGTCGAAGACGGAGGACATAACCGCACCAGTCTACGTTCGATGACCCGACGCTCCCTGAGCGAGTCGGTTCGGTCGCGCTCGCCCGCGGCGTTGGTCATCGAGTACGTGTGGCTCCCGTACCCGTTCA
>CALANM010000125.1 GCA_937926065.1 uncultured Microbacterium sp.
GCCCACCTCGCACCGCTGGGCCTACGCACGCCGGCCGGCGGCATCCGCGTCGCGAACGGGCGGGCCATCGACGAGCCGCGCCTGTTCCTCATCGGCTACGGGCCGTCGCAGTCCACGGTCGGAGCGAACCGCGCCGGTCGCGACGCCGTGCGCGCGATCGTCGCCGAAGCCGTCGCCACCGCCTGACCGCAGGCGGAACGGAGAGGCGGGAAGCGCTCAGACAGAGTCGCTCCCCGCCCGCCCCTCAGACGTCGATGGCGAGGTCGTCGTGATCGGCGGCCGGCACGGGAGGGATGATCGGGATGGCCGACGTGTTCGCCGTGCTCGGGACGGAGGCCGAGATGAGCGATCCGTCTTCGCGCAGCTGATCGCTGATGTTGCCGAGGCGAGGGCGGCCCTTGCGCACGGGCCCCTGGCCTTCGAGCGGCACGACGACCGTCTCGCCGGGGCGCACTTCGTATGCCGCTCCGCGGACCTCGAACGACACCGGCGCCCCCTCGCCGGCGACGACCGTGAGCGAATCGGCACGCACCGTGACGCGCAGCGCGGTGCCGTGCCAGTGGAGCGTGTACGACAGCGACGGCCAGTCGGCCGGCAGGCGGGGATCGAACGACAGCTCGCCGAAGTGATCGCGCATGCCGCCGAAGCCCGCGACCAGCGCGGTCCACACGCCGCCCGCGGATGCCACGTGCACGCCGTCGGACGCGTTGTGGTGCAGGTCGCCCAGGTCGACGAAGATCGACTCGCGGAAGTACTCGAGAGCGAGGTCCTGATAGCCCACCTCTGCCGCGAGGATCGACTGCACGACGGCCGACAGCGTCGAGTCGCCCGTCGTGAGCGGATCGTAATACTCGAAATCGGCGAGCTTCTCTGCGTCGGTGAAGTGGTTGCCCTGGAGGTACAGCGCGAGCACGACGTCTGCCTGCTTGAGCACCTGGTAGCGGTAGATGACCAGCGGGTGGAAGTGGAGCAGCAGCGGGCGCTGCTCGTCGGGGGTGCTCTCGAGGTCCCACACCTCCTTCTCGAGGAAGACGGCGTCCTGCGGGTGGATGCCGAGGGTCTCGCTGTACGGGATGTGCATGGCGTCGGCGGCCATATCCCACGTGTCGGGCTCCGTCTCCTCGAGACCGAGCCGCTCGATCATGAGGCGGTACTCCTCGGGAGCCTGCTCGGCCATCTCCCGCACGACGCGGGAGGCCAGACGCAGGTTGTACCGGGCCATGACGTTGGTGAACAGGTTGTCGTTGACGACCGTCGTGTACTCGTCGGGTCCGGTGACGCCGTGGATGTGGAACGCCTCGGGCTCGCCGGCCTCGTTGTAGCGCCAGAAGCCGAGCGTCGCCCACAGGCGTGCCGTCTCCACCGCGATGTCGACGCCCTCGCGGAACATGAACTCGTCGTCGCCCGTGGCCCGCACGTACTTGCCCAGCGCGTAGCTCACGTCGGCGTTGATGTGGTACTGAGCGGTGCCGGCGGCGTAGTAGGCCGACGCCTCCTCGCCGTTGATCGTGCGCCATGGGAAGAGGGCGCCCGCCTCGTTCAGCTGCCCCGCGCGCTTGCGGGCCGACGGCAGCATGAGATACCGCATCCGCAGCGCGTTGCGGGCCCACAGCGGGGTCGTGTAGATGAGGAACGGGAGGACATAGACCTCGGTGTCCCAGAAGTAGTGGCCGCTGTAGCCGGAGCCCGTGACGCCCTTGGCCGGCACGCCCTGTCCGTCGGCGCGCGCGGCGGCCTGCGCGAGCTGCCACAGGCACCAGCGGGTGGCCTGCTGCAGGTCGTCACGACCCTCGATGACGACGTCGGATCGATCCCAGAACGTCTCGCACCACGCGGCCTGACGCTCGAACTGCGCCGCGACGCCCTCGCGCTCGACGCGGTCGAGCGTGCGGCGGCCGCGGTCGACGAGCTCGCGCGCCGGCACGCCGCGCGACGTGTGGTAGCTCACGAGCTTGGTGACCGTGACGGGGACGCCCGCCTGCGCGTGCACGCGGAACACGTTCTTGGCGATGTCGGGCTCAGCGAGCGTGCGGGCGGTGTAGTCGTTGTCGGTCTCGATGATGTGATCGGCCACGACGGCGATCGTCATGCCCGACGACGTCACGCGATACGACAGCGCCGAGCGAAGGCCGTCCTGCCAGTACTCCTGCGGCTGCAGCACGCGCTCTTCGATCTTCTCGGCCTTGCGCGGGTCGAAGCCGCTCTTGACCGCCGTGCCGCGGGCGGCGAGCGGAGCCGCGCCGCCGTAGACGTCCTCGCCGTCCTGCCGGTTGACGATCTGGCAGTTCACCGTGACGGGCGCATCGGAGTTGAGCACCGTGACCGTCAGGCGCATGACCGTGAGGTGCTTCTCCTCGAACGACACCATGCGCTCGAAGTCGATGACGACGTCCTTGCCGCTGGGCGTCATCCAGCGGATGTGGCGGCTCAGCACACCCGTGCGGAAGTCCAGCGCGCGCTCGTACTCGCGCACGTCGGCGACGTCGAAGGAGAGCGGCTCGTCGTCGACGTAGACGCGCATGACCTTGCTGTCGGGCGCGTTGATGATCGTCTGGCCGACCTCTGCGAACCCGTATGCCTGCTCGGCGTGACGGATCGGGAAGATCTCGTGGAAGCCGTTGACGAAGGTGCCGTGCTCGTGGGCGTGCCGCCCCTCGGGGTGGTTGCCCCGCAGGCCCAGGTACCCGTTGCCCTGGGCGAAGAGCGTCTCGGTGACGCCGACGTCGTCGAGCGAGAAGCGGCGTTCAACGAGGCGCCACGGGTCGATGGGGAAGCGGTCGCGGTCGATCATGTGACTCCTCTTGCGGACTGTTCCTCTGACGGACGATGCAGGTCTGGTGGGGTGGGACGAATGCGGGTCAGGCGACGAAGGCGGACAGATCGTCGACGACGACGTGCGCACCCGAGGCGCGGAGGACGTCGGCCCCCACGCCGCGGTCGACGCCGACGACGAGCGCGAAGCCGGCGGCGGCGGCCGACTGCACGCCGGAGTGCGCGTCTTCGACGGCCACGCTGCGAGCCGGGTCGACGCCCAGCATCCGCGCGCCCTCGGCGAAGACGTCAGGGGCGGGCTTGGAGGGCAGGTTCTCGCGCTCGGCGATGACGCCGTCCATGACGACGGGGAACCGCTCGCGCAGACCCGCCGCGCGCAGCACCTCCTCGGCGTTCTTCGAGCTCGAGACGACCGCCATGGGGACGCCCGCGGCCTCGAGCACGTCGAGCAGCGCGAGCGATCCCGGATACGGCTCGATGCCCTCGGCGCGCAGCACCCGGGCGAACACGTCGTTCTTGCGATTGCCGATGCCGCAGATGGTGTCGGCGGTCGGCGGATCGGACGGATCGCCCCAGGGCACCTCGACGTCACGCGAGCGCAGGAGGCTTGCGACCCCGTCGTAGCGCTTCTTGCCGTCGAGGTACTCGAAGTAGTCGCGCTCGGTGTACGGAGGCGTGATGCCCCACGCCGTGAACAGCTCCGTGAACATCGTCTCCCACGCGTGCATGTGCACTTCTGCCGTGGGAGTGAGCACACCGTCGAGGTCGAAGAGCACACCGTCGTAGCTCGTGAGATCGGGAAGATGCGCGGCTGTCACCCGTCCAGCGTAGTCGCGCGCGAGGCCGCTTCGGGAGCCCCCGATCACAGTCCCCCGGGGGTGACGGTGGAGAGCGTCTGGCGGGCGATCTCGAGCTCTTCGTTCGTGGGCACGACGAGCACCGAGACGGCTGATCCGTCGGCTGAGATCGTGCGGATGCCGGGGGTGCGGGCCTCGTTCCGCGCCGGGTCGAGCTCGACGCCGAGGAAGCCGAGGGTCTCGGTGGCGGCGGCGCGGACGAGCGCCGAGTTCTCCCCCACGCCGGCCGTGAACGAGATGACGTCCACTCCGCCCATCTGGGCCGCGTACGCGCCGATGTAGGTGCGCAGCCGGTGGATGTACACGTCGAACGCGAGCGCGGCGTTCGCGTCTCCGGCCGCACGCCGCTCGGTGATGTCGCGCATGTCGGAGACGCCGGCGAGCCCGACCAGGCCGCTGCGCTTGTTGAGGAAGTCGTCGAGGGTGTTGGGGGTCATCTCCTCCCGGCGGGCGAGCAGGATCAGCACCGACGGATCGAGGTCGCCCGAGCGCGTGCCCATCACGAGCCCCTCGAGGGGCGTCAGACCCATCGACGTCTCGACCGACTTCCCTCCGCGGACCGCCGTGACCGACGCGCCGTTGCCGAGGTGCAGCACGATCTGGCGCAGCTCGCCGAGCGGTCGCCCGAGGTGGGCGGCGGCGGCCTCGCTCACGAACTTGTGGCTCGTCCCGTGGAAGCCGTAGCGGCGGATGCGGTACTTGCTCGCCATCCTGCGGTCGATCGCGTAGGTGTAGGCGGCCGGGGGCAGCGTCTGGTGGAAGGCCGTGTCGAACACGGCGACGTGCTGCAGGTCGGGGAAGGCCGCGCGGGCGGCGCGGATGCCCTGCACGGCACCCGGGTTGTGAAGCGGTGCGAGCACCCCGAGGTCCTCGATGTTGATCTCGATGAGGTCGTCGATGACGGTCGGCTCGAAGAACCGGGCGCCGCCCTGCACGACGCGGTGACCGACGGCGACAGGCGGCTCGTCGGTGAGAGACGGCCCCAGCTCGGCGAAGGCCTCGAGCATGACCGCGAACCCTGCCGTGTGGTCGGGGATCGGCAGCTCGCGCGACGTGGCTGCCTCGCCCCGCTCGCCCGTGACGCGGTGGTACGCGGCCCCGACGCGCTCGCCGATGCGCTCGACGAGCCCGGATGCCAGTGAGCGCTCGGTCTCGACGTCGATCAGCTGGTACTTGAACGACGATGACCCGCTGTTGATGACGAGGACGACGCTCATGCGCTGACCTGCTCGGCGGGCGGCTCCTCGGACTGCGCCTGGATGGCGGTGATCGCGATCGTGTTGACGATGTCCTCGACGAGGGCGCCGCGCGACAGGTCGTTGATCGGCCGGTTGAGGCCCTGGAGCACGGGTCCCATCGCGACCGCTCCCGCCGAGCGCTGCACGGCCTTGTAGGTGTTGTTGCCCGTGTTGAGGTCGGGGAACACGAACACGGTGGCCCTTCCGGCGACGTGGGAGTCGGGCATCTTGGCCTTCGCGACGGCGGCGTCGGCAGCCGCGTCGTACTGGATCGGCCCTTCGACGAGCAGCTCGGGCGCGCGCTGACGCACGAGCTCGGTGGCGGCGCGCACCTTGTCGACGTCGGCACCGGATCCCGACTCCCCCGTCGAGTACGACAGCATCGCGACGCGCGGCTCGATGCCGAACTGCGTCGCGGTCGCGGCCGACGAGATCGCGATGTCGGCCAGCTGCTCGCTCGTGGGGTCGGGGATCACGGCGCAGTCGCCGTAGACGAGCACGCGGTCGGCGAGCGCCATCAGGAAGACGCTCGAGACGACCGAGACGCCCGGCTTGGTCTTGATGATCTCGAAGGCCGGGCGGATGGTGTGGGCGGTCGTGTGCACGGCGCCCGACACCATGCCGTCGGCGAGTCCGAGGTGCACCATCATCGTGCCGAAGTAGGACACATCGGTGACCGTGTCTGCCGCCTTCTCGTAGGTGACGCCCTTGTGGGCGCGCAGGCGCGCGTACTCGGTCGCGAACCGGTCGACGCTGGCAGGGTCGAAGGGGCTCAGCACGCGCGCAGCCGAGATGTCGACCCCGAGCTCCACGGCGCGGCCGCGCACCTCCGCCTCGTCGCCGAGGATCGTGAGGTCGGCGATGCCGCGCGCCAGCACCGTCGCGGCTGCCCGCAGCACGCGGTCGTCGCTGCCCTCGGGCAGCACGATGTGCGTGCGCTTCGCGCGCGCACGCTCGAACAGCTGGTATCCGAACATGACGGGCGTCACGACGGAGGACTGCGCGAGCCCGAGGTCGCGCGTGAGCTCCTCGGTGTCGACGTTCTGCTCGAAGAGGGCGGCGGCGGTGTCGAAGCGGCGCTGCGAGCCGGCCGCGAACCGTCCGTGGGTGCCCATGACGCGCACGGCCGTGTCGTAGGTGTCGAGGTCGGTCTGGATGATCGGCAGCGAGGAGTCGAGGCCCGCCATCAGCTGCTGCACCGACTCGGGCAGCGGGAACGGACCGTTGAGGACGATGCCCGAGATCGACGGGAAGGTGCCCGACGAGTGCGCGAGGAGGAGGCCCAGCAGCACCTCGGTGCGGTCGGCGGCGACCACGACGATCGCGCTCTCGTGCAGCCTCGGGAGGATGTTGTTGAGCGACATGCCCGACACCACGCAGTCGAGCACCTCGCGCGACAGCAGCTGCTCGTCGCCGCGCAGCAGCCGACCGTCGACGGATGCCATGACGTCGCGCACGGAGGGCGCCGCGAGGAAGACGTCTTCGGGGATCGACCACACCCCCACCTCGGTCTCGCGGTGCCCGTCGGCTGCCGGCAGGCCCGTGACCGCGGCGCGTATGGCGTCGTTGATCTCGGCCAGGTGCGCAGGATCGGCGCGGTTGGCGATGACGGCCAGCAGCTCGGCGCGCTGGTGGTGGATCTCATTGACGGCGTGCTCGGTGGCCTGGGCGAGCTGCTCGGCGGTGCGAGCCTCAGAGATCCCGAGGCGGTCGCCCTCTCCCGCGCGGCCGTTCAGCACGACCAGCAGCGGAGTGCCCAGGTTCGCGGCGATGCGGGCGTTGTAGCCGAGCTCGGCGATCGACCCGACATCGGTGAAGTCGCTGCCGACGATCACGACGGCATCGCACTTGGCCTCGACCGCCTTGAACCGCTCGACGACCTTCGCGAGCGCCGCATCGGCATCCCGTCGCACGTCGTCGTAGGTGATGCCGATGCACTCCTCGTAGTCGAGATCGACCCCGACGTGGTCGAGAAGCATCTCCAGCACGTAGTCGCGCTCGCTCGTCGAGCGTGCGATCGCCCGGAACACCCCCACGCGCGGAGTGACGTGGCTCAGTGCGTCGAGCACACCCAGCACGACAGTGGACTTCCCGGAGCGGCCTTCGGTGGAGGTGATGTAGATGCTCTTCGCCACGGTTTCAGCCTAGGCACGTGCGAGAGCCCCGGCCAGCCACTCTCCCCAGACATAATGGCGGCACAAAAAAGACTCTCCGCGAACCCGGCAGAGCCCAGTTACCCTTGCTACGTTTCCGTCCTGGGGGAGTTGGCCGAGATGCCGTCTCGCGGAGAGCTTCTGCAAGTTTACCCGACGTCCCGCCGCTCCGGGGCCACAGGGCGTTAGCATCGACCAACGCGCGCGCCGCAACGGAGGGGGACGCATGCTCGACAGTCAGGTGAACGCCGAGGAGTTCGCTCGTGAGACGGCGGCGATCGCGGAGTCGGTCACGCGCGTGATCGACGGCAAGCCCGACGCGGTGCGCGCCGCGCTCGTGTGCCTGCTGGCCGAGGGGCACCTGCTGATCGAAGACGTCCCCGGCGTCGGCAAGACGATGCTCGCCCGAGCGCTCGCCGCGACGGTCGACGCCACGGTGCGCCGCATCCAGTTCACGCCCGATCTCCTGCCCGGCGATGTGACGGGCGTGAGCGTGTACAACCCGGTCGACCGCGTCTTCGAGTTCAAGCCGGGCGCCGTGTTCGCGAACATCGTCATCGCCGACGAGATCAACCGCTCCTCTCCCAAGACCCAGTCGGCGCTGCTGGAGGCGATGGAGGAGCACCAGGTGACCGTCGACGGGACCAGCCGTGCACTCCCCGACCCGTTCCTGGTCGTGGCGACGCAGAACCCTCTCGAGATGGAGGGCACGTATGCGCTTCCCGAGGCGCAGCGCGACCGGTTCATGATGCGCGTCTCGATGGGCTACCCCGACGCGGCGTCGGAGGCCCTCATGCTGCGCCAGCGGGACACGCTCAACCCGCTCGACGACGTGCGGCCCGTCATCTCATCGCACCGGGTGCAGGAGCTCATCGCGTGGGCCCGCAGCGTGCACGTCTCTCCCGCCGTGGAGGAGTACGCCGTGAGCTTGTCGCGGGCCACGCGCTCGCACCCGGACATCCGCCTGGGCGCGAGCCCGCGGGCAACGCTGCAGCTCGTGCGCGCGGCGAAAGTGTGGGCTGCCCTCGACGGTCGCGAGTTCGTCATTCCCGACGACGTCGTGACGCTGCTGGAGCCCGTCTTCACGCACCGCATGATCGCCGCGCGCGGCACCAGCGCGACGCGCGGCCGCACGGCCTCGGACGCCGTCGCACACGTCCTCCGCTCCATCGCCACGTCGGTGCGAGTGCCCCTGGCCACGCACTGAGTCAGACCCGAGCACAGACATGCACAGATGGCCTCTCACGCTCCGCGGCACCGGCGCCGCGGTGCTCGGGGTGCTGTGCTTCCTGCTCGCACACGAGTTCAAGATCACTGAGCTGCTGTATGTGAGCGTGCTGCTGCTCGCCGTGGTCGGGGTGAGCATCGCAGCGCTGTACCTCGCCCGCCGCGGCGAGGACGTCACGCGCGTCTTCGTTCCCGACGTCGCCGCGGTCGGTGAGGAGATCAGCGTGCGGGCGCGCGTGCAGATCCGGTCGCCGCTGCCCGTCGCGCAGGGGACATGGCGCGACGTGCTGGGAGACGGGCTGGAAGGCGACGCGTCGGGGCGATTCCCGGCGACGGCGTCGGGCTTGTCTGCGGCAGGAAGCGCCATCCGCATCGAGTACCGCGTGACGGCTCGGCGCCGCGGCGTCCGCACCGTCGGCCCCCTCACCGTGGCGTCGACCGATCCATTCGGATTCGCCCGACGCCACAGCACGATCGGCGATCCCGCCTCGGTCACGGTCGCGCCGCAGGTCGTCGAGCTGGGCCCGCTCACCGACCTGCCGGGTGAGGCCGGCGGCAGCATGCACTCCACGACGAACCAGCTAGGACAGGGTGCAGACAACCTCATCCCCCGCCACTATGTGTCCGGGGACTCGATGCGTCGCATCCACTGGCGAGCCAGCGCCCACCGCGACGAGCTGATGGTGCGCCAGGAGGAGCAGGAGACCACGCCGGAGGCGGTCGTCGTGCTCGACCGCGGACTGCAGCGCTGGACGCCGGAGGCGATGCAGGCTCCTGGCGAGGATCCCGGGTTCGAGACCGCGATCACCGCGTGTGTCTCGGTCGTGGCACGCCTGGTGCACGAGGGCTATCGGGTGACGGTCATCGATGTCGACGGCACCGAGATCGTGGAGCCGGTCGACGGCGGCGACAACGCCGGCATCGATCGCATGCTCACGGCGTTCGCCACCGTCACGGCACAGCGGATCACCCAGCCTGAGCAGCTGGTGCGGCTCTTCATGGGCGTGCAGACCGGACCGCTGGTGCTCGTGACCGGTCGGCTCGACGACGGCGACGTCGACGAGCTCGCGCCTCTCCCGCACCACAGTGCGATGCCGGTCCTCCTGACGATCGCGCCGCAGCACGACACGCTGCTGCGCGCCGAGAGCACCGGCTGGCGCGTGGCCTCCGTGCCGCCGGACTCCGACCTGGCCGCCGCCTGGCTCAGCGTCGCCGATCGAGGAGGCCCTCGTGTCGGTGTCTGAGAGGTGGACCCACGAGGCCGCCACCGACGAGTCCGCTCCTGACCGCAGACGCCGACCGCGCGGCGATCGGAGGCTCACGATCGCCCTGTGGATCGGGCTCGCCGCGACCGTCCCCCTCCTGGGCGTGGTCGTTCCCGGAGCGTGGCTCGTGGGCGCGCTCGGGCTCGCCGCGGGACTGCTGGCGGTCGGCTCGGTCCTGCGCCGATTGCGCGTTCCGGCCGTGGGGGTCACGCTGTGCGAGCTCGCCGTGTGGGCGGGGGCGGTGACAGCGGCGTTCTTCTCCGACGAGGCGCTGTTCGCCATCATCCCGACCCCCGAGGTGTTCGAGAGCATTCCCCTTCTCATCCAGCAGGCGTCGGCCGAGATCCTCCTTGGGGTGGCGCCCCTGCCTCCGACGGCTGCGATGTCGTTCGTGGTCGTCGCCGCGCTCGGCGCTCTCACGATCGCGCTCGATCACGTCGTCGTGACCGCTCGCATGCCGCTGCTGGCATCGATCGCGCTCGTCGCGATCTGGCTGATCCCGGCGATCGCGGTGCCCAGCGACGTCAATCTGCTCGCGTTCGCTCTGCTCGCGTCCGCCGTTCTGCTGCTCATCCGCGCCGAGACCCGCACGCGCGAGGCTCCCGAGCCGGGCAGCTCGGCGGGAGTGACCGCCGTCGTCGCCGCCCTCGTCACCGGCCCCGCCCTCCCTCCGCCGCGTGTCGTGGCCGCCGGAACGGGTCAGCTCGCGAGCATCGATCCGACCCTCAACCTGGGTGACGACCTCCGGCGACGCAACGATGTCACGGTGCTGCGGGTGCGAACCGATGCCTCCGACCTGCCCTACCTGCGGGTCGCGACGCTGTCGGTGTTCGACGGCGACGTGTGGGTTCCCGATCGGCTTCGCTCCGTCCCGCTCGAAGAGGAGGGTTGGGACGCCCTGGAGGTCGAGGAGGGCGTGCGCGTCACGCAGTACCGCACCAACGTGGCCATTTCGAACCTCGCCTCCTCCTACCTGCCGATCCCGTATCCCGCGGTCGAAGTGAACGGGCTCGACGGGGCGTGGCGGGCGATCCCCTACAACCGCACGCTCATCAGCGGACAGGCGAATGCGCAGGGCCAGGACTACGAAGTGGTCACGCAGGTCGCCAAGCCCACGCTCGAGCAGATCCGCCAGAAGCGAGCGACGGTCTCCGACCAGCCCGTCGACGTCACGTCGCTTCCGGAGTCCACGCCCGACATCGTCTACGAGCTGGCAGATGAGGTGACCGCCGATGCGGACACCGACTACGACCGACTGATCGCCCTGCAGTCCTGGTTCCGCGGCGAGGACTTCACCTATTCGCTCCGCGCACCGGTGCTCGCCGGTTTCGACGGCACCGGTTCCGACGCGGTCGCCGCGTTCCTCGATGTGCGGGAGGGCTACTGCATTCATTTCGCGGGCGCGTTCGCCCTCATGGCCCGCGCGCTGGACATGCCCTCCCGCATCGTCGTCGGGTTCCTCCCCGGGCAGTACACGGGCGACATCGAAGACGCCCAGCGGGTGGGCGAAGTGAGCACGAGCCTGCTGCACGCCTGGCCCGAGGTGCACTTCGACGGCATCGGCTGGGTGGCATTCGAGCCGACGAAGAGCCTCGGCACCGCGACGCGGTTCGTCACGAGCAGCGAGGCGAACGTCGACGACGGCGGCGAGGACATCCAGGGCCCCACGCCCACGGCATCGCCGACCACGACGGCCTCGGCCGCCCCCATCGACCGCCGTGAGGACGAGTTCGACGCCGGTGCCGGCGGTGCGGCACGCCTCGTCGATCCCCGCCCCTATCTGATGACCGTGGGAAGCGTATTGCTCCTCGTGCTGACTCCGCTGGTCGTCGCCGCGGTGCGGCGGCGGTGGCTGCGGTCGCGCGCCCACCGCGGCGACGTCGGCGCGGCGTGGTCGGTGGTCCAGCACACGGCGCTCGATCTCGGTCTTGCCGTACCTGCCGCGGAATCGCCACGCGCGTTCGGCGCACGGTTGACCGCGAAGCACGGAGCACCCGACGCCGACATGCGCGCGCTGGTGAGTGCCGTGGAGCGGCTGAGCTACGACCGGCGCGGACGCGACGCGATCGACGCGCGGCCGCTCTTCGACGCCGCCGACCGCGTCCGCCGTGCGATGCTCGCCGCCGTGCCGGGCCCCAACCGGGCGATGGCGCTGCTCCTGCCGAGGTCGCTCGTGGTCCGCCCGGGGTCGGCGTTCGCGGCGTCTGCCTCTGCCGGGGCACCGGCGGTGGTCACCGCCGATTGACGCGAGACGGCGCCCCCACGGTCACGTGATCGGACCGTGGAGGCGCCGTGTGGGGCCGGGTCAGTCCTCCATGTAGACGCCGGTGAAGTCGATCCACCAGCTCTTGGGCTGCTCGAAGCCCTTGACGGAGGCCGACATAGCACGCGGTGCCGTGTCGTTTGCGACGAACAGCCACGCTGCGTCCTCCGTCACGAGGTGGCCGACCTCCGTGAGCAGCGCTGCGCGGTCCTCGTCGTTCACGGTGACGAGTGCCTCGTCGTAGAGCGCCTCGGCCTCTTCGTTGCAGTATCCGA
Organism: uncultured Microbacterium sp.; assembly: GCA_937926065.1. Classification (GTDB taxonomy): domain Bacteria; phylum Actinomycetota; class Actinomycetes; order Actinomycetales; family Microbacteriaceae; genus Microbacterium. Next base: position 12,051 of record CALANM010000125.1, read on the forward strand.
AGAAGTTGCCATCGCAGCCGAACCAGAAGCCCTTCCAACTGGACGGCTGCTCAAGGCTGAACGCCTGATTGGCGGCGTGCCATCCCGTGTCGCCTTCGCCGAGCTTCGCGTACATGCCGGAGAAGTCGACCGGCTCGAGGGTGACATCGATGCCGACGGCCGCCAGCTGGGCCTGCAGGGCCTCGTTCATGGCCTTGGCCTGCATGGACCCGGAGCCCGCAGTGATGTAGCCCACCTTCAGCGAGACGCCGTCGGCGTATCCGGCTTCGGCGAGGAGCGACTTGGCCTTTTCGGGGTCGTACGAGTAGAGGTCATCGTCGCCGGAGTAATACAAGCTGGCACCGGCGAACATCTGATACGCCGGGACGGCTGTGCCATGCAGCAGGTCCTCGGCGATCGACTCGCGATCGATGGCGTAGTTCATGGCCTGGCGGACCCGGATGTCGTCGACCGGCTCGTCACCTGTCATCAGCTGCCACGACCACTCCCAGTCGAACGCGTTTCCGGTGGCGACGAACCCGGCCGATTCCAGCGACGCGAGGTCGTCAGGCTGAGCCGCCTCGATCCAGTCCACGCGACCCGAGCGAAGCGCGGCGGTGCGGGCGGACGGGTCGGGGATGAGCTCCACCGTGAGCCGATCGAGCTTGGGCACGTCACCCCAGTAGTCCTCGTTCCGGACGAACGAGATCGACTGGTTCTGCTTGAGCTCGTCGAAGACGAACGGACCCGTGCCGACGGGGTGCGCGGCCTGTCCTGACGGACCGTCCTCCTCAAGCGAGGTCGGGCTGGCGAAGTAGACGTTGTAGAGGTCAGCGAGGAAGAACGCGAACGGCTCCTTCAGGACGAAGGCGACCGTCATGTCATCGACCTTCTCCACGTGGTCGACGAAGTTGAGGACCGCGTAGTACGTGATGAGGACGGGATCATAGTTGGGGTCGTTCTCATCCATGTAGCGCGTGATGTTGTAGATGAGAGCGTCAGCGTCCCACTCGGTCCCATCGTGGAAGAGGACTCCGTCCTGCAGGCTGAAGGTGTACTCCAGGCCGTCTTCCGACACTTCCCACGACTTCGCAAGCGCGGGGGCAACACCGGCCGGAGCGTTGGGGTCGGAGACATCGCGCTTGGTGAGGCCTTCGTACACGAGGTTGCCGATGAGTCGCTGACCCTCGTAGCCGGCTGTTGTGATGGCGCCGGTATCGAGGCTGGGGAACGACGCCATCTGCGAACCGATGACGAGTTCCTGTTCGGCGTCGCCTGTGGGGACGGACGCCGACGAGGTGGCGCACGCCGACAGCGCGAGCGCGGCGGTCACCGCGATACCGGCGCCGAGAAGCGCCCGGCGCACGCGGGAGGTGGTGTGAGATCGCATGAGTCTCCTTGATATGGGCTACGGATGGAGCAGGCGGTGCGGGTGGAGCGGTGGTGCGGTGGTGCCTTCAGGCGGCTGTCGGGTGTCGCGCCGCCAGAAGCTCTTTCGTGTACGGATCGGTGGGCGCCGCCAGAACCTCCCGGGTGGCGCCGGATTCGACGGCGTGACCGCGGTTGAGGACGAGCAGGTCGTCGGCGATGTGCTCAACGACGGCGAGATCGTGGGTGATGAAGAACATCGCGACTCCCAGATCCGACTGGAGGGTGGAGAACGTGTTGAGCACTTGCGCCTGAACGGACTTGTCGAGCGCGGACACCGCTTCGTCGCACACGAGCAGCTTGGGGCGCCCGGCGATCGCCCGGGCGATGGCGACGCGCTGCGCCTGCCCACCCGAGAGTTCGTGCGGGTACGCGTGCACGTAGTCGTCGGGCAGTGCGACCGTCTGAAGCAGGTCGGCGGAGCGACTCCGCCAGTCCCGGCGCGCGACGCCTTGGGCTGAGAGTTGGAACGCCAGCGTCTCCCCCACCGTCATCGTCGGGTTGAGGGCGTGCCGAGGGTCCTGCGGTACGAGCTGGAAGTCACGGCGCGCACGGCGCAATTCGCCGCGGCTGAGCGCGAAGAGATCACGCCCACCGAGCCGGACGGTTCCGGCATCCGGGGTCATCAGTCGCATGACGATGCGACCAAGGGTGGATTTGCCGCTGCCCGACTCGCCGACGACGCCCAGCGTGCGTCCGTGCTCGATCGAGAAGTCGATGCCGTGCAACGCGGTGAAGCCACCGAAGCTCTTCACGATTCCGCTGCCTTCGAGGATGACGGTCATCGGTTGGTCTCACTTCCTGAGGCGACGGCGTGACCGGGCGCGACCTCGCGAAGCGGCCCCCAGTCCCTGCGAGTGCGGACAGCGTCCGGAACCACGGCGAGTCGGCCTCGCGGCACGGCAGCCGACGGCTCGGCCGCCAGAAGGGCTCTGGTGTATTCGTGCTGGGGCGAGCGGAGCACGGCGGACGCGAAGCCGAGCTCGACGATCTGTCCGCCCAGCATGACGGCCACTCGGTCGTGCGGCTGCGATGCGATCTGCGACGCGATGCCTATGTCGTGCGTGATGAACAGGATCGCCGTGCGCAGGCGAGTGCGCAGATCGTCGAGAAGACCGACGACGTGCGCTCCCACCGAGGCGTCCAGAGCACTCGACGGCTCATCCGCCACGATGAGCTCCGGGCCGCAGCTGATCGCGATCGCGATCGCGATCCGCTGACGCATGCCACCCGAGACCTCGTGGGGGTAACACCTCAGGACTCGCTCGGGGTCCCGGATCTGCACTTGGTTCAGCAGCTCGATCGCTCGCTGGCGTGCAGCACGTCGGTCAGGAACCTGGCGATGCTGCAGCAAGGTCTCGGCGATCTGTCCTCCGATGCGGCGCATCGGGTCCAGCGAGGAGTTCGGGTCCTGCGGCACCATGCCGATACGGTCGCCGTGCAGCGCGCGCAGCTGACGGTTCGACGCATGAGCGAGATCGACACCGCCGAACATCGCCGTGCCCTCAACCTGGGCCCCGTGAGGCGCAAGTCCGGTGATCGACCGCGCGAACACGGTCTTCCCGCTGCCGGACTCGCCCAACAGCACAGTCACCTGACTGTATTCGAGGCCGAGACCGATGCCGTCGATGACGGTCGTGGTCTTCCCGTTGGGCCGAGGAAACGACACCCGGATCCCGGAAGCATCGAGCACCAGTGGCACCGTCGGGTCCAGGCCCCCGGGCGGCACTGCCGTGAGCAGGTCGCTCATGAGTGGTTCCCCTTTCCGGTGATGGCGTCGCGGAGTCCGTCGCCCACAAGGGGGAAGAGCGTCGACAGCAGGAGGATCACGATCACGGGGGCCAGCGCCAGCGACGGGTCGGAGTAGACCGCAGACTGCATCTCGTACAGGATCGACCCCAGTTCCGGCTGGGGTGACGGCACGCCGAGCCCGATGAAGCCCAGGCCCCCCGCGATGGCCACATTCGCCCCGACCAGGGAGGTGGAGTAGGCGAGGACCGCGGGCAGGGCCACCGGGACGATCTGACGGATGAGGATGACCGCGCCGCTTGCGCCGCTGGAACGTGCAGCCGTCACGAAGTCGAGTTCACGGATGCGACCAACCTCGGTTTCCGCGATGCGCGCGACCGGCGCGACCCATACCAGCGTCAACGCCAGGATGAGCGTTCCGAGCCCAACGCCCATCGAGATCGCCAAGAGGAGCGCCAGGAGCACGCCCGGAAAGGCGAAGAGCAGATCGACGCCGCGCATGAGGAGCGTATTGACGAATCGCCCGGCGAGTCCCGCGATCGTCCCGATCGTGAGCCCGATGAGCGTCGCGATCAGGATCGGCACCACGCCGGCGAACAGGGACGTCCTCATGCCGTATACGAGGCGCGAGAGCATGTCTCGCCCCTGGGTGTCGGTGCCGAGCGGGTGCCCGTCGCTCAGGAACGGCAGCAGCCGGCTCGACAGATCGCCGCTCAGCGGGTCCGGCAGCGGCAGAAGCGGGGCTGCCAGCGCGATCACGGCGAGAAAGGAGACGACAGCGAGCGCGACCTTCCCACGCAAGGGAGTACGGGAGATCAGCGACCTCCGGCGGAAGCGGGGTGCGGCCTCGACCGTTCCCGGAGTGACGACGGTGAGGGTCATGCGCGTCCCTTTCGAATGCGAGGGTCGAGGAGAGCGTTGACGACGTCCGCCAGCAGCAGCACGACCACGAAGATGAGCGCGATCAACAGCGCGACCGCCTGCACGAGCGTGTAGTCGCGCAGGCTCACCGATTGCACGACCAGCGCGCCCAGACCGGGGATGCTGAAGATCTGCTCCACGAAGAGCGCACCGCCGAGCATCGCGCCGACCTGGATGCCCAGGACGGTGATCATCGGTGGGAGCGCATTGTGGTGCGCGTGCACCGACAGGCGCCACGGCGAGAGTCCTCGAGCGCGGAGGGTGGGGAGAAGCTCGGTCGATTGCAGGGTCGTGATCGATGTCTTGAGCGACCGAGCCATCTGCGCCCCGGGCGCGAGCGCCAACGCCAGGGCCGGAAGCAGGATGTGGGACAGCACGTCCGACGGCGACCCGTCGCCGCGGGTGCTGAGACCTCCCGCAGGGAAGACGGGCAGGAGCACGGCGAACAGGATCAGAAAGAGCAGCGCGACCGTGTACTGCGGTGCCGACAGGAAGATCGCTTCGGCCCAGTCTGTGGTTCGCCGGATGGAACGGAATCGGGACGTGGCCAGGTTGCCCATCACGAGCGCGATGATCACTGCGAGAACGCTCGCCGCGCCGCCCAGCAGAAGCGTGCTCTCCAGTGCCGGACCGATGATGTCGGTGACCGGCCGCCCCTGACTGTAGGAGTAGCCGAGGTCACCCTTGAAGATCTGGCGCAGCCACACCGAGAACTGAGTCATGAGAGGCTGGTCCAATCCCATGACGATCCGCAGTTGTTCGCGCTCCTCGGGGGTGCTGTCAGTGCCGAGGATGGTCAGGGCAGGGTCGCCGGGGATCGAGCGAATGGCGAAGAACACGACGATCGCGATGAAGAGCGCCGTTACAGCGGTCATCACCGAGCGTCCCGCAATCAACCGGATCAACCGGTTCTGCGCTATGGCTTTGTAGTCCATAATTGGAATTGTTACAGGACTACTGTTTCGGAGTTGTTACACATCGATGAAGCGGTCTGTCCGGGTCTTCCCACATACCCCTGTGGGCTGACCGTTAGCATGAGCGGGACTCGAGCCTCGGCACGTCACCGCACCGACAGCCAGAGAAAGGACTCATATGGCACTGCGTCACGCGATTCTCGCGGCGCTGTCGCGCGGGCGGCCTCGCACCGGCTACGAGCTCAACGCGAGCTTCAACGACGTCAACGATCGCGCCTGGCACGCCAGCCCGTCGCAGGTGTACTCCGAGTTGTCGAAGATGGAGTCTCTCGGACTCATCGACATCACCGAGCGCACCGAGCGTGGCCGCACGAGCTACGTCATCAACGATGCAGGCCTGGCCGAGCTGCGTCGCTGGCTGCTCCACGAGCAGCCAGACCACGGAATCCGCGACGATGCCGCACTGCGACTGCTGAACCTGTGGGTCCTCGACCCCGCCGAGGCCGACTATCTGCTCGACGCGGAGGTGACCTTCCAGCGACAGCGTCAGTTCAGCCTCCGCCACCTGCTGTCGCGCTGGGACGACGAGCGAGACGACCCCGACAGTCCCGTCTGGCGCAATCGTCGTGCGCTCTACACACTTTGGCTCCGCCAGACCGACCTCACCCTTGAGTGGCTGGAAGAGCTGCGCGCCATGTTGCACGACCCGGAGCGGCCCGTGGCGGATATCCTGACCGGCGCGGTCCCCGAGCCGTCTTGACCCGAGCAGCCGCGCCGGCCTGAATCCCCGGCTCGTCAGCCCCCGATGGCCGCCATGTCTTCCGCACGGCGCCCATAGCCCGGCGTCGAGAACCGACGCTCCCAGGCGGCACCCGGAGCAAGAAGCTCGCGCCACGGTGCGACCTCGACGTAGAGCACGCGCAACGAGTCGAGCGCGTTCGCGTGCAGCGCTTCACCATCGGTCGACACCGCATCCTCGGGGACCGCGACATCGAAGTTCTTCATCATCGCCGTTCGCGACGTCGTCTCCACGCAGACATTCGTCTGCAGCCCGGCGACGATCAATCGCGTCACGTCGAGGTTCCGCAGGATCGGGTCGAGATCGGTGTTGAAGAAGGCATCCCAACGGTGCTTCTCGATGACGATATCGCCAGGCTCCGGTGCCACCGCATCGAGGATCTGCGACCCCCAGTCCGCCTCCGAGCCGATCGGCGATTCGTCTTCGGCTGTCACATCGTCCAGCAGACGACGCATGCTCGGAGTCATGTCCGCTCCGTCAGCTCGCGCCGTCTGCCGGGTGTAGATGACCGGGACACCCGCCGCCCGAGCCGCTGCAAGAAGCTCCGCGCACTCCGCCACGACCCGGTCGAACTCCCAGATCGGAGGCCAGCCCATCGCACTGCGTCGCTCCTGCTGCAGGTACATGTTCTGCATGTCGATCATGATCAGGGCGGTTCGATCGCTCATGTGATTCCCATCTCGTAGTGTGGTTTGATAGTCCAATTCTGTTATATAGTTTCTGATGTTTCTTCGGTGTTTCCGCAACGAGAGGTCGAGAATTGTCCCAGTCTGCGGATAGCGCCCTGCCTGACCGTCGCGAGCGACGGCGCGTCTTCTGGGTGCTTGCCGCTGCTGCGTCGCTCACGATCCTCGATGTCTCCAAGCTCGGAGTCGCTCTGCCTGCCATCCAGGGCGCCATGGGCGGCGACCCCGCGGTAGTCCAGCTGATGCTCGTGGGGTACACCCTCGCGTACGCCGCAGTGCTCGTTCCTGCAGGACGAATCGGGGACGTCGTCTCACGGCGCCGCGTGTTCCTCATCGGCACCGGAGTCTTCGTGGCGGCGAGCGTGACCTGCGCCATCTCCCCCACGATCGAACTGCTCGTCGCTGCGCGCATCATCGAAGGCGTGGGCGCGGGCCTGTTGATGCCGCAAGTGCTCGGGCTTGTCCAGCGCATCTTCCCTGCCGAAGAGCGCGCCCGCCCGCTCGCAGCGCTGGCGGCGCTGACCACGATCACATCCCTGGCGGCCCCCGTCATGGCCGGCCTCATCCTCGACATCGCGGGCGGCGCCCAGGGGTGGCGACTGCTGTTCATGGTGACGGTCGTCGTCGGCACAGTGGTCTTCGCCGTGGCAGTGGCCGTCGTGAAGGACCCCCTCCCTCCTCGACAGCGAGGATTCGACGGCTGGGGCACCGTATTGCTGGCCGCAGGCGTTGTCCTCACGATCGCGCCATTCTCGGTCGCGAACGGCCGGTTGCCCACATCTCCGTGGGCCTACGGGGCATCCGTCGCAGGCATCGGGCTCCTCATCATCTTCGCCGCGCACGAACGCCGACTCCAACGCCGCGGGGCCGAGCCGCTCATCGATCTCACGTTGTTCCGCCTTCCGCACTTCCGCCCCGGTGTCGTTGCCTCGGGCTTCATGCATGCGGCGGCAACCGCGGGCACCCTGATCGTGACCATCGCGCTCCAGCAGATCGCGCGTCTGACGCCACTGGAGACGGCCCTGTGGATGCTGCCTTCAGCTGTGGCCAGCGTCATGGGCACGTGGGTTGCGTCGCGCGTCAGCGCCACGAGCGGCTCCGTCATCGCCATCGGCGCAGCCATCGGCGCGTTCGCCTTGGCCGGCCTCGGCTTCGTGTTCGGATTCGTCCCGTCTCCCGCCCTTCCCTGGGCGATCGCCGCCCTCCTGTGCGCGAGCTCCTTCGGTGCGGGTGTGGCCGCGCCAGCGAACCAGGCACGCACTCTGGTGTTCACCCCCAGTCACCGGTCGAGCGTGGCCGGTTCGCTCATCCAGTTCGCTCAGCGCACTGGTTCTGCAGTCGGCATGGCGAGCGCATTGATCATCTACTACGCGTTCTTCGCTATCCCGACGAGCGGCGGGCAGCCCGCGTCTGGCCCCATGTACGCCTTATGGGCGGTCGCCGCCATGCTCGCGGTCGCCGCGATCATCGCCGTGGTGGATCACCTGCACGGTCACACGGAACCCGCGCTCAACCGCGGGGCGACATCTTCCGAGCACGATCTCGTCGCGCGGTGATCGCCGACTGACGCGAGACGCACCTACAAAAGGGCGCCGCCCCTGCTGATCAAGCGAAACGGCTGATCAACGGGGACGGCGCTCTTCGTACTGGCGGAAGTGACAGGATTTGAACCTGCGACACGGGAAAACCGTGTACATGGATTCCAGCCATGCTCCTTAGGCCGCTCGGACACACTTCCAA
>CALANM010000126.1 GCA_937926065.1 uncultured Microbacterium sp.
TGTGCTCGGTGCCGATGTAGTTGTGGTTGAGCATCTTCGCCTCTTCCTGGGCGAGCACAACCACACGACGGGCACGGTCCGTGAATCTCTCGAACATCGTCCACTCCTCCACGCGCCGAGTCTTCTGGCGCTTACGAATGACGATAACCACCGAGAGAAGGCGGTATGCCCGTGTTCGCCGTCGGCGCACCGCTTCGCGGCCCGCACTCAGATTCGGTGCCGAAGGCGGATTGCGAGGGTGGATGCCGCGGGGTCAGCCGATCGGGATGGAGGCGCCAGGGTCGCGCTCTCCCGGGTCGCCGAGCGTGAGACCCCCGAGCGAGAGCGTGGCCTCGCGCGAGACCTCGCCGTCGACGGTGGCGATCGCCACGCGCGGTGCCATGTCCATCGTGCAGACCTGGTCGGCGGGAGGCGACGCGAACGTCACGGCGATCTCCGTCGGCGATACCACCGTGGTCGACTCCACCGACGGCGCGCACGACGACGACCCCCACGTGAGGATCGCGATGTGCTCATCGCCAGCCCATCCCGCCGATGGCTGGTACTCGTCGACGGGGCCGGCCGTGTACGGCGCGAGTTCGACGTCGGTGTAGCGGTCGTTCCAGACGACCTGCACGTCGAGACCCTCCGCCGGCTCGACGCCGTCGGGTGTGCCGACCAGCAGGCCACGGGGCACCAGGTCGCCATCGCAGACGTTCTCGGACTGCTCCGCCAGCGTCACGACGAGCACCCCCGCGTCGAGCACGGCATCGTCGAGGCGGGGCGCACAGTCTGGAGTCGAGCTGCCGTAGGTGACGATCGCGATCATCGAGCCGCCGGCGAGCCACGCGGCATCCACCTCGACGTCGGCGCTCCCCTCGGGCACGGTGCCCGCCGCGCCGCCCGGATCCTCTGAGGGGCTCTCCGCAGGCGGTACCGAGGTGGCGCAGCCGCTCAGCGCGCCGAGCGCGAGCACGGCCGCGGCGAGCGCAGGAACAAGACGACGGACCATCAGCGAACCCCTTCTGCGACGCGTGTCGCACGGACGACGGATGCCACGGCATCCGCTCTCTCAGTGTCTCCCCGACCGGGTTCGTCTCACCGGGTCACTGCAGTGCCGACGTGAGGCGGGCGAGGTTGTCGAGCACGGTCGACCGCAGTGGCTGCTGCAGCCACTCCTCCAGTGTGAGCTCGCGCGAGTCGGCGCGGTAGCGGTCTTCGACGGCGCGCAGCTGGGTGACGAACTCCTCGCCGCGCACCAGCAGCGACATCTCGAGGTTGAGGCCGAACGAGCGCATGTCCATGTTGCTCGATCCGATCACGGCGACTTCGTCGTCGACCGACATCGACTTGGAATGCAGGATGTACGGCCGCTTGTACATCCAGATCCGCACGCCGGCCCGCAGCAGCGTCTCGTAGTAGCTGCGCTGCGCGTGGTAGACCATCGCCTGGTCGCCCTCTTCCGACACGAACAGCTCGACCTCGATGCCGCGCTGACAGGTCGACTGGATCGCCGTGAGGAGCGCTTCGTCGGGAACGAAGTACGGGCTGACGATGATGATCTTCCGCTTCGCCGCGAACAGCAGGCCCATGAACAGCTTGAGGTTGTTCTGGAACTCGAAGCCCGGACCCGAAGGCACGATCTGGCAGTCGAGGTCGCCCGAGCCGGCCTGCACGTCGAACAGCTCGATGCCTTGGACGACCTCGTCGGTCTCGCTGTACCAGTCGCTCAGGAACACCGCGTTGATCGACGACACGATGGGTCCGTCGATGCGCGCCATGAGGTCGACCCAGTGGAGTCCGCGGCGGAGGTTCTTGCGCAGGTTGTACGTGGAGTCGGTGATGTTCTGTGACCCCATGAACGCGACGCGGCCGTCGACGACCAGCAGCTTGCGGTGATTGCGCAGGTCAGGGCGCTGGTATCTGCCGCGGTGCGGCTGCACGGGGAGCATGAGGTGCCACTCGGCCCCCATCGCGTCGAGACGTCGCAGGGTCTGCTTGTAGAACGGCTTGCTGCGGTTGGCCCAGTGGTCGAGGAGCACGCGCACCTTCACGCCGCGCGCCGCGACCTCTTCGAGCGCCGAGAAGAAGCCGTCGGTCGCGGCATCCGCCTGCAGGATGTAGAACTCGACGTGCACGTAGGCCTGAGCCGTGCGGATGGCGTCGGCCATCGCGTCGATGCTCTCCTGATAGTCGTAGATCAACGTGGCGCCGTTGTCGCCGGCGATCGGGAGGGCGCCGAGGTTGCGGTTGAGCTTCACGAGCGATCGGAACCAGTCGGGCGCGTTCGGTCGCAGCGTGCCGAACTCGAGCCCCTCGCTCGTGGAGCGGATGTAGTCGTTGATCTGCTGCTGCTTCTTGCGACGCTTGCGCGGCAGGCGCGGGTTGCCGATGAGAAGGAACAGCAGGATGCCGATGATCGGGATGAAGTAGATCGCGAGCAGCCACGCCATCGCAGCGGTCGGGCGGCGGTTGCGCGGGATGACGATGATCGCGAGCACGCGCACGGTGATGTCGAACACGAGGACGATGACGACCCACCAGGTCCACGTCCAGTCGACGGTGATGCTCAGCAAGGGCGCGCTCCAGCGATTGGGATGCGCCCAGCGTAGCGGGCGCCCCTGACGCCCGCGCGACCGCCGGGCGGAGGCGGCGGCCTCAGGTGGTGGTGGGCTTCTCGTCCGCGGCGGGAGCGAGGCCCCGCTTGGCCCGCTCCTCCGCCTCGATGCGCGAGTAGACCCGGCGCTCGGTGCGGTCCATGCGCAGGATCGAGCGCAGGACGAAGACGAAGAGCCCCAGCACGACAAGGGTCGGCGCAAGCGACCAGATGACGGCGGCCCAGTAGTCGTTCATGTCCTCCATCGTACGCGGCGGCTCCTCCCCAGACCCGTGTGCAGACGGAGTCGTTCCGGCCTGCGCCCCCGCGCCGCGTGCGGACCGCGCCCGTGGTCGATGCTCGACCGATGACCACGACCGTGAAGGCCGCCGACGCGGCAGAATTCCTCGCCCTCGTTCCGCGCATGCTGGGCTACACCCCCACCCGCAGCATCGTCATCGTCCCGATGGGCCCGGTCGGCCCTTCGCGGCGGGAGAACGTGGGCCGCCGCAGCCGGAGCATGGGCGGCATGCGCTTCGACCTGCCGGGCGACGAGTCGTCGGTCGACGGGTTCGCGGCGACCGTCATCGGCATGGTGTGCCGCATCCCGCGGGCAGACAGCCTCGTGGCCGTGGTCTACAGCGACGAGCCGGTCGCGGCCGCACTGCCGCAGGCGACGCTCGCGGCGGCGATCCGGCGCGCAGCCGACGCCAGCGGCCTCGCTCTCGTCGACATGCTCGTGATCGGCCCTGACGGCTGGGCGTCGCACGTGCGGCCCGACGCTCCGGCGCGCCCGCTCGACGAGCTGCTGACGTTCGACCATGCGCTCCCGCCTGCGCCGGCGGGCGACCAGCGGCGCGATGCCGAACTGCCCGAAGCACCCGAAGACGTGCGGCGCGACACCGCCGAGGCGCACCGTTCGCTCGAGGCGGCGCTGGCGGTCGTCTGCGACGTGACGAGGCCCGACGGGGCGCGCACGGAGCGTGAACGCGTCGACCCGGCCGCGCTCGAGGCCGCCCTCGAGCTCGACGATCTCCCGGGCCTGTTCGAGCGCGCCCTGCAGTGGGATGCCGACGAGCTCTCGCCCATGCGGTGCGCGATGCTGTCGTGGGTGATGTCGCGGCCGTCGTTGCGCGACATCGCCCTCGTCCAGTGGGCCACGGACATGGGAGGCGGGCGCCTCGCGATGGAGGCCCAGCTCCGTTGGGAAGACGGCGCGGACTACCCGTCCGACCTGGCATCGGTCATGTGGGGAGAGGGCGCGAGTCCCGACCCCGATCGGGTCGAAGCGGCGCTGCGGCTGGCGAGGCGCGTCGCCGGACGCTCCCTGCCCGAGCATCGCGCGGGCGCGCTCGCGATGTGCGCGTGGCTGTCCTGGGCGCTCGGCCGGTCGACGCACGCCGACGTCTACGCACGCGCCGCCCTTGCGATCGACGACGCCCACGGGCTGGCCGACATCGTGCGCTCGTTCGTCGTGGCGGCTCATCTCCCCGACTGGGCGTTCGCGCGCGCCGCCGCCGGGGCCGCCTGACGTGCGGCTACTTGACCAGCGGGAAGAGGATCGTCTCGCGGATGCCGAGGCCCGTGATCGCCATCATGAGGCGGTCGATGCCCATGCCCATGCCGCCGGTGGGCGGCATCCCGTGCTCAAGCGCACGCAGGAACTCCTCGTCGACGCGCATCGCCTCGTCGTCGCCGCGCGCCGCGAGTTTGGCCTGCTCCACGAAGCGCTCGCGCTGGATGACGGGGTCGACCAGCTCGGAGTAGCCGGTGGCGAGCTCGAAGCCGCGCACGTAGAGGTCCCACTTCTCGACGACGCCGGCGATCGAGCGGTGCTCGCGCACGAGCGGGCTCGTGTCGACGGGGAAGTCCATGACGAACGTCGGACGCTCCAGACCGCCCTTCACGAAGTGCTCCCAGAGCTCCTCGACGAGCTTGCCGTGCGTCGCGATCTTCTCAGGCACTTCGACGCCCACTTCGGCGGCGAGCGCCTGCAGCTCCTCGAACGAGGTCTCGGGGGTGATGGTGCGGCCGGCGGCCTGCGACAGCGAGTCGTACATCGAGATGCGGTCCCACTGTCCGCCGAGGTCGTACTCCGTGCCGTCGGCCCACGTGACCGTCGTGGATCCGGCGACCGCGACGGCGGCGTTCTGAATGAGCTCCTGCGTGAGGTCGGCGATGCCGTTGTAGTCGCTGTAGGCCTGGTAGGCCTCGAGCATCGCGAACTCGGGACTGTGGGTCGAGTCGGCGCCCTCGTTGCGGAAGTTGCGGTTGATCTCGAAGACGCGGTCGATGCCGCCCACCACGGCGCGCTTGAGGAACAGCTCCGGCGCGATGCGCAGGTAGAGGTCGGCGTCGAATGCATTCGAGTGCGTCACGAAAGGACGTGCGGCCGCGCCGCCGTGCTGCACCTGGAGCATGGGGGTCTCGACCTCGAGGAACCCGTGCGCGGCGAACGTGCTGCGCAGGCTCGCGTTGACCTTCGCGCGGGCTACGACCGTCTCACGCGCGAGGTCGCGCACGATGAGGTCGAGGAAGCGGGAGCGCACGCGGCTCTCCTCGCTCAGCTCCGTGTAGAGGTTCGGAAGCGGCAGAAGGGCCTTCGAGGCGATGGCCCAGTCGCTCACCATGATCGACAGCTCGCCGCGGCGGCTCGAGATGACCTGACCGGTCACCGAGACGTGGTCGCCGAGGTCGACGAGGTCCTTCCAGTCCTGCAGCGACTCCTCGCCGACTTCCGCGAGCGACACCATCGCCTGGATGCGGCTGCCGTCGCCGGCCTGGAGCGAGGCGAAGCAGAGCTTGCCCGTGTTGCGGCTGAACACCACGCGGCCGGCGACCGAGGCGACGACTCCCGTCTCGTCTCCCGCCTGCAGGTCGGCGAACCGCTCACGCAGCGCGGGGATCGTGTCGGTGACGGGAACCCCGACCGGGTACGCGCCCCCACCGGCGTCGTGACGAGCAGCGATCAGGCGCTCGCGCTTGGCCAGCCGGACCGCCTTCTGCTCGAACACGTCATCGGCGGCGTCTCCGGGCTCGGCGGGCACGGGCGCATCAGTCATCTCAGGCTCCTCAGAAGTCGACTTTCCATCCTATCCGCGCGTCCTGAGCCCCGCCTGCGACGGGGATGCGGGTCGGCAGCGGTCCCGATGTCGCCTTCGGCCCTGGCGTGGTCAGGCCTCCGGCTCGTCGAGGCGCTGCAGCGCGCGGTCGATCGTGGAGTGCACAAGGGTCGAGAGATAGCGACCGGGCTCCTCGACGCCGGCGCTCTCCAGCAGCGCCGACGACTGGCGCAGCAGCGACGCCGAGAACTCCGTCGCCGTCGCGACCGCCTCGCCGTACGCCGCACGCTTCTCGTCGTCGACGACCACGGGCTCGCAGCCGAGCTCCACGGCAAGCGCCTGCCCGATCGGAAGGACTGCGGCCGGCGCCGTGACCGCCGCATACGCGTCACGCAGCTGGCGGAGGTCGATCGAGGTGCCCGTGAACGCGATCGCCGGATGCACCGCAAGCGGGATCGCCCCGAGGGCGACGGCGGGGGCCAGCACATCGATCCCATAGCCCGGATCGGTGTGCAGCACGAGCTGACCGACCTGCCACGCGCCCAGTTCCGCGAGGCCCGAGACAAGGCCCGGCAGCTCGTCGTGCGGCACCGCGAGCACGACCAGTTCGCTCCGGCGCACGATCTCGTCGGCCGCAAGCGTCGGCACCCCCGGCAGCACCGCCTCGACACGATCGGGATCAGAGCCCGACGTGACGCCCGTGATCGCATGACCGGCGCCCGCGAGCGCCGCGCCGATGACGGGGCCGACGCGGCCCGCGCCGATGATGCCGACGCCCAGACGTCCGCTGCGGATCACGAGCGCTCCCGCCCGTCCTCGGACTCCGCCGACGCAGGCTCCGTGTTCACAACAGGCTCCACCAGCGCGGGCTCGGCGACCTCCGTCACAGCGTCCTCGGAGTCTGCCGACGAGCTCCAGCGGTGCGACCGATCCCGGGATGCCGCGTCGATGACCGCGGCGGCCGCATCGCGCCACAGGCCGAGGGCGTCGTCACGATCGAGGATTCCGAGCGAGCCCGACACGGGACCGAGCACCGTGTGCCCGGTGACATTCGCCACCCGCACGGCGCGATCGACAGGCCCCTGGGACACGCGGATCGACTGCAGCCGCGCGAGAGGAAGCACCACGAGTGCGCGACGGAGCCAGCCCGTGCGCATCAGAAGCGCATCGGGGGTGAGCAGGAAGCCGTTGCGACGCCACGACAGCGGCCGCAGCCACCGCGCACGGGGCGGCGTGGTCGTGTATGCGTCGACCTGCGGACGCTCGAGGCCGCCGTCGAGCAGTGCGCGCCATTGTTCGGCGCCGAGCACCGGAAGGAGCAGAGGCAGCACTCGGTCGAGGTCGGCGCGGGTCCCCACCGGCAGCACGTCGGCGAACTGCTGCTGGGCCGAATCGCTCGCCGACCGTCCCGAAAGACGGTTCACGCGGATGCGCCACCAGCCGAACCTGCGCCACAGCAGCGGCTGCGACATCTCCAGTGCGTGGATGCGCCCCGGCGGGAGGGTCTCGGTGATGGTCGTGAACAGACCGAAAGTGATGCGGACCCCGGCGGGCGTCGGCGCGATCGAATACCGCAGCGTGCGAGTGATCTGCCGGAACCAGTACGCACCGAAACCCAGGAGCGTCGGGATGATCGAGAACAGCACCCACGGCGTGCCGACGATCGACCCGACGACGACACCGGCCAGCAGCAGCACGAGAAAGATCGTCGAGCCCGACATCAGTTGCGAGGCGACGAGCCTCCCAGGCGGGATGTGCACGACCGACGCCGGCTCCGCCACCGGGCCCTCCGCCCCCTCGATCAGGCCCGTGATGCCGGCGCTCACCGCCGCCAACGCCCGATCCCGCGCCGGACCGCCGGTCGCCGCACGTGCCTCCGCGAGCCGGCGACCCGAAGCGAGACGCAGGATGTCGGCGCGCACCGCCTCAGCATTCGCCGTAGACAGATACTCGAGCTTCACGTTCGCATCGATCCCCGCGCCCACCACCTCGAGCTTCGCGAGACCCAGAAGGCGCGCCACCATCGGACGCGTCAGGTTCACACCCTGCACCCGATCCAGCGGAGCACGACGATGAGTGCGGAACAGCACGCCACTGCGCACCTCGACGTCATCACCCGTGATGCGGAACGTATGGAACCGCCACATCATCCAGAACACCGCCAGCACCACGAGCAGCACTCCGAGCACGACCAGCGCCGCGAGGAGCACCAGGTCGTTGCTGACGATGAAGTCGATCGGGTCACCCTCGTCGACATAGTCGAACTCGTCGCCCATCATCGGCACGAACGTCGAGATCAGCCGATCACGGAAATTGGCGATCACGACACCGACCACCACGACGAGCGTCAGCCCGCCGCGCATGAGCGGGGTCAGCGGATGCATGTGGTGCCACTCGCCGTCACTCAGCGGCGAGCGCACCTCCACGGGCAGACCGTCACGTCCAGAGGCAGGAGCGGGCGCGGCGTCGGTCACAGTCCCGTCCGGCGGGTCTCGGCGACGTCGATGAGCGTGTCACGCAGACGTTCGGCAGCCTCCTGGGTCAGCCCCGGGATCGTGACGCCCGTCGCCGCCGCAGCCGTCACGAGCTTCAGCTGCGCGATCCCGAAGCCGCGGTCAAGAGGGCCATGCGTGATGTCCACCAGCTGCATCCGCCCATACGGCACCGCCACCATGCGCTGCCACAGGATGCCACGGCGGAACACCAGGTCGTCCGCGCGCAGCTGATACCCGATCGACCGAGCCTGCCGCGGGATCACCGCCAGCATGACCAGCGTGACCACGACGCCGATGCCCGCAGGGATCAGCACCCACTGCATGCCCATTCCGAGCCACATCACGAGCGCGACCAGCACGATCAGCGCCAGCACCGCCCCGTTCGAGATCAACTGCACCACCACATACTTCGGAGAGATCTGATGCCACGTCCCATCACCCAGCGGAAGCCGATTCTCGCTGCGTGGCTCCGGGAAAGACGCGTACGTGCCCGCATCCAGCACGGCATCCTCACCGTGCGGCGCCTGGACGACGTGCGCCTCAACCGCCACGCCGGCGTCCGCCGGCGTGAGATCAGGATTGGTGGGAGAGTCCGAAGCCGGGATCGGGTTCTCCGGGCTGTTCGTCATCGTCGTCCTTCCGAATCGTGCACAGATACTCGGCGACGAGACCGGCAACGACCAGGAGAAGCGCCCCGACCGCCGCGGCGACCACCGCCCCCACCGAGCCTAGCGACGGCCCCACCGGTCTCGTCACGAGGAACAGCAGAAGCCCCAGCGCCACGCCCGCCACAAGAGACCCCACGATGCTCGACGACCGCGCCAGCATCGCGATGCGCAGCGCACGGAACGGATCGACCCGCCGCGACGACGCACCCGTCGTCGCCCGCCGGATCGGGATCGCGAGCGCCACCGTCACCGCACCCAGCACCACGAGCAGCACAGGAAGCATCAGCGACGGTGTGAACGTCGGCTGGCCCGACGCCGTCAGCAGCTGATCGATCAGGAAGCCCACGACAAGGCCCGCGACGCCGACTGCCAGCAGTGCACCCGCACTCGTCCGCTTCACCGCTCGCCACCTTCCCGCAGCGCCGCCAGCAGCTGATCCACACGGCCGTGGCCAGGCAGCACGGCATCCGGATCGACGCTCAGCCACGGCCCCAGCACGAAGTCGCGCTCCGCCGCCCGCGGATGCGGCAGCGTCAGCTCAAGGGAATCCGAACGCACCTCGCCGTACGCGATGAGATCGAGGTCGAGCGTGCGGTCCTGCCAGCGCGGCTGATCCGCTGTGCGCCGGGGGCGACCATGGCGCTCCTCGATCGCATGCAGGTAGTCGAGCAGCACCGTCGGCGCCAGCCGCGTCGACAGCAGCACCACCGAGTTCAGATACGGAGGCGCCGACGGATCCGGGCCGCTCGGCGTCAGCGCCACCGACTCGATCGTGTCGGCCACCGCCGTGACCTCCGTCATCGGAAGACGCGCGAGATCCGCGACCGCAGCCGAGATCGTCTCGCCCCGGTCGCCGAGGTTGGCACCCAGCGCGACCACCGCAGCTGTCGGCGCGAGGGCGCCCCCGGGCAGACCGTCCGAGACGCCCTGTGCGAGATCACGGCTCATCGCAGCTCCTCCCGGCGGCGGTGGAGCGTCACCGACACGTCACCGAAGGCCACCGCGATCGGCGCCTGCGGCTTGTGCACCGTCACGGTCACCGCATCGACGAGCGGGAACGCGAACGCCACATCGACGATCCGCTGCGCCAGCGTCTCGAGCAGATCGACCGGCTCACCCGTCAGCACGCCCGCGACCCGCTCGGCAAGGTCGCCGTAGTGCACGGTGTCGGCGACATCGTCGGTCGCGGCAGCCCGCGCCAGCGACAGCTCGAGCTCGACATCGGCGACGAACTCCTGCCCCTCGCGGCGCTCATGCTCGTACACGCCGTGGAAACCGACCGCACGGATGCCGGTCAGCGCAATCCGATCCGCGCTCATCGGCCCTCCCAGCGGCGCCACACGGCCAGCGCGTCACGCGTCGCCCCCACATCGTGCACCCGCACCGCCCACACGCCTGCGCGGGCCGCCAGCACGCTCGTCACAGCCGTCGCGAGATCCTTGCGCGCCTCCGCCACCGACTCCTCAGCCGGTGCGGCCTCGGCCAGAGCGTCACCGAGGAAGCGTTTGCGGCTCGTGCCCACCAGCACACGCGGGCCGATGCCGACGACGCGATCGAGCCCGCGCAGCGCCTCCCAGTTCTGCTCGCCCGCCTTGCCGAAGCCGATGCCCGGATCGAGGATGACCCGGTCGGGAGAGATCCCCGCCGCCGCCGCGGCCTGACGCCGGTCGTCGAGCTCGGCGACCACGTCTCGCACGACGTCGTCGTACTGCGCCCGCGCGTACATCTCCGCCGAGTGCCCACGCCAGTGCTGCAGGATGACGTCGGCGCCCGATGCGGCGACGGCGGGCAGCATGTCCGGGTCGGCGAGCCCGCCCGACACGTCGTTCACGATGCGCGCGCCGGCCTCGACCGTCGCGATCGCCGTCGACGCGTTCATCGTGTCGATCGACACCGCGATGCCGTCGGTCGCCAGCGCCTCCACGACGGGGAGCACGCGCGCGAGCTCCTCAGAAGGGTCGACGCGCTCGGCGCCCGGGCGGGTGGACTCGCCGCCGACGTCGACGATGTCGGCACCTGCGGCGCGCAGGGCGCGCCCGTGAGAGATGGCGGCCTCGGCGGAGAAGTGCCGGCCGCCGTCGCTGAACGAGTCGGGCGTCACATTGACGATGCCCATGATGAGGGTCATGACGCGCCGTGTCCCGTCAGCAGCAGCATGATCTCGGCGCGTGCGGCCGGGTCAGCGAGCTCCCCGCGGGCGGCGACCGTGACGGTCGACGCGTCGGGCTGACGGCCGCCGCGCATCGTCACGCACTCGTGGGTCGCATCGAGCACCACGAGCACGCCACGGGTGTCGAGCGAGCAGGCGATGGCATCCGCGATCTGCTCTCCCAGACGCTCCTGCACCTGCGGACGGGCGGCCAGCACGTCGACCACGCGGGGAAGGGCGCCCAGCCCCACGACCTGTTCACCGGGCAGGTACGCGATGTGGGCGTGACCGGCGAACGGCAGAAGATGATGCTCGCACACCGACCGGAAGCGGATGTCGCGCAGCATGACGGCACCGGACGGAAGGGTGTCGGGTGCGGGCCCGCGAGTGACCGAGATGGTGTGCGCGAGCGGCTCAGTGGCATCCTGTCCCACTCCCGAGAAGAACTCGGTATACGCGTCGGCGACGCGCTGCGGGGTCAGGCGGAGGCCGGGACGGTCGGGGTCCTCCCCGATCGCCTCGAGCAGTTCGCGCACCAGAACGGCGACGCGCTCACGGTCGACGGCCACGGCCCGAGCCTACGCGGTCGCGGGGCGCGCCTGACCGGCCGCGCGGCGCGCCGTCGCCTTCTGCGACACGGTCTCACCGTCGGCTTCGACCGAAGCGGCCAGCCCCGTCTCGTCGCGGCGGCGCGGGACCTCGACCGGCGGAAGCGTCGACACGGGACGCTCCTCGCTCGACAGCCACTGCGGACGCGGCGGGAGCTTCTTGACGTCGGCGAAGATCTCGGCGAGCTCGAGGTGGTCGAGCGTCTCCTTCTCGAGGAGCGCGAGGGCGAGCCGGTCGAGGATCTCGCGGTTGTCGTTGATGACCTTGTAGGCCTCGTTGTGCGCCTGCTCGATGAGCTCGCGCACCTGCTCGTCGACGCTCTCGGCGATCCGCTCGCTGAAGTCGCGGCCGTGACCCATGTCGCGCCCCATGAACACCTCGCCGGAGGCGGAGCTGAGCTTCACAGGACCGACGACGTTCGTCATGCCGTATTCGGTGACCATCTTGCGGGCGATGCCGGTGGCCTTCTCGATGTCGTTCGACGCGCCGGTGGTCGGGTCGTGGAAGACGATCTCCTCGGCGACGCGGCCGCCCATCGCGTACGTGAGCTGGTCCTGCAGCTCATTGCGGGTGACCGAGTACTTGTCGTCGAGCGGCAGCACCATCGTGTAGCCGAGCGCCTTGCCGCGCGGGAGGATCGTGACCTTGGTCACGGGGTCGGTGTGGTTCATCGCCGCCGCCGCGAGCGCATGACCGCCCTCGTGGTAGGCCGTGATGAGCTTCTCCTTGTCCTTCATGACACGGGACCGGCGCTGCGGACCGGCGATCACACGGTCGATGGCCTCGTCGAGCGCGCGCATGTCGATGAGCTGCGCGTTCGAGCGGGCCGTGAGCAGCGCGGCCTCATTGAGGACGTTCGCGAGGTCGGCGCCGGTGAAGCCGGGGGTCTTGCGCGCGATGACGCTGAGATCGACCGAGGGAGACAGCGGCTTGCCGCGGCCGTGCACCTCGAGGATGCGCTGGCGGCCCTTCAGGTCGGGGGCGTCGACGCCGATCTGACGGTCGAAGCGGCCCGGGCGAAGAAGCGCAGGGTCGAGGATGTCGGGACGGTTGGTCGCGGCGATGACGAGCACCGACGACTTGGGGTCGAAGCCGTCCATCTCGACGAGCATCTGGTTGAGCGTCTGCTCGCGCTCGTCGTGCCCGCCGCCCATGCCGGCGCCGCGGTGGCGGCCGACGGCGTCGATCTCGTCGATGAAGATGATCGCGGGCGCGTTCTCCTTGGCCTGGTTGAACAGGTCGCGCACGCGGCTTGCGCCGACGCCCACGAACATCTCGACGAAGTCGGAGCCCGAGATCGAGTAGAAGGGGACACCCGCCTCGCCCGCGACGGCGCGAGCCAGCAGCGTCTTTCCGGTTCCGGGAGGGCCGTACAGCAGGACGCCCTTGGGGATGCGGGCGCCGACCGCCTGGAACTTGGCCGGGTCTTTCAGGAAGTCCTTGATCTCCTGCAGCTCTTCGATGGCCTCGTCGACGCCGGCGACATCGCCGAACGTGACCGTCGGGGTCTCCTTCGTCACGAGCTTGGCGCGCGACTTGCCGAACTGCATGGCGCGACCGCCGCCCTGCGCATTGGAGAGCAGGAACCAGAAGAGGAGTCCGAGCAGCAGCAGCGGGATGACGAGCGACAGGATGCTGCCCCAGAAGCTCGGCTGCGGCACGACGTCGTTGAAGCCCTTCGCAGGCTCGGCCGCGTCGATCGCGCGCACGACCTGCTCGGCCCGCGGCTCGGTGTAGTAGAACTGCACGACCGTGGAGCCCTGGAACTCCTTCGACAGGGTCAGGTCGACCCGCTGATCGCCGTCGGTCATGACGACCTGGGTGACGGTGTCACCGGCAAGAAGCTCGAGGCCCTCCTGCGTCTTGATCTGCTTGGGACCCGTGAGACCCGAGATGAGCGAGACGCCGATGAGCAGGAGCACGCCGATGAGCAACACGTACACGAACGGGTTGCGGGTCAGCTTCTTGAAATCCATGGTGCGCTCAGGCTATCGCGCGCGACTATGCGCGCACTGTGCATTCGCCCACGGCGTACGGGGCGCCCCGACCGCTGGCGGCCGTCAGGAGTAGACGTGCGGCGCGAGCACCGCCACATCCCGCAGGTTGCGGTATTTCTCGGCGTAGTCGAGGCCGTAGCCCACGACGAAGTCATTGGGGATGTCGAAGCCCACATAGCGGCAGTCGATCTGCACCTTGGCGGCCTCCGGCTTGCGCAGCAGGGCCAGCACCTCCAGCGACGCGACGCCGCGCGACGCGAAGTTCTCCAGCAGCCAGCTGAGCGTGAGGCCCGAGTCGATGATGTCCTCGACGATGAGCACGTGCTTGCCCGTGAGGTCGGTGTCGAGGTCCTTGCGGATCTGCACGACGCCGCTCGACTTGGTGCCCGCGCCGTACGACGAGACCGCCATCCAGTCCATCGCGATCTCGCGGGGCAGGTAGCGGGCGAAGTCGGCCATCACCATGACGGCGCCTTTGAGCACCCCGACGAGCAGCAGATCCTTGCCCTCGTAGTCGGCCACGACCTGCGCGGCCAGCTGTTCGAGCTTCGCGTGGATCTCCTCCTCGGTGACGAGGACGGAGGTGAGCTGGTCTGCGATGTCGGCCGCGCGCATGATTCGAGTGTAAGCACTTCCTCGTCGGCGGAAGGACCCGGGACCGCTTATGCGGTGGCGGCGCCTGCGGCCGTGAAGACGATGCGGTCGCCGCGGCGCGCGGCCCGGCATCCGGGGAGGTCGATCGGGCCCTGGCCCGACCAGTCGACGGCCAGACGCGCGACTTCGAGCGTCTGAGTGCGTGTGAGGCTCTCGCCGAACTCGCTCGCCACGACGTGACGGATGATGCGGTGGCGCAGCGCCGGCGGATTGGCGGCGAGCGCGGGCACCGACACGGCGATGCCCGCCTCGGCGTGCTCGACGATGTCCTCGATGATCTCGTCGATCATCTCCGCGAACGCCTCGGCATCCTCGCGCAGCTGCTCGGCGGTGCGGGCGAGCGCCTCGGCGATGCCGGGTCCGAGCGCCTCCTCCAGCAGCGGCAGGACGTCCTGGCGTACGCGCACCCGCAGGAACCGGCGGTCGAGGTTGTGCGGATCGCTCCACGGCGGAAGGCCCTGCGCGATGCACGCGGCGCGGGTCATCTGTCGGCGCACGCCCAGCAGGGGGCGCAGCCAGCGGATGCCGTCGTCCTCACGTACGGGCGCCATGCCGCCGAGGCTGGTCGCCCCGGAGCCGCGGGCGAGGCCGATGAGCACGGTCTCGGCCTGGTCGTCGAGCGTGTGGGCGAGGAGGATGACGTCGGCGCCGACCTCGCGCGCCGCGTGCCGGAGCGCGTCACGGCGGGCGTCGCGGGCGGCGGCTTCGGGCCCGCCCTCCGTGCCGACCGTCACGCGCACCGAGCGGGCCGGGAGACCCAGCGACTCGGCGGCGGCCACGGCGCGTGCGGTCACCTTCTCGGAGCCGGGCTGCAGCGCATGGTCGATCACGACGGCCGTCGCCTCGATGCCGGCACGGGGCGCCTCGAACGCGACCGCTGCCGCCAAGGCGAGCGAGTCCGCACCGCCCGACAGCCCGACGACGACTGGGCCCGACACCTCGGCGAGCGATTCGCGCACGGCGCGCCGGATCGCGGCGACGGCAGGGTCGAGACCGGGGCGGTGTTCCACGGCATCCACGTTAGCCACCGCGCCGCCCTGCCGACGTCGGTCCGCTCACGCGGCCGGCCACGCGCGACTAGGCTTGACGCGGCATTTCTGCACCGAGTGACATCCCGAAGGAGAACCGACATGGGCGCGTACGACGCCGTCATCGAGATCCCGCGCGGCAGCCGCGTGAAGTACGAGGTCGACCACGGCACCGGCCGTGTGTTCCTCGACCGCGTGCTGTTCACGCCGATGGGCTACCCCGCCAACTACGGATTCTTCGAGAACACCCTCGGTGAGGACGGCGACCCGCTCGACGTGCTGCTGCTCCTCGACCGCGACCTGTACCCCGGCGTCATGGCGAAGGTCCGTCCGGTCGCCGTGCTCAAGATGCTCGACGAGGCCGGCGGCGACGACAAGGTGGTGGCTGTGCTGGCGAAGGACCCGCGCTGGGACCACGTCCAGGACATCGACGACATCGACGACTGGACCAAGGGCGAGATCGGCCACTTCTTCGAGCACTACAAGGACCTCGAGCCCGGCAAGTGGGTCAAGGTCGACGAGTGGGCCAACGCGGCCGAAGCCGAGCGTCTCGTGTCGGAGGCGTACGCGCGCTTCGAGGAGCACGAGGCCAAGACGGCCACGCAGGGCCAGGGCGAGGCCCCCAAGACCATCTGACGTTCGACGTCACGCGAGGGCGGATGCCGGGAGACCGGCGCCCGCCCTTTTGCGTTGTCCGTGCGCTGCCCGGCCGCGGGTGCGGGTCAGACGGAGATGCCGCGGGCGCGGAGGAACGGCGCCGGGTCGATGCGCACGCCGTTGCGGTAGACCTCGAAGTGGAGGTGGCATCCGGTGGAGGCTCCGGTGTTGCCGACGTAGGCGATGACCTGACCGGCGCGCACCTGGTCGCCCCAGCCGACGTTGTAGCCGCCGGGCTTGATGTGGGCGTAACCGGTGATGAGGCCGCCGCCATGGTCGACTTTGATGTAGTTGCCCCACTCGCCGCTGTAGCCGGCGAAGATCACGCGGCCGGAATGCGCGGCGTAGATCGGGGAGCTGCAGCCGCCCGCGAAGTCGATGCCGCGGTGGCCGCTGGAGGGGCAGTAGCCGTTGGCGCAGATGGTCCCGCGGGAGCCGAACCAGCCGCTGATGTAGCCCCAGCCCGGGCGCACCCAGCCGGAGGACTGGACTTCACCGGCGGACGCTCCACCGCCGCCTCCGCCGCCGCCACCGCCGTTGCTGTTGTTCTTCTCCGCCTCTTTGCGGGCGCGTTCTGCGGCTTCGCGGGCGCGACGAGCGGCTTCGGCGCGCTCGCGGCGGATGCGACGGATGCGGGCGCGACGGCGTGCTTCGACGCCGGCCTTGTAGCCGGCGACGGTCGAGGCGGTGGTGTCTTTGAGGGCCGCGAGCTGCGCCTCGAGGACGTCGAGGTGCTCGGACTGCGCATCGAGGGCGGCCTGCGCGGCGGTGGCCGCGTTCTGCGCCTCGATCATCTTCGACTCGGCCTCCTGCTTGAGGCGGTCGCGTTCGGCGCGGGCGACCTCGGCCTGATTCGACAGGTTCTGGGCGTTGTCGCGGGCGCTGACGGCCTCCGCGTAGATGCTGCGGTTGGCATCCAGGAGCTTGTCCATGGTGCCGAGGCGGGCGAGCAGTTCGTCGGCGCTCGCGGCGGAGCCGGAGAAGAACAGTTCGAGAGACGTGTCGTCGCCGCCCATGCGGTATTGCTGCGCGGCGAGGCGTCCGAGCTTGTCGGCCGACTGGCGGGCCCGCTCGGCCTCGGCATCGGCCTGCTCCTGCAGCTGGCTGGCGCGGTCGGCGGCCTCTTCGAAGGCGGCCTGCGCGTCGGCGTACTCCTGACCGAGGCGCTCGGCTTCAGCCTGCTTGGCGGCGACGTCGGCGGCGAGGGCCTGGATGAGCCCTTCGATGCGCTCGACTTCGGCGGCCTTCGACTTCTGGTTCTTCTTCGCCTTCTCGACGTCTTCCCACGACGGGTACTTGGCGGCGAAGGCGGGCGAGGCGGTCAGAAGGCCCGCGGCGGCGGCGCCGGCGATGCCGAAGCCGATCGCGCTGCGCCGAGTGACGAGACGACCCCGGCCGAGCGCGCGAAGTTCGCGGGGAGTGGGCGCACAGCCGCACTCCTCCGGCGAGGTCACTGGCTCAGAACGCACGTCGATCACCCTTCGGTCACGCAGACAACAGAAGTCACAATAACAACACTGGTCACAGAACCCCAGCATTTCCTCACGTTGCGGGCGCGACGGATCTTCATCCATCCTCTCCCCTCCGCGGGGCAGACGCCAGCAGCCCG
>CALANM010000127.1 GCA_937926065.1 uncultured Microbacterium sp.
CGCGGCGCGTGCTCGTCGTCGGCGCCGACGGGCAGCTGGGCCGCGCCCTGCGGTCAGCGCTCGCCGGTGCGTCGCACGTCGAGTTCGCGTCGCGCGCCGACATCGACCTCAGCGCCACCGACCTCGCCTCGTCCCGCCGCTGGCGCGACTACTCGACCATCGTCAACGCCGCCGCCTACACGGCCGTCGACACCGCCGAGACGGCCGAGGGCCGCGCACAGGCGTGGGCCGCGAATGTCACGGGCGTTACGGCGCTCGCTCGCATCGCGAACGAGAACGGGCTGACCCTCGTGCACGTCTCAAGCGACTACGTCTTCGACGGCGCGTCTGCCGAGCCCTACCGCGAGGACGCGCCGCTGTCGCCGCTCGGCGTGTACGGGCAGACCAAGGCGGCGGGAGACGCGATCGTGTCGACGGTCGCGCGCCACTACATCGTCCGCACGTCGTGGGTGGTCGGCGAGGGACGCAACTTCGTCCGCACGATGGCCTCGCTCGCCGACCGCGGCGTGGCGCCGAAGGTCGTCGCCGATCAGGTCGGCCGGCTCACCTTCACCGACGAGATCGCCCGCGGCATCCTGCACCTCCTGTCGACGAGCGCCCCGTACGGCACGTACAACCTGACCGGCGGCGGCGAGCCGTCGTCGTGGGCCGATGTCGCGCGTGAGGTGTTCCGCCTGCGCGGAGCCGACCCGGATGCCGTGACGCCCGTCACGACCGAGGAGTATTTCGCCGGCGCGACCGCGCCGGTCGCCCCGCGTCCCCGGTGGAGCGTGCTCGACCTCGCGAAGATCGAGGCGACCGGCTTCACGCCGCGCGATGCGGCAGAGAGCCTGCGGGACTACGTCGCCGCGCTCGACTGACCCGGTGCCTCGGGATCAGGGGCGACCCATGCCGCGGTAGTCCCAGCCCTCCGCGCGCCAGGCGGCCGCGTCGAGGCAGTTGCGTCCGTCGACGATGAGGCGTCCCGAGACGAGGGATGCCGCATGCTGCGGACTCAGCTGCCGCCGGTACTCGTCCCATTCGGTGACGAGCACGACGGCATCCGCGTCCCGCAGCGCCTCATCACGGTCGGCGACGTAGGTCAGGTGCGGGTGCACGCGTCGCGCGTTCTCGATCGCGGCCGGGTCGGTGACGACGATATCGGCGCCGAGGCCCTTGAGGCGCACCGCGACGTCGAGAGCGGGTGAGTCGCGGATGTCGTCGCTGTGCGGCTTGAACGCCGCGCCCAGCACGGCGACGCGCTTGCCGTGCACCGCTCCGCCGAGCCCGTCGAGCACGAGCTGCACGGCGCGCTCACGACGACGCATGTTGATGGCATCCACCTCGCGCAGGAACGCCACCGAGTCCCGGCGGCCGAGCTCCTCAGCGCGGGCCGAGAACGCGCGGATGTCCTTGGGGAGGCAGCCGCCCCCGAAGCCGATGCCCGACCCGAGGAAGCGCCG
Organism: uncultured Microbacterium sp.; assembly: GCA_937926065.1. Classification (GTDB taxonomy): domain Bacteria; phylum Actinomycetota; class Actinomycetes; order Actinomycetales; family Microbacteriaceae; genus Microbacterium. Next base: position 1,443 of record CALANM010000127.1, read on the forward strand.
GCCGATGCGGTCGTCGTGGCCGAGCGCCTCGGCGAGCTGCGTGACGTCGGCGCCGGTGACCTCCGCGATCTCCGCCATGGCATTGATGAAGCTGATCTTCGTGGCGAGGAACGCGTTGGCGGCGACCTTCACGAGCTCCGCAGTCGCATAGTCGGTGACGAGGAACGGCGTGCCCTTGGTCGTCGACGGGTGATACACGTCGCGCAGCACATCGGCGGCGCGCTCGCCCTCGTCGCCGGACGGCACGCCCACGACGATGCGGTCAGGATCGACGGTGTCTTTGACGGCCCAGCCTTCGCGCAGGAACTCCGGGTTCCACACCAGCGTGGCCCCCGAGTCGGCGTACAGCGCCGCGAGGCGCGCCGCCGTGCCCACGGGCACCGTCGACTTGCCCGCCACGACGTCGCCGGGGCGCACGTGATCACGCAGCGCCGTGAAGGCCGCGTCGACGTACGACAGGTCTGCCGCGCCGGAGTCAGCTGACTGCGGAGTGCCGACGCCGACGAAGTGCACCTGGGCGCCCTCGGCGGCAGCCATGTCGGTCGTGAAAGTCAGCCGTCCGCTGGCGACGCCCTCGGCCAGTAGCTCGTCGAGGCCCGGCTCGAAGAAGGGCGCACGCCCCGCGGCGAGCGCATCGATCTTGGCCCGGTCGACGTCGATGCCGACCACCTCGTGTCCGATGGATGCCATCGCGGCCGCGTGGACCGCCCCCAGATAGCCGCAGCCGATCACCGAAAGTCGCACTGTCCCACCCCTGTTGTCGTCTCCCCCACCGGGCCCCCGCCCAGTGCCCCTGCCCCGACGAGCAGTGTCTTCCATACACTAGACCGCCCCGCGGGACCGCCGCTCACGCAGCCACGCGGCGGGTTGCGAGGTCGTTGCGGGCCGTTACGGCGCGATTGCGCGTTGCCGTGAACATTCGCGATGGGTCGCGCCCCGCCCGGAACGTCGCTACACTCACAGACAGAACGCCGCGCGAAACGAGTGGGGTCGTCGCGTGATCGGGGGATCATGGCGTTCTCTGGGGGAGTCACCGGCTCATGAGCCTGTGACCGTCGCATGTTGCTGGGGGGCACAATGCTGACGCAGTTTGTCTGGGGAACCGCGCGATGAGTGCGATCGATGAGGTCGCGCCTTCGCTCACCTTTCCGAACCTAGGGTCACTGACAGCGACCCGCCGGTTCGCGCCGGTCGCACCGCGTGCATCGGCTGCGGTCGTGAGCCGCCAGCAGTGGGAACGCCGATTCCGCGCTCGCCTGCACGTCACCGACACGGTCATCGTGCTGTTTGCGTGCGCGTTCGCATCGGCGATCTCGCTGCTGGCGGCGAGCCCGCAGCTTCTCGCGGCCGATCCGTGGGCATTCTTCCGCGTGCCGCTGATCACCGCCACCCTGTGGCTGGCCGCTCTCGCCCTGCTCAACACGCGCGAGACGGCGATCCTCGGCAGCGGCGCGAAGGAGTACACCCGTGTCGCGCATGCGACGGGTTTCGCGCTGGGCACGCTGGCGCTGCTGTACGTGCTCTTCGAGTGGGACCCGATCCGTTCGCAGCTGTTCTGGGGACTTCCTGCGGGCGGATTCGCGCTGGTGGTGTCGCGCTGGATGCTACGCCGCTGGCTGGTGCGTCAGCGCGCCGCAGGACGCTACTGCTCGCGCACAATCGTCGTGGGCTCGCGTGACGATGTCGAATACGCCATCCGCGCTCTCGGCGGAGACGGCAAGCTCGGGTACACGGTCGTGGGGACGGCCGTGCTCGACGAGGACATCGACTCGCTGCGCGTCGACGGTCACACGTACGCGGCAGTACCGGGCGCCGACGCGGTCAGCCGCGCGGCCTCCGCGCTGCGGGCCGACACGATCATCGTGGCGGGCCAGCCGCAGGGCGACCCGACGTACATCAAGCGCCTCGCATGGGAGCTCGAGGGCACGGCGGCCGAGCTGGTGCTGTCGAGTCGCATCGCCGACGTGGCGGGGCCCCGGATGTCTCTGCGTCCGGTGGAGGGCATGCCTCTCATCCACGTGCGCATCCCCTCGTTCGAGGGCGGGGCGCACCTGGTGAAGCGCGGGCTGGACATCGTCGTCTCGTCCATCGCCCTGCTGTGCTTCGCACCGTTCGCCTTCCTCATCGCGATGGCGATCAAGATCGACGACCCGGGCCCTGCGTTCTTCCAGCAGGAGCGCGTCGGCCGTGACGGACGCACGTTCAAGATGCTCAAGTTCCGCTCGATGCGCGTCAACGCCGAGGCGGAGCTCGAGAAGCTGCTTGAGGAGAACGAGGGCGCGGGTCCTCTGTTCAAGCTCAAGCAGGACCCGCGGGTCACCCGTGTCGGAGCGATCCTCCGGAAGTACTCGCTCGACGAGATCCCGCAGTTCTGGAACGTGCTGCGTGGCGACATGAGCGTGGTGGGCCCGCGCCCGCCGCTTCCCGCCGAGGTCACGGCCTACGACGGCACCGTCTTCCGCCGGCTGTACATCAAGCCGGGCATCACCGGCCCCTGGCAGGTGGGCGGTCGCAGCGACCTGTCGTGGGAGGAGAGCGTGCGCCTCGACCTCCGCTACGTCGAGAACTGGTCGGTGCTGAGCGACATCGTGCTGATGTGGCGAACCGCTAAGGTCATGATCAAGCCCGAGGGGGCTTATTGACCTCGCAGCGCCATGACCTTCCCCGCTCGGGTGAGGCTGACGGCGCACGCCTGCCCGCGGGCAGCCGACGGAAGGACACGACCTCGCCGACCGCAAAGCTCTCCATCGCCATGATCGGAACTCGCGGAGTGCCGGCCGCCTACGGCGGCTTCGAGACGGCGGTCGAAGAGGTGGGCTGGCGCCTCGCCGAGCGCGGTCACGACGTCACCGTCTACACCCGCGGCTCCGCGCGTCGTGAGCCGGAGTACCGCGGCATGAAGGTGGTGCACCTGCCCGCCCTGCCCATGAAGCAGCTCGAGACGCTCAGTCACACCGGCCTGTCGACGACGCATGCCGTGCTCGGGCTCGACGCCGCGCATGCGGCGTTCGTCTTCAACGCCGCCAACTCGCCGTTCCTGCCCCTGCTGCGCTCCCGCGGCATCCCCGTCGCCCTGCACATGGACGGCCTGGAGTGGAAGCGGTCGAAGTGGGGAAAGCGCGGCAAGGCGTACTACCGCTGGGCCGAGGAGTTCGGCGTGCGGTGGGCCGACGCGCTCATCGCCGACGCCCCCGGCATCGCCGACTACTACCGCGACGAGTTCGACGTCGACACCGAGCTCATCCGCTACGGCGCCCCGATCCTCGAGACGGCTCCCGAAGACGGCGTGCGCGAGCTCGGGCTCGAGCCGGGTGGCTACCACCTCGTGGTCGCACGCTTCGAGCCCGAGAACCACGTGCTCGAGATCGTCGAGGGCTACCGGGCAAGCAGCGCGCGGATGCCGCTCGTCGTGGTCGGATCCGCGCCCTACAGCGCCGACTACACGCAGCGCATCCATGCCGTCGCCGACGGCGACGACCGCATCCGGCTGCTCGGCGGCGTCTACGACCAGGATCTGCTCGACGCGCTCTACTTCCACGCCCACACCTATATACATGGGCACTCCGTGGGAGGCACCAACCCGTCGCTGCTGCGCGCCATGGGCGCCGGCACCGCGACCATCGCCTACGACGTGGGATTCAACCGCGAGACGCTCGACGAGCAGGGCTGGTTCTTCGCGGATGCCGCCCAGGTGCAGGCGCACTTCGACGCCCTCGCCGCCGACCCCGCCCAGACCGACGCGTTCGGGGGACGGTCACGGGAGCGGGCTGCGAGCGAGTTCCGCTGGGACAAGGTCGCCGACGAATACGAAGACCTCGCGCGACGCATCGCCGGCGGTCAGAGCGTGCACCCGACTGCGAAGCGCAAGAAGCGCCGGCGCGGATGAGCGCGCGCATGCGCGCGGGGACGATGCGTGAGGATGGGACCATGCCCACCGCCCTGTTCGCGCACCCCGGAGCGGAGCTGTTCGGCTCCGACCGCATGCTGATCGAGAGCGTCGCGGCATCCGTCGACGCCGGTTTCCGCACCGTCGTCGCTCTGCCCGCGAAGGGTGCGCTCGTCGACGAGCTGCTCGCTGTGGGCGCCGAGGTCGTGATCGTCCCCATGCTGGTGCTGCGCAAGGCGCTCTTGCGTCCGAGGGGATGGCCGACGCTCGTGAAGGACGCGCTTCGCGGCTGGGTCGGCGCACGACGGCTGCTGCGGTCGGTGCGGCCCGATGCGGTCTACGTCAACACGATCACGATCCCGCAGTGGACCGTCGCGTCACGTCTGCGGCGCACGCACACCATCACACACGTCCACGAGGCCGAGGCGTCGGCCAGCCGCATGATCAACATCGGCCTGTACCTTCCGCACGTCGCGGCGTCGTCGGTGCTCGCCAACAGCGAGTTCAGCCGCGCGACCATCGCACGTGCGCTCCCTGCGCTGGCTCGACGGTCGCGTGTCGTCTACAACGGCGTCGTCGGACCGTCAGACCCCCATCTGCCGCGCGAATCGATCGACGGGGCGCTGCGCGTGCTCTATCTCGGGCGGCTCTCACCGCGAAAGGGCCCCGACGTCCTCGTCGAGGCGGCGCGAATGCTGACCGAGTCAGGCGTGCCGGTGCGCGCCGACCTCGTGGGTGCCGTG
>CALANM010000128.1 GCA_937926065.1 uncultured Microbacterium sp.
CGTTCGTTACCGTTGAAGGATGCGTACCATCGTGTCCCTCCGCCTTGTCCTTCCCGCGGTCTGGCTGGGCCTGCTGGTCGGGCTGTCGTTCATCGAGACGCCTCTGAAGTTCCAGGCGCCGGGAATCACGGTGCCTCTGGGGCTCGGGATCGGCAGGCTGGTGTTCTGGGCGCTCGCGATCGCGGGCGCGGTGCTCCTGCTCGCACTGACGGCGGTGTCGTACGCCGGCCCCCGTGTCGACCGGCTGTCGTGGCTCCTCCTCGGCGGACTGTGGCTGACGCTGATCGTCCAGTCGGCGGCGATCCGCCCTGCACTGAGCGCCCGCAGCGACATCGTCATCTCCGGTGGCGACCCCGGCCCGTCCGTGCTCCACTACCTGTACATCGCGACCGACGTCGTGATCGTCGCGCTGCTGCTGGTGTGGGTCGTCCGCATGGCTCGTCGCATCATCCCCGCGACGCCGCACGCGTGATCCCGAGGATCCGTTCACGGTCCCCGGGCCGGTTCGGCGCGGTCGGGAATACTGTGGACGCGATCGCGTTGCAAGGGATACATTCACTTGCATGAATCGGATGCCACGAGCATCCAGGAAGCGGAAGAGACCGTGAGCGAGACCACCACACCGACCGACTCGGGGATGCAGTTCGGCATCTTCACGGTCAGCGACATCACCCAGGATCCGACGACCGGACACACGCCCAGCGAGGCTGAGCGCATCCGCGCGACCGTCGAGATCGCCCGCCACGCCGAAGAGGTCGGGCTCGACGTCTTCGCGCTCGGCGAGCACCACAATCCGCCGTTCTGGTCGAGCTCGCCCACGACCACGCTCGCCTATATCGCGGCTCAGACCGAGCGGCTCGTCCTCTCGACCGCGACCACGCTGATCACGACGAACGACCCCGTCAAGATCGCCGAGGACTACGCGATGCTCCAGCATCTGTCCGGCGGTCGCATGGATCTCATGCTCGGGCGCGGCAACACCGGACCCGTCTACCCCTGGTTCGGCAAGGACATCCGCCAGGGACTGCCTCTCTCGATCGAGAATTACGCGCTGCTGCACAAGCTGTGGCGCGAAGACGTCGTCGACTGGGAGGGCAAGTTCCGCACCCCGCTCCAGGGCTTCACCTCGACGCCTCGCCCGCTCGATGGCGTGCCGCCGTTCGTGTGGCACGGCTCGATCCGCACGCCGGAGATCGCCGAGCAGGCCGCCTACTACGGCGACGGCTTCTTCGCGAACAACATCTTCTGGCCCGCCGAGCACTACCAGCGACTCATCACGCTCTACCGCCAGCGGTGGCAGCACTACGGCCATGGCGGTCCCGAGACGGCCATCGTCGGTCTGGGCGGCCAGGCGTTCATGGCGAAGAACTCGCAGGATGCCGTCACGCAGTTCCGTCCGTACTTCGACAACGCACCCGTCTACGGTCACGGCCCGTCGCTCGAGGACTTCTCCGAGATGACGCCGCTGACCGTCGGCTCGCCGCAGCAGGTCATCGACCGCTACGCCGGCATGCGCGACCACTTCGGCGACTACCAGCGTCAGCTCTTCCTCATGGACCACGCCGGGCTGCCGCTGAAGACCGTGCTCGAACAGCTCGACTTCCTCGGAGGCGAGGTCGTCCCTGTCCTCCGCAAGGAGCTCGCGCAGAACCGTCCGGCATCCGTGCCCGACGCGCCGACGCACGCCGCACGAGTTCGCGCCGTGTATGGCGACGGCCCCGTGCGCGAGGCGCGGCCCCGCGCGAACCGCGGTGACAACCTGAGCGGACCGTCGCCCTATCAGGACACACCCACCCCCGCAGGCTCCGCTTTCGGACTCGGGGGCTCCCGATGAACGCCGCCGCTGCTCCTCGGGCACGACGCATCGCCGTCGTGTCGGCAGGCCTGTCCAACCCGTCGTCGACCCGCATGCTCGCCGATCGCCTTGCCGCGGCGACTGTCAAGGCGCTCGCCCAGATCGACGGGCCCGACGGCAACGGCATCCAGGCCACCGTCGATACGATCGAGCTGCGCGACCACGCGCACGACATCACGAACAACCTGCTGACGGGGTTCGCTCCGCCGGCACTGGAATCGGCCATCAACACCGTCGTGTCGGCCGATGCCGTCATCGCGGTCACGCCGATCTTCTCGACGAGCTACTCGGGTCTGTTCAAGTCGTTCATCGACGTGCTCGACCCCGACGCGCTGCGCGGCGTGCCCGTGCTCATCGGAGCGAACGCGGGAACGGCCCGTCACTCGCTCGCGATCGACTACGCGATCCGGCCGCTGTTCACGTATCTGCATGCTGAGCCCGTCTCGACGGGGGTCTTTGCGGCGTCCAGCGACTGGGGTGCGAACGCGGACGACGTCGCGCCGCTGTCGGCTCGCATCGAGCGCGGTGCGCGCGAGCTCGCCGAGGCTGTCGCACGCCGTGAGACGGCTTCGGACAGCGATCCGTTCGACCCGGCGAACTACCTCGGCGAAGGGCGCTCGTTCGGGCACCTGCTGGGCGGGCTGGCAGGGGAGTAGTCCTCGGCAGGCGCGGCCCGTCAGCCGGAGACGGATGCCGAGCGGTGCGCGTGCACCAGGTCGGCGAAGACGGCGAACGGGGCCGCGGCCAGCTCGACGGGGGTGCCCTCGGCCTCGGGGTGCCACTGCACGGCGAGGACCGGAGCGGACTCGTGCTCGACGGCCTCGACGACGCCGTCCGCGGCAGTCGCCGTCGCCACCAGACTGTCGGCCAGCGCGCCGATGGCCTGGTGGTGGCCGGACGCGACGGAGATCGTGTCCGACCCCACGTTCTCGCGCAGCCGCGACGAGGAGAGGATCTCGACAGTGTGCCAGGCCCACGCCAGGCCGCCGCGGCGCGCGGCGGGACGGTGGACGACCGATGAAGCCGGAAGGTCTTCGACGAGCGTGCCGCCCAGCGAGACGTTCAGCACCTGAAGGCCGCGGCACACCCCGAGCACGGGCAGTCCGCGCTCGAGGGCCGCGGCCAGGATCCCGAAGTCCAGCTCGTCCTGCGCGGGGTTGACGTCGTAGAGCGGGGCCGACGCGTCGCCGCCGTAGCGAGCCGGGTCTACGTCTCCGCCTCCGGGAAGCACGAGTCCGTCGAAGCCGTCGAGGTCGGCGTCGCGCACCACCACGACATCCAGGTCCTCTGCCCGCACGAGCTCGGCCACGTCGTCGAAGATCGCATTCGCCAGTGCGACCCGGGCGTCGGCGCCCTTCGCGTCGGAGAGGCGAGCGGGCATGGCGATGCGGGGGAAGCTCATCCCTCCATTGTCAGCCACCGTCGCCCGCAGCTCCGATTCGCCGAGCATCGCGCGCGCGTCGCCCGCGACGATGTCCTCCGACAGCAGACGGCCCGGGCTCCGCAGGGGGCCCGGGCCGTCGCGTCTTGCGGTCAGCCGCTCTTGCGCCGGAACTCCCGCTTGGTCATGGCGCCGTGAGTGCCGTGGACGGCGGAGTCCCCGTTCAGATGGGCCTCTCCTTCGCGGTGATGGGCGTTCTTCTTCTCGAGCGCCTCTTTGAACTTGCGCTTGAGGTCATCGGCGGCTGCGGCGCCACCGTCGTGTTCCGTGCTCATGCGCCCCACGATACGCAGATGAGGGGGCTGCTGGTAGGCTGGGGAAGGTTGCCCGTGTGGCAGCCGCTCAATTGAACACTGAGCTCTCAATGACTCATTGAGAATCTGGAGCAGGCCGGCAGGAAGCTGGTCCCCTGTGGTGGGTTCCCGTCTCGCACGGTGACTTTCGACTGGTGGCCAGCGCTGACGAATCCCGCGACGAGGTCGCGCGTCGAGATCTGCCTGTTCCTGCTCCTTCGCACGACCTCGTGCGCGAAACGCGCGTGCGAGTCTAAACAAAGAAGGAGAGACCTCTTGGAAGGTCCTGAAATCACCGCCGCCGAAGCCGTCCTCGACAACGGACGCTTCGGCACCCGCACCATCCGGTTCGAGACCGGTCGCCTCGCGCAGCAGGCGCAGGGCGCTGTCGCCGCCTACCTCGACGACGAGACCATGCTCCTGTCGGCCACCAGCGCCGGAAAGCACCCTCGCGAAGGGTTCGACTTCTTCCCGCTGACCGTCGACGTCGAGGAGCGCTCGTACGCTGCCGGCAAGATCCCCGGCTCGTTCTTCCGCCGCGAGGGCCGCCCCTCCACCGAGGCGATCCTCGTCTGCCGTCTCATCGACCGCCCGCTGCGTCCGTCGTTCGTCGACGGTCTCCGCAACGAGGTGCAGATCGTCGTCACGGTGCTCTCGATCGCGCCGGGCGAGTTCTACGACGCGCTCGCGATCAACGCGGCATCCGCTTCGACGCAGATCTCCGGTCTGCCGTTCTCCGGCCCCATCGCCGGTGTCCGTCTCGCGCTCATCCCGGGGCACGGCGAGCACGCGGACCAGTGGGTCGCGTTCCCGAACCAGGCGCAGGTCGAGGAGGCCGTGTTCGACCTGATGGTCGCCGGTCGCGTCCTGCCCGACGGCGACGTCGCGATCATGATGGTCGAGGCCGAGGCCACCGAGAACAGCTGGAACCTCATCAAGGCCGGCGCCGTCAAGCCCAGCGAGGAGATCGTCGCTCAGGGCCTCGAGGCCGCGAAGCCCTTCCTCAAGCAGCTCTGCGAGGCTCAGGCCGACATGGCGTCGAAGTCGTCCCGCGAGCCGGGCGTGTACCCCGTCTTCCCGCCGTACGCGGACGAGACGTTCGAGTTCGTCAACTCGCGCGCCTACGAGGAGCTCGTCGGCGTCTACCAGATCGCCGACAAGCAGGAGCGCCAGAACGCCGACGATGCCGTCAAGGACCGCGTCAAGGCCGAGCTGGCCGCCGCCGTCGACGCCGGCGAGCTGCCCGAGTCGGCGCTGGCCGAGTTCGGCAACGCCTACAAGTCGGTCACGAAGAAGATCGTCCGCGGCCGCATCCTCTCCGAGGGCGTCCGCATCGACGGTCGTGGCCTGGCCGACATCCGTCCGCTCGACGCCGAGGTGCAGGTCATCCCGCGTGTCCACGGCTCGGCGATCTTCCAGCGCGGCGAGACCCAGATCCTGGGTGTCACGACGCTGAACATGCTCAAGATGGAGCAGCAGATCGACTCGCTGTCGCCCACGACGAGCAAGCGCTACATGCACCACTACAACTTCCCGCCCTACTCGACCGGCGAGACCGGCCGCGTCGGCAGCCCCAAGCGTCGCGAGATCGGCCACGGCTTCCTCGCCGAGCGCGCGCTCGTTCCGGTGCTGCCCAGCCGCGAGGAGTTCCCGTACGCGATCCGTCAGGTGTCCGAGGCTCTCGGCTCCAACGGCTCGACGTCCATGGGCTCGGTGTGCGCGTCGACGCTGTCGCTGCTGAACGCAGGTGTGCCGCTGCGCGCTCCGGTCGCCGGCATCGCCATGGGCCTGGTGTCCGACGAGGTCGACGGTCAGACGCGCTACGCCGCCCTGACCGACATCCTCGGCGCCGAAGACGCTCTCGGTGACATGGACTTCAAGGTCGCCGGCACGAGCGAGTTCGTCACGGCGATCCAGCTCGACACGAAGCTCGACGGCATCCCGTCGTCGGTCCTCGCCGCCGCGCTCACGCAGGCCAAGGAGGCTCGCCTCACGATCCTCAACGTCCTGAACGCTGCGATCGACGGACCCGACGAGATGGCTCCGACGGCGCCTCGCGTCATCAGCGTCCAGATCCCGGTGGACAAGATCGGCGAGCTGATCGGTCCCAAGGGCAAGACGATCAACGCGATCCAGGACGAGACGGGCGCTCAGATCTCCATCGAGGAGGACGGCACCGTCTACATCGGCGCGACCGACGGCCCCTCGGCCGAGGCTGCCCGCGCTCAGGTCAACGCGATCGCCAACCCCACCAACCCGGAGGTCGGCGAGCAGTTCCTCGGAACCGTCGTGAAGATCGCCGCGTTCGGCGCGTTCATCTCGCTCCTCCCCGGCAAGGACGGCCTGCTGCACGTCAGTGAGGTCCGTAAGCTCGCCGGTGGCAAGCGCGTGGAGAACGTCGAGGACGTGCTCGGCGTGGGGCAGAAGCTCCTGGTCCGCATCACGAAGATCGACGACCGCGGCAAGCTGTCCCTCGAGCCGGTGCTCGAGGAGCAGGCCGACGCCGATGCGGCAGTCGTGGAGATCGTCGCCGAGGCCTGACCCTCGCGACGCCCCTGTGCGAAACGGATGCCCGCCCCTTCTCCAGGGGGCGGGCATCCGTCGTTTCGTCGGGCGCGGGCGCAGAACCGCAGATCGCCTGCTGGCATCCGGCTGCCGTACGACTCCGTGTACGGGTGGGGCAAAGCGTTATCGAATGTTTACCTGCCGTTCGGGGCATTCCGGCGGCCGTGTCCACGGCGACCCCTAACCTCGGAAGTAGCGCATCGGAGGATGCGTGGGTTCCACGCATCTCCACAATGGCCGGGAGGTGAATGGTGGTGGGATTCTTCGGAGCAGGATCGGCGGATCCCCGCTCGCCCACCCGCGTGACGACGCCCCCTCACCCTGGCGGTTCAGCCGGCCTCGAACACCCCTCCGCTCCGATCCCCGTGCAGGGACCGGGCGTGGGCGAGGGAGTGCGTGTCGAGCTCGGCGAGACGGGGCTGCGGATCTTTCCGCTCATCCTCGGCGGCAGCGAATTCGGCTGGCATGTCGACTCAGGCGAGGCGAACCGCATCCTCGACGCATACGTCGAGCGCGGCGGCAATGCGCTCAACACCTCCGACGGCTACAGCTCGGGCCGCAGCGAGCACATCATCGGACAGTGGATGCGCCTGCGCTCTCTCCGCGATGAGCTCGTGGTGGGCGTGCGCGTCGGTCACCATGCCGATCATCCGGGGCTGGGCTCGATCAACCTCATCCGCTCGGTGGAGGCGTCCCTCACGCGCTTGCAGACCGACCGCATCGACGTGCTCTACCTCGACGCCACCTCAGACTCGACCACCGCGCTGGAAGACACCCTCGCGACCGCCGACTGGCTCGTCGAGACCGGCAAGGTCCGCGCCGTCGGCGCGTTCGGCTACACCGCCGCTCAGCTCGTCGAGGCTCGCATCCTCGCGTCGGCCGGCTATCCGCGCCTGACGGTGCTCGATGTGCCCTACAACATCCTCCGGCGGCAGGACTTCGACGGTGACCTGCGACTGGTCGCCGGCGCGCAGAACATCGCCGTCACATCGTCCCAGGCGCTCGAGCACGGCTACCTCGCCGGGGCGCACCGCTCGCGCTCGCGGGTCGGGTCGACGGTCCGGGGCGCGCAGCTGGCCGCCGCGATGAACCGCCGCGGCGCCCGAACACTGCGCGCGCTCGACCGCATCGCCGAGGAGCTTTCCGTGCGTCCGGCCGCCGTGGCGATCGCGTGGCTGCTGGCGCAGCGGGTCATCACCGCGCCCATCGTGAACGTGTTCGCCGTCGCCCACGTCGAGGAGATGATGCAGGGCGTCGGAGTGCCCCTCAGCCGCACGCATCTCGCTGAGATCGCGCGCGCGTCGGAGTGATCCTCGGGAGGCTGTCGTAGGGTGGAAGTCACCCCCGGCCCCGCACGAATCGAGACGCACGTGACGCACTATCTGTACCTTGTGCGCCATGGCGAGCACCTGGATGCCGAGCACGGCCTCGAAGACGGTCCGCTCTCGCCGCGCGGAAAGCGGCAGGCGGAGCTGCTTGCCGACCGGCTGTCCGGAGTGCCGCTGTCCGGTGTGTGGCATTCGCCGCTCGAGCGAGCCGCCGAGACTGCGCGCGCTGTCGCCGACCGCCTCACGAGCGTCGAGCCCGAGCCGTCTGCGCTGCTGTTCGACTGCGTCCCGACCGGCATGACGCCCGACACCCCGGCGGTGTACGAGGCGTTCTTCGGCAGCATCACCGAGGCCGAGATCGAGGCAGGCTCGGCGCAGATGTCGGATGCCGTGGCGGAGTTCCTCGTGCGCAAGCCTGGCGCCCACGAGCTGCTCATCACGCATAACTTCGTCATCGCCTGGTTCGTGCGGGAGGTGCTCGACGCGCCCACGTGGAGGTGGCTGACGCTCACGCAGGCGCATTGCGGGCTCACGGTGCTCGCCCAGCGTCCGGGACGCCCGTGGACCCTCGTGTCGCACAACGACCTCGCCCACCTGCCGATGGAGCTGCGCACGGGCCTGCCCGAGACTCCGCGAGTCTGATCGCCATGGCGGCCGCGCCCGACGCAGAGGTGACGCTCACGGCCGGTGACGTGGACGGCCTGCTGGCATCCCAGTTCCCGCATCTGCGCGATCGCCTCGAGCCGTTCGCGAACGGGTGGGACAACGAGGTGTTCCGTCTCGGCGACCGTCTCGCCGTGCGGCTGCCGCGCAGGCTTGCCGCGGCGGAGCTGGTCGAGCACGAGCAGCGGTGGCTACCGGAGCTCGCTGCGCGGCTGCCGGTGCCGATCCCCGCTCCCGTCGCCGTCGGGGCTCCCGAGGGCGACTACCCGTGGCGGTGGAGCGTCGTGCCGTGGTTCGACGGCATCCGCATGCTCGATCTCGCTCCGGTCGAGCGCGATGCGTTCGCCGACGAGCTCGCCGACGTCCTCCTGGCGCTGCACCGTCCCGCGCCCGCCGACGCTCCGTTCAATCCCGTGCGCGGTGTGCCGATGCGCTCGCGCGACACCGCGGTGCGTGACCGGCTCGTGCCTTTTCCGGAGCTGCTCGAGTTCTGGCAGAGGGCTGTCGCCGCACCGGAGTGGGACGAAGACCCGGTGTGGGTGCACGGCGACATCCACCCCGGAAACCTCATCGTCGACGGGGGCACGCTGGTCGCCCTGATCGATTTCGGCGACATATGCGGGGGAGATCCCGCCTGCGACCTCGCGATCGCGTGGACCGGCTTCACCGCTCACGGACGCACCCGCTTCCGCGAGCGCCTCGCCGGTCGCTACGACGAGGACACGTGGACGCGTGCGAAGGGCTGGGCCGCGTCGTTCGCCGCCCTCGTCCACGACGGCGACGACCCGGGCCTCCGCGCGATGGCGGAGCATGCGATCCGCCAGCTCGTCGACTGACGCCTCAGGTCAGCGTCTTGCCGTACCAGCGGGTCGCGTTCGGGTTGTCGTTGTACGGCTCGATCGAGACGTAGCCGCTGCTGGCGTACAGGGCGCCCGCGGCCGTCAGAGTGTGGTGGGTGTCGAGCACGACCTCGGACGCGCCCCAGTCACGCGCCTGGGCTTCGAGCGCACTCAGCAGCACGCGCCCCCAGCCGCGGCCGCGGGTCTCGGGCCGCAGGAACAGGTGCTTGACCTCGTAGCGGGGACCGGACGGCCCGTCTGCGATGCGACGGATGCCGCCGCATCCGACGTCGGTCTGACCGTCGACTGCGACGAGGAAGACGCCTGCCGGGGGAGTGAAGACCGCGGTATCGGGGAATACGGGCCGGTACGTCTGGCCCTGGGGGAACGCCTCTCCGCGCATCGCGAAGTAGTCGGCAAGCAGAGCGCGCGCGCGAGGGTGGTCGGCGGGCACCGCCTCGAGTTTCACCATGCCGTCGAGGCTACCTGCCGCCGCGTGCACGGCCCGTAGGCTGGGGGAATGACGACGACGCGAGTCGCCCTGGTGGGCGGTACCGGCAAGCTCGGCAGCATCATCCGCCGGGTCATCGACGAGAGCCCCGACTTCGAAGTGATGTCCGTGCTGGGGTCGTCGAGCGATCTCTCGGAGATCGATGGCGCCGACCTCGTCGTCGATGCGTCGACGCCGGCGGTGTCGGTCGACGTGGTGCGGGCCGCCATCGAACGCGGCATCAACGTGCTCGTCGGCACGTCCGGCTGGTCGGCCGAGCGCATCGCCCTGGTGCGCCCGCTCCTCGAAGGCACGACGACCGGAGTGGTCTTCATCCCGAACTTCTCGCTCGGCTCGGTCATCGGCTCGGCGCTCGCCGCCGCCGCGGCGCCCTTCTTCCCCTCGATCGAGATCGTCGAGGCGCACCGTGAGACCAAGATCGATTCGCCCAGCGGGACCGCGGTGCGCACGGCCGAGCTGATCGCCGCCGCCCGCAGCGGAGTCGGACCGGTCGAGTCGCCGTATGTCGATCAGCGTGCCCGCGGCCAGCAGGTGGCGAGCGTTCCGATCCACTCGCTGCGTCGGCCGGGAGTGATCGCGCGCCAGGAGACGATCCTGTCGGGTGCGGGAGAGTCGCTCACGATCGTCCACGACACGACCGATCCTGCCGCCGCCTACGCTCACGGCATCCGTGTTGCCCTCGCCGCCGCGCGCGACGCCCACGGTGTGACGGTCGGGCTCGACAGCTTCATCGACATCGGGTTCCGTGCGCCCAGTTCGCACGCCGACGAGCCCGTCGACGAGGGCGACGTGCCGGGGCAGGTCGCTCGCGCCACCGGCGCATGAGCACGCGTCTCGGCGTCTTCGTGATGGCGGCCGTGCTGGCCCTGTACATCGCGCTCGTCGCCCACCGGGGATGGCTCCTGCTCACTTCGGGGCAGCCGGTGGGCATCGCGATGGGCGCGGTGCTCTTCTTCCTGCCTGTCGTGGCGGCTTGGGGCCTGTGGCGGGAGCTCCGCTTCGGAATGCGTGCGCAGGCGCTCGGCAAGCGGCTGGAGGCCGAGGGCGGCCTCCCCACCGACGAGGTCGAGGTGCGGCAGAGCGGAAAGCCCGACCGCGCTCAGGCCGAGGCGCTGTTCCCCGGCTATCGCGACGACGTGCAGGCCCACCCCGACGACTGGCGGGCCTGGTATCGCCTCGCGCTCGCCTATGACGGCGCCGGCGACCGCACGCGCGCCCGGCAGGCGGCGCGCAAGGCGATCTCGCTGGAGCGCGCCGAGCGCTGAACGGCGACCGCTGCTCGGCGTCGTGTCAGGCGGGGACAGCCGCTTCGATCGCGGCTTCGACGGTCGGATGCCGGAAGACGAACCCGGATGCCGCGAGCTTCTCGGGCACGACGTGCATGTCGCTGGTGAGCAGCGCTTCGGTGGCGTCGTCTCCGAGCACGAGCTTCACGGCCCATTCCGGCGCCCGGACGAGGTAGGGGCGGTTCATGCGGCGCGCAAGAGCGAACCCGAGGTCGTTCGCGGTCGCACGTTCTGGACCGGTGAGGTTCACGGGCCCTTCGATCTCCCGGTCGATGACGTGACGGATGGCCGCCACCTCGTCGTCGAGCGAGATCCACGGCCACGCCTGGCGGCCGCTGCCGATCGGACCGGAGACTCCCAGACGGGTCAGCCGGAGGAGGGGCTTGAGAACACCGTCGGGGTGGACGACCGGCGCCGTGCGCAGCAGGGAGACCCGGGTGCGGTCACCGGCGTGCCGGGCGGCGCCTTCCCATTCGGCGCACAGATCGGCGAGGAACGTGTCTCCGCGCGGCGAGTCTTCGGTGAGCACTGTTCCCGGCGACGAGGGGTAGTAGCCCACCGCCGAGGCCGAGACGAACGCCGGCGCGTCATCGCCGAGCGCGCGCACCGCGGTCGCGATGGCCTGCGTCGGCTGGATGCGCGACCAGAGGAGCTCGTGCCGGTAGCGCTTCGTCCACGGAAACCGGCCGATGCTCGCGCCGTTCAGGCAGACGACGGCGCGCGCGCCTTCCAGCGCGGACGGCGGCAGGCGGCGCGATGCCGGATCCCAGGAGACCTCATCCTCGGCCTGCGCCTCGCGGCGGACGAGGCGTGTCACGGGGATGCCGTCAGCGTGCAGTGAGGCGACGAGCGCCCGGCCGATGAGGCCGGACGCTCCCGCCACGACGACGCGTCGGGCGTCGCCGGATTCAGCCAAGCGTCGCCTCGAGGGTGATCTCGATGCCGGTGAGCGCGGCCGAGACAGGGCAGCCGGTCTTGGCTTCTTCGGCGATGCGAGTGAACTCGTCCGCCGACAGGCCGGGGACCACTGCGTTGACGTTCAGGTGCGAGCCGGTGATGCCGGTGCCGGGGATGAAGGTGACCGACGCGGTGGTCTCGACCGACTCGGGCGGGGTGCCGTTCTGGGCCAGCGCGTGCGACAGCGCCATGCTGAAGCAGGACGAGTGCGCGGCCGCGAGCAGCTCCTCGGGCGTCGTCACCGACGTCGATCCCTCACTGCGGGCCTTCCAGTTGACAGGCAGGGGACCCTGGTTGGAGCTCTCCAGGGCGATCTCTCCCGAGCCTTCGACAAGGCTCCCCTTCCAGCTGGTGGTCGCTTCGCTCGTCACACTCATGTCAGTCCTCCTGGTCGCTTTCGGGGCTGGCGCGATGCGCCTTCCCCTGAGCGTAGACCGGCGCGTGAGCGGAGGGAACCGAATCGGAGGATGCCGTCAGGCGTCGACGGCGGCGCCGGTGACCCGTGCCAGTTCGAGTTCCACGACGTGGCGGCTGGGAGCGCCGCTGAACCGCGTGCGGATCGCGCCCCTGCTGTCGAGGATGAACGTGGTCGGGGTCTGAAGCACGTGGAAGTGCTCGGCGATGTCGGGGCGGTGCGTCAGGTCGATGTCGAAGTGCGCGACGCCGGCCTGCGAGCGGGCGATCTCGCTGAGCAGCCGGTGGACGCCCGGGCAGCGCGCGCACATCTCGGTGCTGAACTGCAGGAGGGTGGCGTGCTCGCCCAGCGGAGGCGCTCCCAGCCTGGCGGGGTCGACCAGTTCATCGGGGTCGTGCCGACGGGGCTGGTTCTCCCGCCAGCGCAGGAAGATGCCGATGGTCGCCGCGAGCAGCGCGGCGAGGATCCAGAGGGCTTCGACGAGATTCACAACCCACCAGCGTAGTGTTCTGCGCGCCTGAACGGGCCGTCATGTCGTATATCCGCCTCGCGCGTCACCGTCCCGGCGTCGGAGGCGGCCGGTAGTCTGGCAGGCGTGACCGCGGCATCCGTTCCCACGCCCTACGAGGATCTTCTGCGCTCCGTGCTGGAGGAGGGCGTCCACAAAGACGACCGCACCGGCACCGGCACCACGAGCGTCTTCGGGCGTCAGATCCGCTTCGATCTGTCGAAGGGGTTCCCGCTCATCACCACGAAGCGCGTGCACTTCAAGTCGATCGCCTACGAGCTTCTGTGGTTCCTCCGAGGCGAGTCGAATGTCACGTGGCTCCGCGAGAACGGCGTCACCATCTGGGACGAGTGGGCCGACGCGCAGGGCGAGCTCGGTCCCGTGTACGGGGTGCAGTGGCGCTCGTGGCCCACGCCGTCGGGCGGGCACATCGATCAGATCTCGCAGGTGGTCGATCAGATCCGCACCAACCCTGACTCTCGCCGCATCATCGTCTCGGCGTGGAACCCGGCTGACATCCCCGACATGGCCCTCGCGCCCTGCCACGCGCTGTTCCAGTTCTACGTCGCCGACGGGAAGCTCTCGTGCCAGCTCTACCAGCGCAGCGCCGACATGTTCCTGGGCGTCCCGTTCAATATCGCCTCCTACGCGCTGCTCACGATGATGATCGCGCAGCAGACAGGCCTCCAGCCCGGCGACTTCGTGTGGACCGGCGGCGACTGCCACATCTACGACAACCACATCGAGCAGGTGCGGGAGCAGCTGACGCGCGAGCCCTACCCCTACCCGACGCTGCGCTTCGCCCGCACCCCCGGCTCGATCTTCGACTACCGCTTCGACGACTTCGTGCTGGAGAGCTATCAGCACCACCCCGCCATCCGCGGAGCCGTCGCGGTATGACCCGCGTCGGCCTCATCTGGGCCGAGGCCCACGGCGGCGTCATCGGGCAGAGCGGCGGGATGCCGTGGCACGTGCCCGAGGACCTCGCGCACTTCCGTGACATGACGATGGGTGCGCCCGTCGTCATGGGTCGCCGCACCTGGGAGTCCTTCCCCGAGCGGTTCCGCCCGCTGTCGGGGCGCCGCAACATCGTGGTCACGCGCAATGGCGAGTGGACGGCCGACGGCGCGGAACGTGCGTCCGACCTCGACGCGGCGCTCGATCTCGCGGGCGATGTCGACATGGTGTGGGTCATCGGCGGCGGCCAGCTGTACAGCGTGGCGATCGAGCGCGCCGACGTGCTGGAGGTCACCGAGCTCGACCTCGACGTCGACGGTGACACGCACGCTCCTCGTCGTGACGTCCTGCCCATCGTCGAAGAGGGCGACTGGCAGGAGTCGCGCAGCGGCATCCGGTATCGCTTCGTGCGGCACGAGCGCAGGATCTGAATCCCGCTGACCGTGCGGCTCTAGGCTGACCGCATGGCGAAGACGGCACTCATCACGGGAGCGAGCTCCGGGCTGGGAAGGGAGTTCGCGCGTCAGCTGGCGGCGACGGGCGCGGACCTCGTGCTCGTCGCGCGAGACCGGGCAGCGCTCGAGCGGATCGCGGCGGAGGTGCAGGAGGCGCACGGCGTGGATGCAGAGGTGCTCGTGGCCGACCTGACGACCTCTGAGGGGCTGGCCGTCGTCGAGGCGCGGCTGCGTGACGCGGAGGATCCGATCGGGGTGCTGGTCAACAATGCGGGCTTCGGGCTCGATCTGCGTTTCGAGCGCAATGACATCGCCGACGAAGACCGTCACCTCGATCTGCATGTGCGCGCGACGATGCACCTCACGCACGCCGCCCTGACTCCGATGATCGCGCGGGGGAGCGGCCGCATCGTCAACGTCGCGTCGGTCGCGGCCTTCATGCCGCGGGGGACCTATGGCGCGGTGAAGGCGTGGGTCGTCTCGTTCAGCCGGTGGGCGAACGCGCAGTACCGTCCTGTGACGGTCACGGCGGTCTGCCCGGGATTCACGCACACGAACTTCCACGAGCGGCTCGGCCTCCCTCCTGGGCAGGAGGGTGTGCCCGGATGGATGTGGCTCACCGCGCCCGACGTCGTCCGCGAGGCGCTCCGCGACGCCGCCCGCGGCAAGGCGGTGTCGATCCCCACTCTGCGCTACAAGGCGCTGGTGGGGCTCGTCCGCCTGCTGCCGGCAGCGCTCGCCGCCCGCCTGGCCCGCACGGGACGCTGACGGGATGCACGGCAGCCGGGGCGGTGAACCGATAGCCTGGTGGGCATGACGCACACGAGCAACCCGTTCGGACAGGTACTCGTCGCGCTGGTCACTCCCATGACGGCCGACGGCGAGGTCGACTGGCCCGCCGTCGAGAAGCACATCGACGACGTCATCACGGCGGGGGCCGACGGCATCGTCGTCACCGGCACGACGGGCGAGACCAGCACCCTGACGGATGCCGAGAAGCTCAAGCTCGTCGAGGTCGGCAAGTCGGTCTCGAGCGGTCGCGCGAAGATCATCACGGGCGGGGGCTCGAACGAGACCGCCCACGCGATCGAGCTCTACCGGGCCAGCGAGAAGGCCGGCGCCGACGGCATCATGATCGTGACGCCGTACTACAACAAGCCGACGCAGGCCGGCATCCTCACGCACTTCCGCCTGGTCGCGGACGCGACCGACCTCCCGGTGATCCTTTACGACATCCCGGGCCGCACGGGTGTTCCCATCAAGTACGAGACGATCCTCCGCCTCGCGAAGCACCCGAACATCCTCGCGATCAAGGATGCGAAGGGCGACTTCAGCGAGGTCAGCCGCGTGCTCAACCAGACCGACCTGCTGTACTTCTCGGGCGACGACGCCAATGTGCTTCCGCACCTGTCGATCGGCGCCTCGGGCCTCATCGGCGTCACGGCGAACATCGCCCCCGCGCCGTACCGCACGATCGTCGACGCCGTGAACCGCGGCGACCTCGCGTCGGCGACCGCGGCCCACAAGAAGCTCGAGCCGCTCGTGCGCGCCGTCATGACGCATGTCCCCGGCACCGTGAGCGCGAAGTACATCCTGCACGGCCTCGGCCGCATCTCCAGCCCGCGCGTGCGTCTGCCGCTCGTGGGGCCGGAGGAGTGGGAGGCCGCCATCATCGAAGACGAGCTGTCGCTCGTCAAGGACGTCGAGGGTGCAGACTTCTCGAACTTCCGTCCTGATCGCAACGCCGCCGCCGGTGGCGCACTGCCCAAGGTGCACGGCACGACCCGCTGACGCCGGGCAGCATCGACAATCGAAAAGCGGATGCCGGCGACGGCATCCATCCCGAAGCGAGCGGGAGCCCTGCCGGCTCCCGCGGAAGGCTGACCATGCCCACAACCGTGTACGCACCGCCCGCTCTCGAACCCGGCACGCTCCGTGTGACGCCGCTGGGCGGGCTCGGCGAAGTCGGTCGCAACATGACGGTCTTCGAGTACGAGGGCAAGCTCCTCGTCGTCGACTGCGGCGTGCTCTTCCCCGAGGAGCACCAGCCCGGCGTCGACCTGATCCTGCCCGACTTCGAGCCGATCA